>CACPJY010000010.1 GCA_902634405.1 uncultured Synechococcaceae cyanobacterium
AACTCTTTTTACATCCATGCGTATAAAATGAACTCAATTTTCTTGCAGGATTATGGCAACAACAATTGAAGTATTAGGAGACAAAGTAACTCTAAGACTAACTTCTACTGATACGAATGGTAAATATAGTTTCTTAGAATTTGAGACCCCAGAAGGAGTAGGTCAACCATCTCATTCTCATGATTGGGATGAGACTTATGTTGTGCTTGAAGGTGAATTAGACCTTAATTTAAATGGCGTAAGTACAATTATTTCGGCTGGGCGTTCAATTGATGTGCCTGCTGGAACAATTCATGCTCCACTATCTAAACAGAAGAACACTAGGTATGTAATGGTTGCACAGCCAGGAGGCGTCGAATCAGTATTTACAAGCTTAGAAGCAAATTCAAGTTCTCTTGGCGATATGCAGAGAGTAGTTGAAATAGTCACTAAGGAAGGAGTTAATATTGCGATGTAAGATGATCAATGACAAATATTTTTCTGTATTGATCTATAGAGAAATAAATCAGGATATATGTAAAAATAAACATTGAATATGAACTATATGGGTTTAATTTTAATTAAACGTAGGAGTACTTATAATTCTTTCAGGTCTCCCAGTCGACGCCATCGTCATCTTCGTCGTATTCATAATTCAGTAGAGAGTTCTCCTCCTTTTCTTTTGTCTCGTCTTTATTGGTAAGAGGCTTTTCTTCTTCCATTTTCACCATTTCTCTAGTTTGGATAAAGTTTGGATAGAAATTGCTGATTCGCTGAGATCGGTTGCTATCACCTAAAGGGAACTTTTCATTGGCCAGTAGTTAATTTCACTCATATCAAGGGATTTGGGCGAAAATGCTTGCTAGTATTTTGCTGGTGTGGAACTACTGCCGCTTTTAGGGACTAGAGAATCTTTCAACCTGCTCTCATTCTGGCGTATGCACCAAGACCAGTCTTTATTTGTTTTTTGCTTAGCAGTGATTGGAGAAGGAATAAGCATTAAGGCGGATTGCAATAATGTATCGGTTGCTACAAAATGACCACAACTCACGCGGAGGGATTAATGATCGACACTCCACCTGAGTATCAAATAGAAGCAAATTGACTTCTGGTCCCTGCTCCAACAGTCTCATTCCATAAGTGGGCTGGTCATAGATGCTCTCTAAAGTATTGGTGACACTCCTCTGCATCGTTTAGGTGCCCTTAATGGAGTCTTTATCAGCCTTACACCTAGATATTTGGCCTCAGGCGATCAATAGCAAGTAGCTTCGCTAAAAAAGGCAAAATAAAACTGGCCATTCTTTCTTCCTTGTGGAACAAAGAAAGGTCAGTTTTTGTTATTTAATTGCGAAAAATTCTACTATTTAATTTCTCCTTCTTGGTTATAAAATACTAAATAAGTACTTTACCTTTAGTAAGGAATGGTTGCAATAATCGATTCAATGCTATGTTCTCTGCCTGATTAAGGAGGTGCAAGTTATGACCACTAAACGGACTCATGGAATTGATCAAATTGACATCGAGCGTGATGCTATTGATGAGTACTTTGAATGCATTACTGCCTATTCAATAAGTGATGATGGTATGCATTGTATGACTCAATGTGTTGATGTTCATTTAAAGAAGGAGGAAGAGCAATGATCACTACATACCCTTTATACATAAGTGCTCAAGGTGGCTCAATTACTTGCTTCAAAGGTGATTCTGGACGAATCTTCCAATCATGCTCAAGAAGTCGTTGCGTGTACTCAGCTGACCTGCATTCCGCCAAAGCTTATTTAGATAATCTTGAATTGAGTAAGACTCTACCTGTTGCAAAAAATATAGACCCTCCTGCTCAGCGAAAAACCACACTCAAATGGTCTAGCGATGGAGAACTCTCAGCAGTAGATATGGCTAGAATTCTTGATAGGATTTCTAATCCAGAGCTAACTCAGTGTGACTTGCTCTGTGATTTAGAAGATGAACGAAAATCGTTTCGAGATCCTTTGCCTCCAACTTCTTGGTTTCCCTAAATAAAGAATAATGAACCTAGATTGACGCATCTAATAAGAGACGATTGAGCGTAAATACTTTAGTGATTGCATCATAGATCTTTCCCTAATTATCAATTAGAAAATAGCCAGAGCTAAATGAGTAAATCCAGTTCGTTGCTCTTAATGGCTTTAGGGGGGCTTTGGTCGGAAGCTCCTCGCAAAACTTCATCAGGAGGTCTTTGATGAACTATCAAGAAGGACTCACTTTTGTTGATTCTTTTCTCCCAATAGCTGTTGGCATTTGTCTTGGATGCTTGGCTTCTCTAGGCGCCCGGGAGTTTTGGCATGAATTTGCAGTTGCATTTAAAGGAGGTTCCCAATGAAATTAACGTCACCATTCACAATCATTAGGGATGCACTGAAGAAACAATCACCAGATGAAATATCTTGTTCGGTCGATGATGTTGAAGTCCCAATTAAGGAATGTGGCCTTGAATTAGAAATAAATAAAAAAGAGCCAAATTTAGATTTTTGGGATGAAGAGTGTGAAGGACATCCAACCAATTCTCATTGCAAGGTTTATGACGATTGAGTTTTCTTTTTTAAATCTCTCGGAAGTAATAGCTTGCTAGTATGGCTTTTCGCGATTCCTTGAGATCGACTGCTATCAAAGGTTTTTAGCTTTTCATTAGCCAATACGAGATATTTTTGTCAGCCATTGCGATAAAAGAGGTTAGAAAGCTTGTTTAGGATTAGAGGCTTGCTCGGATTTTGCTGGAATTTGAGCAAATTCCCCCTTTTCCTATTTTGACTTAATTATCTGATTTGAGCTTTTAGCATTCCTAGCCCTTTGAGGAATGAGACCGCAGATTCTAGCCTGTGTCCTTAAGAGGGGTTTTGCAAGCCTCTGGAGGCACGGCCAAAATAGGGATAATGCAAAGCTTTAGTGCCTAACCCAGAGTTAATACAAATATTGAGATCAAAGACTCGTTTATCAGACTAGATTGTCTTAGGTTTCTGAAAAGATTTCTTCGAGAAGCCTTTCTAATACTGAGCCTTTCGACTGTAACCCCCATTCCTTCTGGAGGGCTTCAAACTTCTGAATGATGTGGTTTGGAAGCCTGACTCTGACTTCTGTGTAATCATTTTCTGGAGCTGTTTTATCTCGGTCTGACATGCCAATTTGATGTTTCATTCATCTTGTATCAGGGGTGGCAGGAGGGTGTGACGGAGATTTCCAATTGATTATCGCGATCTCAATTTCTTTATACCTCACTTTCGTTATAATTCCACTGCATTATTAGAGTTTTAGTGGCTGACATTAAATCATTATCTGCGGATTACTTTGATTCGAAGTCAGAGGAATATACCAATGATTATTATCTAAATCAGCAAACTCACCCTAAATGGGCGAGGCAAAAATCAATTGTTTCTTTTGTAAGTAAATATCTTCAAAGCTCGAATACTAAAATTCTTGATATTGGCTGTGGGCCTGGATTGCTAGAAGAAGATTTATCTAATCTTTCTTATAAAGGCATTGGTATGGATATTTCAGAGGAGATGATTAAAATCTCTAAAAAACGATCGGAGTCAAAAGGCTTTAATGAATCATGGGAATTTGTTTGTGGAGATTGTGAAGATACTCGACTTGAACCTGAGTCAGTTGATTGCGTAATTGCCTCAGGTGTTATTGAATATATGCCAGAAGATAATAAGATGCTTGAGGAGCTTAATAGGGTTTTAAAAGTAGAAGGATTATTGATTTTAAATGTAACTAATGTATTTGGTATCTCAACTAGTTTTAATCGATTAAGTCATTACTTAAAAGGCATTCCAGGCGTTATGAAGCTAGCAGATTTTATTAAAATTAGATTACTACGATCTAATACTAAAGCAAAGAGATTGAGCTTTATCCCTAGGAAGCATATTCCTTCTGTTTTTATTAGAAAAGCAAGGAGTCAAGGCTTTGAGCTGGTAGATGATGTTTACCAGGGCTTTACATTGCTTCCGGCACCTTTTGACCAAATCTTTAACAAGTTAATCGGTAGGGAATTCATTGATTTAGAGGGATTGAATGATACACCTTTAAGAATCTTTGGCGCTAGTTATTTAGTTTGTCTAATTAAAAAGAGGTAGTTATGGGGCAATTACTACTACGTAAGTATTTTTCTATACTAAGTAATAAGCTTGGTCTTGCCCCTAGAGTTCTTTCAAACTTTTCAAAAAGATTAGTTGTTATTGATTACCATTACTTCACAAGTAAGGATTTGATATATCCAGATTTAGAGGTGAGCTATGATTCATTGGAAGCTCAGCTTGAAATAATCTCTAGAAATTGCAGACTTAGACCCCCTGTAGAAACTCTTGAGGATCTATTTAGTGGAAGAATGAAATCAGAAGAACAAAGTTTAATTATTACTATTGATGATGCAGATAAATCGTTGTTAGATGCATTGAATTTTTTTCATGAATTCAAAATACCATTTGTATTATTTGCACCTGTAGGGCTCTGCCTTTCAGAAAATGAATTGGATGGAGTAAGAAGTAGATGTTTGTCTATGTATAAATACTTGTCTTTACCTGACTTGCCAGAACCTTATTCTCGTCTTACAAATGCAGATAAATATTTTGACTTTATAATTAATTCTAGCTTTATAGACTTGGAAAAGTTTTACAAATTGATTAGGCCTATCCAAAGAGAAAGGTCTATTATCCTCGAACGAAAGTTATTAACAATACAGCAATTAAAAGATATTATGGAAACTAATGAAATCGTTATCTCTTCTCATACTATGAGTCATAGTATATTATCTGAATTGCCATCAGATTGGATGAAATGGGAGATTTCTAGATCGTTGGAAATTATAAGGCAAATCGGTGGAGATACACGATTATTCGCATATCCATATGGATATAAGAAATCATATGATAAAAATGTAAAAAATATATTAGAGAATGCTGGTGTTAAATATGCATTTACGACCACTTCTTCCTTGACAAAACAAAATTCAGACCATTTAGCGATTGGTAGGGCTTCTATGCTGAATTACAAAGAAAGCTCTTTTGTATTAGGAACAGTTTCTGGTGCTTTTAGGATTTGGGATAAATTACTCTTGAGGTGAAACTCTCTGGTCGCTTTATAGCAATCCAAGAAGGCTGAGCTTATTCCTTCCCAGAGCGTTTCGTTTTCATTTTTTAGATCTTCTATCCAATAAGCATTTGGCTCGCTTTTTATTAGCCACTAGCTAGGTTCCTGTTGTGCCATAGGACCTCAGCAGGTGACTTCTGCTTTTTCTATTTTGGCCTATTTGTATTGAAGTTGCAGTTGCTTTTGGGCCATCTCTTTTAGGGGGCCTTTGGGAAGCTCATTGAGAAGATTTGACAGGGTTGCAAGGCTATGTGAAGTGGCTATACAACTGAGGGCAAGAAGTGCTGCACGAGCTGTTGCTTCTGATCCGTTCTTAGCAATTTCTGCAATTTGTAAGTTGACGGCGGGACTACTGCGCCGTTGTAAAACCCTAATGGTTGATAACACAACTGGATCGCGAAAATCTTTTAATGGTTTCTGAACAAGATCAAGCAGAAGATCATCACTGAGTTGATGAACTTTGAATTTGAGTAACTCCAAGCCTGCTAAGAGAAGGGGTTGGGATTTTTCACTTAATACATTCCTAAGGAGCATGATTGGAAGTTCACCTCCCCAGCAGGCAAGTGCTTGCAGAACTGGCAGCTTGAGTTGTTTCTCTTCTTTGAGCAGCTTTAGCAACCAAGTTTTTGCCTCAGTTTGATGACAAAGTCCTGCTGCACTAATTAATTCTGGTTGAGCCCCTGCTTGTTTGATTAGTAACTCTAAAACTGGCCAACCTTTATTGCTTAGTAATCCGAGTTGCTCAGTTATGGCAAAGCGAAGCTCTGTCTGAAGATTGAGTGAATAAACCTCACCCAACCAGCAAGGCTCGAGGGGAACCCTGCGGGATTGGTGGAGTTTTTCCCAGATTGTCTCTTCATGGATGGCCATAGATAGTCCTTTGGCCTTAACGTGCTCCAAGTTCTGCGGCTAGTTCTCGTTCCAGCTTTTCATCATGAACTGTTGGCAGGACATTGGACATCTTGGTGCGATGTGTGCTGTAGAAGAGCATGCCTATAAAAACCATTCCTCCAACAATGTTGCCAACCGTAACTGGCAGGAAATTCCAAAAGACAACCTTACTGAAGGGCACTCCAGAGCCAAGAAGAGGACCTGCTGTATGCAAAAACATGTTTACAACAATGTGTTCCATGCCCATTGTTTGGAATGCAGTAATTGGTAGCCAACAAGCAAGAAGTTTTCCTGGAACACTTTTACTTACTAGAGCCATCGTGACTCCAAGACATACGAGCCAGTTAGCAATAACACCTCGTATAAATGCTAGGAAAAGTCCAGTACTTCCTAGAGATTCATACTTGGTAAGAACATTTGATTGATTTATAGATATCAGCTTTGATGCAACAACGGCCCATCCTTTACCTCCTTCAGCTGCAGATAAAGGATCAATAGTTCCTGCGCTTGTCAAACTAATTGAAAGTAAAACTGCTACAAGAAATGTGCCTAAGAAATTACCTATCCAGACCCACCCCCAATTTCTAAATGTGGCTTTCCAGGATGATTTACCCGCCCAAGTTGCCATAGGCAATAAAGCAAAATTTCCAGTAACTAGCTCCATGCCAAAAAGCACTATGCTTGCAAATCCAAAAGGGAAAATAACTGAGCCAAGGAAAGGCATTCCAGATTGAATACCTACAGTTATTGCGAGACATGTAGCCAAGCCAAGTATTGCCCCAGAGTAAAAACCTCTTACCAGTAAGTTTTTTGTACTTACAGTAGATTTTTTTCCACCCGCTGCAATCATTCCATCGACTAATTCATTAGGAAGGACATAATCCATTTGCGAAGTGTTTGCATCCATGTTTGGGAAAATGATTGTGTTGTAGATGTTTTTAAATTGATTGATTTATCTGCTAATGCGATTCATTAGCCTTGAGAAAGGATCTTTACTTCCACCTTGTCGATTAATGAGTGGACGGTCACTTCCAAAGTCACTTAGCCAATTGACAATGCGACTAAATAAATCAGTTGAATTGGATTTAAATTGCATGGAGAAGTTAAAAAATGATTGTGGTTTTGGTAAAAGCAGCTTATGGAGAATGACTGCTTTTACCTAACTGGCGAATCCAATCAATAATCTGCTTTAAAGTAATAAATTTCTGAGAGGAATTATTGTTCTTTGGAATTGCAGAGTAATTTTCAATCAATAATGTTTTTAATAGATTTTTTAATTCAGCAGTAGGCACTGATTTATATTTTAACTCTCCTATCTTTTGATTTGGTCCTTGTTCTCCCCCAATTGATATGTCATAAGCTTCAATCATTTCCCCATTAGCATTTCTAGCTTTTGTCCCTGTTAGGCCTATTGCTCCCATATAGGCTTGACCACAACTATTTGGACAGCCTGTCCAGTGAATCTTTAGTTCTTCAGGTAAATAAATTTCCGAGTCAAGCTCTTTAGATACCTTTAGAGCCTGATCTTTAGTATTTGTCAATGCAAAACTGCAGTAGGTATTACCTGTACATGAGACAGTCCCTGCCGCTATTGTTTTTGGGCTGAGGGGAAATTTCTTTAACAGAGGGTCAGCTTTAAAACTATCAACTTGCTTGTCTGGGATATTAACTATGATCACATTTTGATCTTCAGTAAGACGAACTTCACTGCTCCCATATGTTGTACTTATGCTGGCTAAATCTTGAATTTCTTCTGCTGAAAGCCGACCTACTGGAATATGTATGCCTGCATAGTTAAGCCCTACCTGCTTTTGAGGATGAATCCCAAAGAAAGAACGTGGTTTTTGTGAAAATATAGAACCAGGGTCTGGAATAAGTGTTCCAAATTTTTCTTGAACATCATTCCTAAAATTTTCTAATCCCACTTTATTTAAATAGAACCTAAATCGTCCTTTAGGTCGTTTATAACGTTCTCCATCATCGCGCCAACTAGATATAACTATTCCTGTGAAATGACATATTTCATGTGGTTTAACCCATACATTAAGAGGAATAGCGTAGTCATTTAACTGAGAAGAAAGAATTCCTCCAACCCAAACACTAAAACCAAGCTCTCCTTCTTTTATAACTGGATGGAAAATAATGTCATTATGCAAAAGAAAGTTGTCATGTGAACCTGCTACTGCAGTGTTCCATTTTCTTGGCAAATTAGAGAATTCAGAATTTCCTTCTCCATTATTAGTTAAGTAATTGTCCAACTCCAATGTATATGGCCTGGTATCTATAATTTCTTTGGGGTCGATTCCTGCTAATGGATTACCTGTGACATTTCTTGGGTTGTCAAATCCTGATTGGATAGTTTCTATATCAGCATCTTTTAGACGTCTAAGAATTTCAGGTAGGTCACTAATAAGAATTCCACGGAGTTGGAGGTTTTGCCTTGTAGTGATATCGCAACTTCCATCTTCTGCATAACGAGCAACAATAGATGCAATCACATTTAATTGATGTCCATTTAGTATCCCATTAGTTACTCTTAAACGGAGCATGAATTTTCCTGGTGTTTTAGGCCGCCAGAACATTCCATACCATTTAAGTCGAAGTTCTAAGTCGGTTTTGTCCATTTTCTCCCAACCAATCTTGGATAATTCTTCTAGTTGAATACCTAATAGAAGACCATCTTTCATAGCCTTATTCTTTTCTATTTTATTCAATTTCTTCCCTTCTAAATACGGTTTCATGGTTCAGATGTTTAATACTATTGATTTTAATGTGAGAAAAAGAGAATGCTAAATTGAGGAATACTTCATTTCTATAAATTTTTTGAGGCCAAACTTCTATTCATCGCAAAGGATTAAAATTCATATCCTATTAATGCATTTAGGAGCTCAATCTATATGTATCAGATAAAACAAAAATGGAAATTCCCTGAATTTAAAATTTAGTATATTCAGATACAGAATTATTACAGAGAAGATCAGTTTAGATTGAATGACTCATCTAAAGTCTTGCTAATCTGCTATTTCTAGAGCAGATTAGAAGATGATGCTATGTATATTTAGATACAAGAAAATTGCAATTGAGTTCTTTTCTCTCTCTTCAGAATCTAAATACGAAGACTAATATTGACGACCTACTTCGCCAAACCAACGTATTGAACCTTCCAGGAGCATTCCCCAAACTTTCTTCATTGCAGCAATGTCTCTCTCTAGTCCATTATTAAAATTACTGGGGTACCTTAAATCATTTATTTGCTTAGAAGGTCTTGTTATTAATATTCTTGTTGATTTTGATTTATAGAGGTGGTTGATCATTTAAAGCCCTTTTCTTGAAAATAAATTTTTGAACATTAGAGCAGAGATCCATATTGTTCATATGTTGCAGTTGCTACAAAAAACAACATTCAAGCTAAATATCCCTTTCTTAAATAAGGCTAGCTCTTAATTTAAAAGTTAGATTTAGATTATTAGGTTTTGTTTGCAATTGTTTCATTAGGAGGGATTCATTCTAATTATTCCTCAGAGAAATAATCTAAATCAGCCTCTAACATGCTTTGATTATCTTCATTTGAGCAGCATGTATACATAATATTAATAATACGTTGTGGATCAATTTTAAGAGCTGCAACCTCATCCCATAGTTTGAGACTGAGTTCATCATTGGCGAGATTAAATTGTGCATTAATAATATCCCTTGCTAACGAGAAGACTTTTTCATTTTCCTCAGAGTTGTAAGGCTTATTAGTAGACCCTTTCGACAAGTATTTGCTTCCACGGTAGATTAAATTATTTTGAACTTTAGATATTATTTGTCTTTTTTTATTATAAATGCTCCGCCTGTATTTTAATTGGACAGACTTTTTAAACACAGTTTCTTTGTGTTGGGTATATTTGTTGCCACGATAAAGAAGTTTTTCCATTGTTTAGAGATTGAAGATGTTCAAAGAACATTTCTTGGTCTTGATTAAGAGGCTCTTTGAGGAATGAGTCTTAATGCGTTTTGACCATATGCTCTCTTTATTGATAGCTACTAAGGACTAAGGATGTAGTTCATAAGGGCACAAAAAAATCTCTTTTTGTCTTTTCTTTCCCCATTTCTCTGGTTTGAATAGAAATTCTTGATTTGCTGAGATCGTTTGATGATACTCAAAGGGAAGTTTTCATTAGCCAGTCGTTGATTTCATTCGTAGCAGTGGTTCTTGAGGAATGTTTTGAACAACTTGACTATTTTGATTCCTCTTTGACCCATTCTTTATACCACTGACGATCATCAAGCCATCGGATCACTGGCCAATTAATGAGTATGGAGGCAATTAGGACTCCGAAACCTGAAAACTTTTCATAGCAAGTAGCAAAGAGAAGAGTTGGTGCAACGGACATTATTGCAGCAATCAGTAAAGCTCTTCTAGGTGACATTTTTGTACGCATTTCTTGTCTTGGTTGAAAAGTTTGAACAGAGTTAGAAGGAATCCTCGATCTCGGGGTTTTCCTTGTTTCCATTATCTCCCTTTTGCTCCTGGAAGTAAGAGGTGGCGCATGACTAATGAGGAGAGCAGATCCAGTGCAGAATCAGCGTGGTGATAACTCCCACTCCAAAACCCAATACCCAGCTCAAATTAAGCATTTGATAGTTACTAATCCCAAACGCTTTTGGATTGTTTTAGCGGCTTTCTTGTCTAATTCAATCAAGCCCATTTATTTGCGGCTCCTATTTGTGTAGGTCACTATGTCCTCAAAGATCGTGCCACCCTGCATGAGTTTTACGTTGAGCTTCATTGGTTTCGATCCTTCGTGAAGACCCTTGTAATCACGATATTCATCACCACAAAGAAAAGCACCAAGCCAATGGTGGGAGCAAATATGAACAGCGCATCGGAATAGTTCATCGATTTATATCTGGCAGCTCTGGTGGTTGGTTTCTCTTCAGTCGTTTGTATTCAGCATGAAGAGCGCCTAGCCGCCATGCCTCTTTCATGGTTGTTGCTCCTTCATCCAGCAATTTGAGGTCATCAATAGAGACAATCCCTTTGAGTTGTTTGAACTCTTCCCGCCACTCTGGTCCATCTGATTCTTTCCAATCAACAGTCATACCCTTGCTCCCTCACTCATCCGATAAAAGGTTTCCGCACAGCGAATAAGAACAGTCTTGTATTCAGGGAAATATTCCTGCATTAGTTCATCAACCATCGGTGTTTGGAATGCACCAGGAATATGAAAGACAACTTCTTTCTCTTTTTCGCGAAGGAAGTGAGATGGAAGGTCTTTCATGCTGCCGCTAATTCTTCTGTTTTCACCATTTCTCTAGTTTGGATAAAGCAAGGATAGACCTTTGTTCTCGAAGTTTTATTTGTTTTATTGTCGTTCAAACAAGCCTGATTGAGAAGCGGTCGATAAGGAGAGGGCATGGGGTAAATGGAAGCAGTTCAGCAAAGCTCATCCTTTTTGTTCTTGTCCAAGCTTCTGCTTTTATGTTGTTAAAACATTCAGCCAAATAGTTACCTTTGCGCCACCAAGCTCAGTTGAGCGATCAAAGCTAATCTTTCCACCATTGTCATCTATCACTCTACGGACAATCATTAAACCTAAGCCCATTCCACCAGTTGAGGAAGAAGTTCTTCCCTCTCCAGTAGGTATACAGTTAGCATCAAATCCACTACCACTATCTTCGATTTCAATACAAAGATAGTGTTGATTTGAAGTTGAAGTGTTTATACGAATAACTCCATTCTCTCCAGCTGCCTGGCTGGCATTAGCTAGAAGATTCCTAATAGCTGCTTGTAGTTGAATTTGGCCAGAACTGACTTTAGGTAATCCATCTTCAACCCTAATATTTAAATCTTGATCAAGTCGATTCAACTCTGGACGAAGTTGAGTATATATTCGAGTAATTGCAGTTTTCAAATCAGCACCATCAGTATCTCTAATCCCTGCCAAAGTAAGGTCTTGAATAGATCTTGTGTTGATCACAATAGAATCAAGTTCTTCTAGGCTTAGCATTGACTCTTTATGTATTTCTAATTTGGAATATTTGCTCTCTCTTTTTGGTTCTAAATCTTTTTTGCTCGAATTAACTAATCTTTCAAGACGCAATCTTAAGCGAATTAAAGGTTGACCAATCTCATGAATTAAAGCACCTGCTGCATCCGCTGCTAATCGTGAGCGAATAAATAGTTTTTCCTGCTCTAACGATTTGCCAGCAATCTGCAAAATTAATCCGAGCACACCCAAAGTAAGACTAGTCCAAACAAAGGTGGTTAAGAGCCTCAGGTTTTGAAGATGCTCTACAAGATCAAGAGTGAGGTTGATCCTTTCCAGTAGGACTCTTTCGAGTAGGGCTCCGGCAATAAGTACTGTTATGAGACTAAGGAGGGGCTTGACTAAATACGGTTTTCTTGCTGCCCAAAGAGGTCTTTTAAAAGGTAAAAATAGTAAGAAAAAAGGAAGAAAAAGCAATGATCCTAGAGAGTCTCCTAGCCACCAGAAGAATGTTCCTGTATACATTTGATGTAGTTCCAGCTCAGGGAACTTTCGAACCAATTGATATAACAAAAATGTGATAGATGCAGGCCAGTTCCCCAATGGGCCGATCCAGAGAAGGAAAGGCATTAGCCGGGTAATGCGAGTCAGTGGATCGTTGAGTAAGTTTTGACGAATTAATGCATATCTAATTACGGCTGCTTGTGCAGCTGCGGCCATGGCTACTGGAACCATGAATGTTTGAACATCCCAGCCTGTGCTGGGGGAAAAGGCAGTCCCAAGGAAGTTCCCAATTATTATTCCAGGTAATATCTTCCAACCAGTAGTTATAACCAATGCGTTAGCTAAACCAGATGCTGGCCATAGAGTTATTGCTGATGACTGCCAAGAGAATCCTGCTTTCGCCAGTATCGCCAAAAGGAAATAGGCTGCTATTGCTAACAGATTTATTCCAATTAGCGTAAACCTTGATCGGCCATTGTTTTTACGCATTTCTAGACAGGAAGACTCCTTGCAAGTGTTACTAGCGCAGACCCTTTTACTCCTAATTTTCGAGTGATTTGACGCCTATGAGTCTGAGCTGTTGAGAAGCTGATATTCATTCGCTTTGCGATTTCCGCGGTGTCTAAACTTTCGCCAATTAGTTGTAGAAATTCCAATTGCCTTGGAGTAAGACTTGATAGGTCAGGGAGGTTGTGATCAACTTCTCTAGAAATGTCCCAAATTGCTTCTCTTAAAGGCGCCAACCCTTCTGCCTTGTTGATAAGTGAGTGGACATTGATCAACAAAGGCGCAGGCAGTGAATATTGATCAGCTTGTGCTGTGAGAATTAAAATTTTTGCGTTGGAATTATTTTTTACGAACTCTTTAGCTAGATCGACACCTGAACCATCAGGGAGAGAAAGGTCTAGCAGTAACCAATCTGGTCTTTTTATAGACAGAAGATGTCTTGCTGTTTTAAGGCAGGTGGCTTTTCTTATTTTCTTCTCTGGAACATTGATTTGATTAGCGACCTCTTGACCTAAAAAGTCTAAAAGGATCAAATCATCTTCCACAATTAGTACGTCTAGCATTGCCTGAAGGAGCCTTGCTTCGAAATAGATAAGAACCCTAAATCCCTCGTCAAGCCGACAGCCTTAAGAAGGTATTAAGGAATGCTCATATGGGTGGAAAATATACTATATAAGCTCAATGGGGCTACCCATTTATGGGTAGAGAGCGAGTATGTTCGCTCTTATGGTTCTTAGGTCTTTATCTTATGGCTTATTTTCAGTATGAAAGTGAAACTGAAGGGGATTGCTTGCTGTCTGCCTTTAAAAGCTTGCTTGAAAATGTTGGGTTAATTGTTTCTGACGAATTCAGCACTGATTTTCAAGTATTTGCCGAGAGTCGGCTAGATCAAATTGCTTACAAAGCAAGAGTAAAAGTCTTTATTTCTTGGGTTGATAAGAGTGTTAGGACTTTCTCAGTAGAGGTGCGAAGTGATGAGCCTTTTTTGAAAAGAGATACATCTTGCCAGAGAGTTGTTAATCAATTACGTGACTTAATTCCTCCCAAAGATCTATTGCCTATTAGGAGTTGAGGATGCGAGTCAATATCTTCCTTTCAATTCTTTCTTTTGCTGTGCCCATTGCTTTTCTAAACGGAGTTTTGGAATCCACAGAAGCTTTCTGTTCCAAAACAATTCCAGTAGCTGGTTGGTCAGCTGAAACCTCTGGATTTAAGTCATTCAGTATGACTAAGAGGTGTAACAGCAAAAAAGGAGAATTTGTGCAAATTGGAAATTGTTGGAAGCCTGGCGATCTTCTTTCTCAAAGGAGATATTGCTTAGGAGAAGGTTTTATCGAACTTGAAACAGCTGTAATGGATTGATTGAAGCCTTTTTGCAAGTTTGAATAGAAATTGTTGATTCTCTGAGATCGATTGATATCAATCAAAGTGGAGTTTTTATTAGCAGTAGTTGATTTCAGTTATATCAAGGGATTTGGGCAAAATGGGCGGTTTGAATAGAGTTTGAATAAACCCTCGATCTCAGGAGCTTCATTGATTGCTAGTCACCAAAACGATAGTGCTTTCGAACTGCCTTATGCACTTCCCAGGTACAAGATATTCCTCCAGAAAAAACAACTAGATCACCGACCCCAAATCTGACAGGTTCACCTTCATCAGGGGTAACGGTCACATCACCTTCTAGGACTAAGCAAGTTTCCTTTTCGCTATATGTCCAAGGGAATGTACTTGGTTCACAAGTCCAGATTGGCCAATGCTTGATTCCTAGCTCGTTGATTGTGCTTTCAGGGCAGGGGGATGTGACTGAGATTGCCAACTAATTATCGAGAGCTCAATCTCTTTCTAGCTGTTTTTAGCAGCGCGTCTTTGAATAGCATCGAAGCTGATTTTTATGCCCAATGGAAGAACTAACCAAAAGAGCGGAAGAGATTGAGAGAAGAGGCCAGCATTTAGAAGCAAAGCTGCGATTCCAAGCAAGCAAAAGCAAATAAGTTCAGTTCTCATTTCTATCCATTGCAATCTTCATCTTTAGGTAATTGGAGCCAGCCGCTTGTCCATTTTGAATGAGTCTTTAGTTCATCCCACGAGACTCGAATAAGAATCTCTTTGTTGTTGACGGGAAAAAGCTCGATCCATCTTTGATCTTTTTTCCCTCCATATTGCTTGACTTCAAAATGGCGATAGCCTTCCCTTTTGAAAGTTGATGTCCAGGCTTGGTTGGGGGGCCATCTCATATTCTTTCCTCTTGGATCGTTGGAATCATTTATTTCTTTTCCTCACGGAACATCTCAGCCATCTTGCCACTGAAAGCGAAGTAGCCAATCGCTCCTACAAACAAAATAAACGCAATTAGATTTGGAGCTATTCCTCCAATTAATTGGGCTTCTCCAAAGCCTAAAAAAGTAATCACAACAAAAACTCTTGCCCAGTTATCAGCGAAGCTCATCTATCCAATCCCTGGAATATCAAAAGGGAGCTTGTCTTCTACAGCTACTAAGACTTTCTGAATAGCTGGGACACGCAGCAAAGCTAGAGGGAGAACAATGTTCAATACGATCCAAGCCCCACCAATGATTGGGGCCCATCTGCCAAACTTTTTAAGAAACCCTTTTTGTTCTTTTTCCTCTGCCATTGATTTCAAAAGAGTCAGTGTGTTTACTCTTTCTAGCTATCTTTGTTGCTTCTAGCTCTAAAGAAGACGGCCATATGCCCCGGGGGATTCTTTTTACTGCTCTATATCAAGATTCTCTCGAAAATCTGGAGCAAAAAGAGTTGAGTCTTGTGATTCTAAATTTGAAACTTTCAATCAGCCTTTTTTCTATTAATCAACGATCTCAATATGTCTCGCTTTTTATCTGGTGATATGTCATTCCCTCGTTCTCTTAGGTCACCCACTCGATGCCATCGTCATCTTTGTCGTATTCATCATTCATAATCGACGCTAAAACTTTCCAGGCTCTAATGGTTTTAAAGTCTCAGACTCAATCTCCACTAATAATGATTTGACTACACCCCACATTGGGAATCCTGTTGTTAGAGCTAAAAGAAATGATGCAGTGAAAGAACTTAAAGGAGAGAAAGTAAATGTTTCCAAGACCCCAGTAAACATAATTGTTAATCCTGCAAGTGTTCCAACCCAGCTAGTTATTGAATAAACACCCTCTAATGGGAGTGGGGAAATTTTCTCACGATTCCAAGCTTGAATTTTTAATTGAATTACCCTGAGGAACGAAAAGGAAAAGATAACAACCAATATTCCACCAATCCAGGCAATAGTAGTAGTTGCAATCATTTTTGGAGATCTCTTTTCTTGATCATTATGGGACAGATTTCCTTAGTTTAAATAGAAACTCCTCATTAGCTTAGAAGGATTGATATCACTAAAAGGGAAGTTTCCATTACCCGGGAGTTGATTTCACTCACATCAATTGGTTTGGGTGGATTGTACTTTTCATGCGATCCCTAATTTCATTGCTGCTTTCACTCTTGTGACTATTGCATCATCAATATCGTTGTCGGTTTGAAGGGCTAACCATTCCAAAGCAGAAATGATCCAAGTCTTCATTTGTTTCTTGAAAAGCTTTTTAAGGGTCAAGAACAACATGGGCTTGAATAATAAAAAAAGGAATCCTGTCATACCTGTCATTCTTGCAATCTCTTTTACTAAAAAGCTAGCTGTTTTCTTCTCTAGGGATCTATTAGTTCTAGTTGCTTTGTAATGCAAATTTGAATAGAAATCCCTCATTCGCTGAGAGTGGTTGGTATTGCTTAAAGGGAAGTTTTTATTAGCCATTAGTTAATTTCAGTCATATCAATGGATTTCCGTGAAAATGTGCGGTTTGAGTAAAGTTTGAGTAAATCTTCAGTCTCAGGGCTTCAGTCCCTTCTTTTTAGACCATATGACGATCGGAGTTGAAGAGCTATCTGAAAAGCTGAAGGAGACATAGATGAGTTATTGGCTGTTTGCGCACTTCTTGAAATACCTGCAACTTCGTGCATTAGCTTTCTAAACAAAGAGCAAATCAAAAAACTGATCGATTATCTCCAGAGCTGAAAATGTTTTGGGTGCTCTACGCCGATTGGATTTATGTAGTTTTGAGCCTGACAGGGCTCACTTTCATTGTCTGGATGGTGTTGATGCCTAGGCAATAAAAAAGGCCATTGCGAAACGCGCCGGACCTGGGTGATGGGGGACTTATTTTTAAGGGAGATTGAACTCAAAATCAACCCCTACTAGTAGTGTTTTTTCTTATCGTTTGCATAAGTTACACTATAAATAGTGTGTTTCTACCGATGACAAATCCCTTGACAGTGACTAGTGTCAATTCAACGGCCGGGTGATGGGGATCAAACGGTCTTAATAGAAAGAGCCTCTTGTCTGCACTGGGGCTTTTTTTTTGCAGGGGGATGGCTAGTTATTCAGTTTTCAAGGTTTCCAAAAGGTTGAAAGTTCGAACAGGCTTTAGGGATTCCTTCTAATTCATTAGCCAGTAGCTAATTTCAGTCATGTCAAGAGATTTGGGTGAAAATGGCCGGTTTGAGAAAACCTTCGATCTCAGGGTTTTAGTTCTTAAAGTCCCATGGCTCTTTTTAGTTTTGTGGCCTCGTCCATACCTTCCATGATTGTGAAAGTTGCATTGCTTGTAGCAGCTTTACGAAGCTTCGATAACTCTTGATATTTGGCTGATTCATAAGCTTCCAGGGCTTCTCGCATAGAAGGGAATTCACAAATGATTGCCAAGTTTGCCCCTTCTGTTCTTTCTTTCCCTTGAGGCTCTGTGTCTTTCGCAAACACTTTCCCACCAACTTCTTTTAGCCATGGACCTACTTTGTCTACATATTCAGCAAATAACTCTGGATTAGTTACCGTTGCAGTGGATATCCAGTAACCCTTTGCTCCTTTCTTGTCCATAAAAGTTGTTTGTCAATGAGTTTTGGAGCTCTAGTCTATTCATTTTATATATAGGCCTTTAGGTTTTAGCTCGCCACCTCTCTATACGACATTCAAGGCAGGTCATTTCAGCATTGAGGAATGTCTGACTCCTCTACATTTCTTTTGATGGATGGATTCTGATAGCAATATCTGTCTATGATTGGGAGTATTCCTTCTTCTAGTTCTTGAACTAGCTCATTTGTAAATGCGTTGATGTTCTCAAGAGTTGGGTGCTCATAACCTGCTTCTTGAACATCAATTAATAGAGCCTTAATGGTTCTATGAAATAAAGTATGGCGCAATGACATTTAAGTTTTCATCAGTGAATAGTTAATTTAAGTCATATGGGAAGTTGAGTTTTCATCGAAAAATGTTTCTTATTCTGGTTCCTTTTCTCCTTCTTTGTATTCAATTCGAAAGGTGTAAGTGTTTGGCTAGAGAAAAAATGATAACTACTATTTCGTGTTATTTAGGTAATCTGCATAAATCTTATAGAATCTGATTTCTTAAAAAGTGATTTGAAATCATTGAAGAAGATTTTGCACTTGTTACTTTTGTGCTTGCAGTAGGTTTCATAAGATGAATTTAATCCTGATTTATGTAGGAGTTCTGCCATATATATTGACCATCATTTTTCTCTGACTCAACAGCAATGCAATTACAAGCAATATTCCAGAGAGCTTTATGGATTGGAACTGGGTTGAAAAGATAGGTCTTAGGAAAAGCTTTTTTAATTGCAATAGTTGCCTCTCTAGCATGGTAATGAGGAATTGTTGGAAAAATGTGGTGAATTACGTGACTTGAGCCAATCTGATGATGTAAGAAATTAAGAATTTTTCCATAAGGTCGATCAATTGAAAGGAATGCGCCTCTGATAAAAGAGAACTCTGAGTTGGAGAGGTGGGGAACATCTGTATCAGTATGGTGAAGCCAGGTATATATAACTAGCCAGCAATTGACTACTGTTAATGGACCTATATACATTGCAATTAAATGAGCTATTCCATACTTAAGACCTGTTATAAACAGTCCTACTAGTACCAAAGCTATCCCAAGATCTGAGATCCAAACCTTCTTTACCCAATTCGAAGACCAAAGTTTTTTGGAGAAGGGTTCCCTTGGCCAAAAGTGGTTCGTAGTCCCGTATTTAGGCCCCCCAGTGCTGCCAGTCAACAAATATGCAGGCCAACCAAAGCCAAGGTGTAATAGGAGTTGCATAAGGCCGTATGTAGTTTTGCCTAGAGCAGTTGAGAGGGCTAATTCGTTCTCTCCTCCGACTTTCTCGTTAATTCCATTACCACCGACAACTATTGGCACGTGAGTCTCGCCATCAGTTATGTGATTAGTAAAACGATGATGAATGGAATGTGACCTTTGCCAAGAAAAATATGGAACGAGCAATAATGAGTGCAGCAGATAACCAATAACTGTTTGCAAAGTTCGATTATCCGAGAAGGCTCCATGCCCACATTCGTGAGCGATAACCCAGAAGCCCATTGCAGTAGTCCCTGAGATACAGGCATATAGAATCCAAACAGGAATCATTGCTTGCGTGAAAGGAATGGCTAGTCCTATCGCGACAATTACTGCCTGGATTGCGACTGATTGAAAAAGGTAGGCCAAGGAAGTTGATGTCTTACGTACAAAACAGTGCTTAGGAATAACTTCAGTAATGGCTTTCATGCTGGGTATATCACTCATCTTTATGGCGAGAGCCTTTCCCTTGAGACCAGAGAATCGGAAATTCCGAATCTTTTTTTGGTTTGGGATAGAGGGTTGTGTTTTATCCAAGCTGATCAATTGCTTTGTGAACTAAAAGGGTCTTCTCTCAAAAGAGGTTCCAAACCCTTTACTGAAAACTAAACCTATTGGGAGATGGGACTTTGCCTACTATTTGTTTTGAGAGCAGGATCCTGGGATCTGAAAATAGCTTGCTAGTATTTTGTAAGGAGGCTTTGCTAGTTAAGAAATCAAGTGATCGAAATACCCTTAACAATGCGTCAAATCCCTTGAAATTAATTCTATTAAGACGGATTTCATTTGAAGCCTACTTAGGCTTTTAAGCAAAAGATTAAACTAGGTTGTCTAGTCTGTTATTTAAATTGAAATGATGAAAGTTTCAAGGAAAGCATTGTTTCTCATATCTTGTATTTTCCCTTTAGGACTTCTGTCTTCTTGTTCTTTATTTGCTGGGAAGTCAGCTTCTTATTCGAGGGCTAAAGAGGTTATGGATCCAGACCTATACCTGGTATATCGTCTCACAGACAGAATACTCACCGCAAATTCAATAAAACGTCCTGTTCGTGTAGCTGTTAGGAGAGGAGTGGCTTGCTAATTTGAAGACTCTTCAGGAATTGGAAGAATTAACCCTAAAAAAGATTCTTTAGACTGTGCAACGGCTGGTTATTTACCAGATATAGATAAAGCGACTAATTTTGATATTTGGGCGGCACAAGTTGTCGGCACCATGATGGGAAGTGCTAATGCTGCAGCATCAAGTACATCGGGTACTTTGATGGTTAATATTCCTATGTTAAAAGAAACAATGGGCAAGCCTAATCAGCTCGCATGTGTAATAGGCCATGAATTAGCTCATATAACTCAAAACCATAGTGAAGACGAGAGAAAGGAAAGAGCAAAATATGAAGCCATTGCGGCTAAAAATATAGCTGAAAAGGTGGATAGAATTCAGGGTCAGCAGAGATCAAATAGAGGCATGGCTATGTTCTTAGGTGGTCTTTCTGCCGGTCTTTCAGGAGATTCCAGTTCACTGAATAGTGTTTCTAATCGAATTGCTTTGGAAAATATTTCCGCACAAATTTCAGCACCAAGAATAGCTGCTCAAGCGATGAAATATTCACCTAATGTAGCAGAGTCAATAAATAAAATGAAAGGGTTAAATTCTGATAATTTAAAGAAAGCATATAGACATGCAGATAATTATCTTAGGAATGTAGCCTTAGCAATGGCAGGGTTTAATAGAGCTCAGGAATATGAAGCAGATTTACTTGGACTTGAATACATAACAGCAGCAGGATTTAACCCTCAAGGATGTGTCAAATTATGGACAGAGACCATGCCCCATGAAACTGATAAGATTATTGCTCGTTTGCTTCCTGATGGTGTAGAGGATCCAGGCAAGAAAGAACAGACTTCGATTTTCATCAATAAGGAGAAAGACGATGAAGATAAGAAGTCTCAGGAGGATTGCAATAAGCTGAAAGGCCCTGCGAAGAACAACTGCAGAAAAAAACAACGGCGGGCCAGGAATGATTCATCCAGAGTTCCTGAAGAAATCATGGTATCTCTTACACATCCATCAGATAAAAGAAGAGCAAAAGCTATTAAGAATCACTTGGCTAATAAAAAGTTGATTAATAGGTTAAAAGAAGAAGGTAAAAAGGCAAGAAATACAAAAAAAATTCGTGATTGGAATTATGACAAACAAAGTGAAACTGTTGTAATATCAAATACCTTGAAAAACCCCAATAAAGTTGGCTTAGAAGAGACAGGTTCCACCGGCATAGATATTGATAGTTTTTTAGATGATTAACCTTTGGTTCAAACTTTGACTTCTTAATTAATTAAAATGAAAAAAACTACTATTTCACTCGCCTTGATGTTGCTCTCAAATTCTGGGCTTATATTATTCCCAGTAAATCCATTGAAGTCCGAAAATGTTATAGCATTGGATTCTCCAAAAGTCGAAATTTTCGATGCATGGTGGGATAAGAAAGGTAAGGACTGCAAGGTTAAATTTATTAGTGCTACTAATCAAAATCCTGCACAATTACAAGTCGATGAAGGTACTCCTATTACTAAAGAGCAAATTTTACAAGTTGAAAGAAAAGTAGAATCTAAAACTTTTTGGAACACATATACCTACCATATTATTTATAAGGGAAATAACTCCGCTGTCTCTGAAGCAAGAATTTTATTTAGACATGCAGCTACTAGTAGAAGATTTCAGAAGGCTTTAGAAGATTTTGGCATAAATTAGATCTTTGGAATATAGGTTTCTTGATTCCATAGTCTTTTTGGATCATTTTGATTACTGAGAAAAGGAGCGACTTAATACACATTTTCTTTTTAGCGGTTTGAAGGAAAAGGATGATGACTAGACCAAGAGTTTTCGTGATTTAATCAGCAAACATTCCATCCACTGACAACTCTCTTCTTGTATCTGGTGATGGATATTGTCTGTAATACAAGACCATCCCACTGGTTAGAGCTAATGCAATCAGTATCCAAGAAATTAAAGATTTCTTTTTACTAGGAGCCTTTGCTTTCATTGTCCTTGGTTTGTATCTCAGGTAAACAACTAGTCACTTGGATTAGATCCCAGATCTCATCTTGGTCATATGAAGACAAGTCTTTCCCTGGGACTCCACTCCCTTCTTGTAACCCCTGGTCTTTCATTTTTGCTCTTATTAATGCTTTCCTATCAGCACTAGTCATCGCCTTGAAGCGCTCTTTCCTATTTTCATTGCTCTCTTCACTTGCCATATTATCTTTCTAGTCCGAATCTTTAAGTAGATCTGGTCTCCATAAATACCGGCTTAGTTGAATCTTAAATTCCTGATTTATCAAAACACCTTCATCTTTCAATAAATCTATTTGAACCCAGTCAGTTCCATCTCGTCCAATACTCAGTATCTTTGCTGTATTCATAATTCAGCAGAGAGTTCTCACACTTTTACCTTTACTAACAACTCGTCACGAGGAGACGGACTGGGAATCTGTCGCAGGCTCAAGTCTTGATCAGGGATTACTTCAAGTCGCAATTTACGAAATAGCCCAACTACCATCAGTCTGATCTCAAGTTCAGCTAACGATTTGCCAAGGCATACACGTTCGCCTCCACCGAAAGGCATGAGATTTAAAGAGCATTCATTCTCTAGATGACGCTGTGGCCGAAAGATATCTAGATCACCAATGCCATGACGATTAGAAGCAATTAAAGCTACTTGAACTACACGATTATTAGGGACGAGAATGTCATCTAAGACCAAGGATTGCTTGGTGCGGCGAAAAAAACCACCTACTGGTGGAGTGAATCGCATTACTTCCTTTACGAGGGCCTCGAGTCTTGGAGCCTTCTCAGGAGCGTAGACAATAGTTGCCTGCTTAGGAGTTGGAGGCCAATCTAGAGTGTCTATCTCTTGACGAAGCCATATTTCCATTGGTGGATAGAGAAGTAATTCTCGCATTAAACAACTCAGAGCAGAAGCTGTGGTTTCATATCCAGCAAATAACAGTAGAAGTAGTTGTTCTGCTAGATCTTCATCTGCGAAAGGAATGCCTGCTTCATCAAGACCCCCTGCCAGTAGATCCAAGCCACCTTTGCGATTGATGGGTTGGCTAAGTATTTCTTGAAGTTTTGCAAGTAAACGTTTCCTTGCCTTGAGAGCTTTGGCAAAGGGGCTGCCTGGAAGAGCGATGGGAATTGAGAAGAGAGCCTTGGTCCAGATCTCGAAATCAGAAAACAACTTGTCACGATCATGACCCTCCAGACCAAGAACAGTTGTAGCGATAACGGAAAAAGCAAAACGTCGCATTTTCTGGGCTAAAGGCAGAGGCGCTGTTGCAGTTTTTAGTTCTTCGCTGAGCTCATCAATTAACTTGACAATCCCATTGCTATAGCGTTGAAGTGCTGAAGAGGAGAATAATTGGGCTACTAATTTTCTCCTTGCTTTATGAGCTGCTCCATTGCGGTTGGCTAGTGAATGACTGCCTAAAAGTTTTTTAACACTCTCCGGCCACCAACCTTCAATTGCCTCTGGTTGAGATAACAAATCAGCAATGGCCTTGTCCCCCTGAATGAATACCATTGGCTGCCCAAGCATGGATGTCTCAAAGACATTTCCATGACGATCAAATCGCCTTTTAGCGAAGTTGGGATCGCGGAAAAATGCTAGAGCCTCAAGAACCCCAGTTAAAGCATCCGTAGTTGGCAGAGGGCGCAATTTAGAAATAGTCATCAAACGTTTTTATCTTATGGATAAATGTTCCAAAAAGTTTGAGTACTTTTCAAGAGAAACCCCATATTCCATAAACAAATTTCACCGCTAAAAACACTTGTTTTTATCTGCTCAGGAATTATCTATTTTCTTTTGTCATTTATATTGGAACGTCTAATTCTCGAGAACTATCTAAGAGAAGTCAGCCAAGAGGTGGTCAATCAATTTCTTTTAGTAGAGTTTTTCCTGAGTTCAGCTTTAGCTAGTAGTTACTTTGGAAGGCTCGTTATGACTGTGGAGTTGGGCTGAAAGGGCTTGCTATTATTTGCTGGCATGGAGTTTCTTCTGGATAGGAGTCCAGCGAGCCATGTCCTTTGTTCTTGTTCTCTTTCCTATGGAGAAATCTGAAACATCTAAATGGAAGCCATCTGAAGAAGAGCGTGAAGTGATGGAAGCAGTTTGGATGCAAGTTAAAGGTGCATGCGAGAAACTAAAAGAAGAAACCACTGCTGAAGACCAGCACATTTTCAAGATGCTTCAAGAAATGGCTGATCGTTATTACTCCTGATGGAGGATTTCAACGGAGGGTATGCTGCGCTTGCGGTGGTTGGTTTTTTCTTTCTTGGCCTTCAGATCTGGTGGATAAGTATGACCGTTAGAAATGGTTGGAATGAAAGAGCCCTAATAAATCAGAATCAGACGGAAGAGATTAAAAAGAGGCTTGAAAAGATATTTTCAAAATAAAAGATTCAACATCATCTATTTTTAAAATCTGTTGGTTTCGCTTTTGCTTGATTTATTCCCGTTCTCCCAATGCCCCTAAATAAACTCACTCCTGTTAAGCCAGATAAAAATCAACCCTGGAAAGTATGGGCTTTTGTTGTTGGTTTGAATCTAGTGGCATGGGTTGGTTGGTATTTCATGCATGATGCTCCTTCTAGATGGTAAACATTTCAAGCGTTAGTTTCTAAGACCTAAAGCTTTGATTTGGCATGAAGGAGTTTGGAGTTTGGTTTTTATAGCTCTTCTCTTGGCACGGTATGTCTTGATAACTGGTGTTATCACTCACACGGAAGTATTCATTACCCAGTAGTTGAGTTCTGTTATATCAAGAGATTTATGATCGAGGTTTTAGCTTTGGTTTTTTATTCGTGAGGAACCAGCCCAATAGACCACGAGTAATAACTAACAGAATCGATAAAAAAGCTAGCGCTACACATATAGGGCAGTGGGGAAATCCCATTAGGTAGCAGCTCCAGAAAGCTTTATATCCTTTTTAGCCGAAACAAGCTATGGGATCATGATGGAGTTAATTGGTCTTTAATAATTGTCAGTCAATTTATTTGAATAATGGACTTTTCTGGACCTGATTCGATTGATAAAGCTGTTGAGGCAGGCTTAGACCTTGATGGCAGTCCAATCCCTAAGGAGATGCTCAATCTTTACCGAGAAGTCATGGAGAAAGAAGGGGCAAGAAAAAGAAGTGGAGTGAAAAAATCAATGCGTAACCGAATAGTGCGCTCGGGTGCAAAGCACTTTGACAAAGACACTCTTAATCAGCGTCTAGTCGAAGCTGATTGGGAAGGTTTAAAGCCAAAGGAGGTTGAATTCTTCTTTGGTTGATTTTCCGTCTATCCAAGCTTGGATAGAAACCTCTGATTTCCTGAGAACGCTTGCTATCAAAGAAATCGCAGGTTTCATTAGTCAACAGTTGATTTATGTCATATCAAGGGATCTTCCGGAATTGTGGTGTGTAAAAAAAATCTATTTGAGATGGCTAATCGATTTTAAAGAGATCAGTTAGGGAGGGGTTCTCCCTTTATCAAGTTTAGAAAGACATCTTGGAGTTTCCTTAACTCCTGTTCAGGAAGATTTAAATAGGGGCCTTTTTGAAATTAGAGATTTCCAGACGAGTGGTTTGCCTGTGAATAGCCTTCGTGTTCGTGTTGAAGAGGAGTATGGCTTGAAACAGCTTGCTTATGAAATGGATTATGAAAACACGACTGAAGTTTTGGCAGGCCTAAGACATCGTTTTGGTCCTCCGGTTCGAACAAGCATTGATGTTGATGGAAGATCTCCTCAACAACAATGGATTTGCCATACAGGAGAAGATGTGATTACTGCAGTTAAGAGCGAACAAAGACCTTTCTTGCTTTCTTATCGACCATCACTCCTAGACCCTTCTTTCCTTTGAAATTTAATTCCTTCTAACCTCTTTTGATCACTCAAATGAACAGATTCACTAACTAATAGCTATGTTCACATCTTTTCATCAAATCTCAGCGAAAATCATTGGTTTGAATGGAGTTTGGCAATTCCTTTCTCCCTGGCGTGTTGATATTGCTTTCAGGGCAGAGGGATGTTAATAAGATTGACTTGATTGTTTCTAGTTATTTTAGAGCGCTATTATGCAATTGACTGCGAATTGGTTAGATTTAATAAACCACGATAAAAATCATAAAATTTTTAAGAGGGTTAACCATAAATCGCTTCAACTTTTATGTATTCCATGTCAGAAAGTATCTTAGTTGATCAACTATTAGTACCCAAGATAAAAGAACTAGCTCCCATGATAGAGAAGTAGGCCTGGAATCAATTATTCGTCTATTTAGCTTCATTAATATTAATGCTAAACCTATAGCACAAGCAGGAGCTAGAAGTCTTGCAATAAGTCGAAAATGTACCGCAGCCCATTGAGGGAAAATAGCTATGTAGAGTATAGTTATTAATACAAAATATCCTGAGACTGTTTCGATAGAGCTTTTCTTACAACTCTCTAATTCAGATACTCTGAGTATTGAGATGATGGAGCCTATAGCTGTAATGATTGCAAATTCCGTCAGTAGCAGGAGACAATTAATAATTTGCCAAATCAATGACAAGGAAAGGTTATTTATGTCTACATTTGCTATACCTGAAGGTACATTGGCTATTGGTGTAATAAACTTTAATGTGCTTAAAATTCCCCCATAATATGTATCAGATTGCTCTAAGCCAATTCTGAACAACAGGCCGCCCCCACTTGCCTCATAACCAGAGCTTATAATCATAATGGTCGCTAAATATCTTATTAATAGATATAATGTTATCCCAATTAAGAATGGCTTGATTGTCACTCCACCTGACATATTGATACCCTCTTTGTTCTGTATGGTTTCTTTATCACTCCTCCAATTACGACCAAACCATTCCTTTTGATTTATAAAATTAAGTAATATTTTGCCAATGATAAAAACTAATGAACCAGTCGGATATGAGTAGGCAGCTATAACGAGAAAAAAGTTGGAAAGTAATTTTTTGTGGTGCCTCAACCTTAACCATAACCCTATTATAGATAGAAAGATAAAACAATCTTCAAAGTCTGGTTCAGTTAATAGACCAAGGAATGCTGGATTTGTTAGTAGTAGTAGACCAGCCAAGGCACCAAAGAAACTTATAGATCTTTTAGGAAATCCTTTAGTTTCAAAGCCAGAATGGATAAAAAGGTCATATATTATCCAGGAAAGTAAAAATAATTGAGAAACACCTAATGTTAACGTCAGTTTTTGGTAGAGAACATGATCATTTGTTATGTAGGCAATCAAACTATTCGGCAAATAGCCGATAATTGGATAGGTAAGATGTATTTTGGAATTAGTAAAAGTTTCACTTGAGTTTATATTCCAATGCCAAAACCCTAGCCATTTAAATGGGTTTTCACCAATCAATGAAAAGGAAGCATTTAGCTGCCTTAAATAGGTGATTGAGTTTATTCGCGCAGTTGCAACTTCACTTGAAGTTAGGACTAGATATATAAAGGCTAATACTCCAATTAAGACAATCAACCAAGAAAGCTTATTTATTTTTTTCATCTTTATCGTTCTGTTTATAGTAAGAAGTTTAATAAAATAATTATGCCTAGTAAATCAGGTCTTGACTATATCATTAGAAGTTTTTTAACTGATTAATACAAAGCCATTATTCCATAACAGTATTTAGAAAATTTGGATAAAGTTAGATTGTTCTCTTCGATTAGATTAGATTTCTTTATTTTTGACTTATTCATACCATAATCTGCTTTTACTTCTAAGACATTGATATTAGTTAAGATGCTTACATCTGTTCTATATTTTCTGCCATTACTTATGACTCTACCTAGCTTAAGAGATGAATCTAGAGTGATTCTTTCATCCCCACATTCTGACAGAAAATATAGTCTCTTATATTCAATACCAATTACCGGATGGTAGATAGCTTCAACACTACTTGGGATTCTCATCAAGGGAAATTGATTAGATTGAATTTTTTTTAAACTTTCAAACTTGTTTATTTCGATTGCTTGCTTCCAGCCTAATTCGCCTTTCTTAAATTTATATTCAAGAAAGGCATCATTTACATTCTCGTTATAAAATCTTACCCTTATCTTTTTACGCTCTGATATCCCTTCTTCCGCTAACTGAAAGAGGCTAAGGCTTAAGGTATCGTAATAAATACTTGTAACTTTCCTTTCAGGGTAGATTTCCCTAAAACCATAGTCTAAAAGTTTATTATATATTAAGTAAAGCTGGGGATTTGAAATCACAAACTTTCGTTCTGTTCTTTTCATCGCTTTGTTTTTACTCCAAACTCGTTCCCATATAATTTGTTGATAATTTCGTATGAGCTTAACTTACTTCTTAATCTTTTCCCATTTATATAAACTTTTGAATCCTCTGAGACGAGATTATTGAAGTATGATTTAGTATTCCCTTCTTTGATATTGATACTAGGAGGGCTGTACATATTCTTCTTTATATATGCAGCAATTGGTATCTGTACACCAGTAAAATTGTAATTTCTAATGGTTACATTAGATTCGTCTTTTACGACTAATCCTAGGTCACTTCTATCGACAAATAATGAATCAATTTCTAGCAATGACTTCTCACCAATGCTTACAGCCTTATCTTTTGCGTTAGTAGCTAGAATATCTTTAATTTCCCCAATCGAAGATGATAGATCTAGGCAATCATTCCCTACAGAATTGCATCCTATGCTTTTGATAGAGAATAGTGAATTATCCGAATCTAATGCATCTGAGCTTATGTTCTCAAAAATTAACCGCCGGCCTATCATTTGCGATTCTATTAAATTAATCCCATCTTCAGACTTAGAGTTTAAAACTTTTATTTTGTCAAAGTTCACTTGTGAATTTATTATGTTCATTCCTGCAGAAAGTCCAAGTAAGCTTTTTTTTGGTGAGGATAAATTATTTAACTTCAGGCTGTTTATCTCTACAGTTGAATCCTTTATTATTAATGAGCCTCCTTTTAAGTTGCAACCAATTATTTCAACTTCTTCATTTGAGGTATCTTCGCCAAAAAGCAAACTCGAATTCTTAAAGCTTAGTGATGCATTCTCTTTAATACATATGGAGGAACCCGCAGCAAATAAAATATTGGCAGATTTAAACTCAATGTCTTTATCTATAACATGAGACCCTTTTTTAAATATTTGCGTATAGCGGGGCTTTGATCCATAAATCGTTTTATCTTCACTCTTTTTCTCATTAACGACAACAACTGATTTAACTGTATCTATTTTACTTTCACTCTTGAAATTGTTAGTGGTATATATTGTATTCTGAAAATTACATTTTCCCAATGAATTTAGATTAAAACTTTTTTTAAAGCCCTTTACTAAAATAATTGGATAGCTTTCGTTCCCTTCACATTTCAGCTTTACTATCTGAGGCAATCTAGAGGAGTTATTTGTAAAAGAAACTTCTGATAGATTCTTCAGATCAATTGACACAATAGGCTTGCTTTCTTTTGCTATTGAAACTTCCTTTGATATTTTTCTTAGGCGAGAATTTATTTGACTCCAAGGAGCAATATAAGGGGTTATGCCGAGCTGAAAAAACTCATCTGAACGCCAAAACTCTCTATATAAATTACCACGCTCTACTGAGAATTTTGACCATGAATCTTCTAATTCATCTTTTATAAACTCCTCAGAACTTAGCTCTTCTAGGGTTTTAAAATAGCTCAGATAAAAATCAGTATTTAGAACATCAGACCCACCAAATAGCATCTCATACCACCTTAGATTCTTGCAAACATTTACAGCATGCTGAGACCCCCTTAGTTTTTTATTGCAAACTTTTTCGTCTTTCCCAAAAGTTCCTAAGTCAGCAATTCGTGTATTTATGTGCCAACGATCATAGTGACCGTCAAAATAAATAGGTTCAAACAATCCATCTACAGGGTTTAAATAAAAACCAACACTTTTTGGAAGCGTACCGTGAATTGTTTGAAATATGTCCGACATTCCAATAAATTTACCCCATTTCTCCTGGTTAAAATATTTTCCAAATACAGTTGGATCTCGTCTCATTCTTTCTAGAACTGTTAATGATTCATTTAATATCCTTTTATCTCTGCCTTCCCAATACTTCTTGTCCCGGGGCTTAAATCTCGCGGTTTTTAAATCATCTCCATAACTAGTGTCTAAGCTGAATAAGGGGCCGTACCTTTTATTTTGCCTTTCTATTAACTCTTTCCCCAGTACTTCTTCAATATGACGAATGCCCACATATTCTCCATTGATATACATCCTTATATAAAAGTGCTTGGGTGCAAGTATGCCTCTGCTACTTACTAATTTTGCCACATGTAATTCATTATCATATCCTCTTATTACAGGCATCTGTAACGAGAAGTCTTCCATCCCTTCTAGTTTCATATCATCCTTTAAGTCAATTCTAAGACTCATTTTTTTTAGCCCAAGCTTATGGATTTTCCGCATCCCCTTGGGTCTGAGCTTTATTCGGTAATCTTTCCCTTTATAGGAAAGTTTTCCATTGACCCATGGCCCTTTATTGCAATTATCTGAATCTATCTGACGGCAGTTTAGGCGAGTAATGTTTTTAAGGTTAATCTTAAGGTCTACTTTCTCTAGTTTTCTATTAGAAATTAGCGATCTAAAAATATCTAATGCAAACAATTTATAGTTAGAAATTACTGATAGTTTTTGCTTGAGTCCATCACTAAGCTCTTGTCTTGAATCTATACCTAGTGCATATTTAATTGTACTACGATTGTAATTAATGATTAGAGGTAGACTCATTAATTGTATACCAACAATAATTGCGCAAGGCTTATAGAGTTTTCGTATAACTTTTACCAACCACCTCTTGTGGGAGATTTTTCCTTTTCCTAAATTGTTATTATTGACTATTTTCACGTTTTAATCTTTGATTTATGCTGATGGAGAGTTATAGAAATTAATCTCCTTCGCCTTTCCATCGCTTTTGAGCTTGCTAATCATAAGACTTAAGGAACGATGATCTTTAACGCTAACACCCAGCAATATATTCATAGAATCATCTTCATCTGAAGTTATAGTTTTAATGGTATATGAATTGCAGAAATCATCTAGGATCCTGTATAGATCATCAATCTCTACATTGGTATCCGTTGTAATATGAAGAGAGTCCAGTGATAATTCTTTTCTTCTGCTATTAGGTATCTCGCCATCTACTTTGTAAGCAAGAATTATTGCGATTGTACCAAAGATTACAACTAATAATGCGAATGCGACATGAGACGCTCCGATAGATATACCTACACATACAGCCCATAGAATAAAGGTCAGGTTATATGGTTCTTTTACAGCAGTTCGGAATCTTACAACAGATAAAGCACCAACTAATCCTAGAGATAAAGCTAAAGAAGATTTTACTACAGCTATTAGTGCCGCAACACTAATAGTCACTAGCATTATCGTATTCCCATAGCCACTCCTAGAAGAGAATGAGTTCCCAAACCGCTTGAATGCATAGCGTAAATAGAGCCCTGCTGCACCAGCGAAGAGAAGTATTAAAAAACCTTCTTTAAAGCTTAATGGTATGCCTATCTTTGAGGCAGTTAGACCGTTTTCTAAGATTGCTTCTTGGAATGATGAAGACATCTTCTAGCTAAACCTCCTTCAAGCTTAATAGATAAATCTTTCCTTAACAATAAATACTTGCGAAAGCCTAGTAAACAAAACGATGTTAAAGAACATTCTTTTTCTGTTTTACTAGCGATAGATTTAAACCTTTAGATTCGCTTGGAAGCTTATTTGCTAATTGAGCTAGATAATCATCAAGTTCTTTTTTAGTGCCTCCAAGATCTTCCCCACATCCATCAAAAATATTATTGGATAGAGAATTTACTAAATCCGCCTTTTGTGCAGACCTGATATCTTTCATGACAGGCGAAAAGAGTAAGCCTTTTGAAAGTTGAGCGGCAGCAATTTGTCCAGCCTTTTCAGGCGGCACTCCCTTACTGAGAGAGGTGCAAAATTTTTCTGAAAACTTTTTACTTAAATTCGACACACCAGTTGGTAAATCCGTAGTAGATGCAAATGTGGTAACCGGAGCAAGGAAAACTGCTATTGCAACAAGGCAGCTAACTAGGAAGGACTTAATCATTAATCCAATCTATCGGCATAGTCTCTTAAAATCTCTGCCATTTTATGGGGCGGTGTTTCTTGCTGATACCCCTTACATAAATCAAAGAACTTTTCTAGAAATTCCTTAATAGGTCCTGGCCTTTTTTTTTTAGTCATTTAGAACCTCAAACATGTGAACAGATTTTTTGCATTCTTTGTCATCTTTTTTAGTCACCCAAAAGAACCTCTTCATTTTCTAGTACTTGATTTGAGTCATATCAGTGGATTAGGCAGAATCACATCGTGTGATCAGAAACTTGTCAAAAAGGTTTACGCTTTTAACCTTTCTAACCCTTTTAAGAAGTTTTTTCTGGATATTGTTGAGACTAATAAATAAGGGCATGGCCAGTAAAGCGAATGGAAGAGGTTTAGAACAGATCCCAACATTCAGAAACGACGGTTCGACTCTAAGTAAGAAAAATGCAGGAGTTATTTTGAAACCTCAACTCTTAGATCTTTTCAGTTGATGTTTCTCTTGAGGCATGACCTAATGTTTGTTCGAGAGCCCTCTTCCATTGACCTGGCATAAATTGATGTGCATACCCATGTCCAGGTAATAACCAGCTGATCTCTAGATCTAGAAGCCTTTGTATTGATTCCAATTGTTCTTTCCAATTCCACCAGCAATATTCTTTGGATGCAACTATGACAGCTTTTTCAGGGTTCCACCAAAGATGATCCCCACTAAAAAGAACTGATTGTTGCTCACCAAGTACAGCTACCATTGACCCTTTTGTATGTCCAGGTGATGGGATCAACTTAAGGTTTTTCCCTAGGAGTAGAACCTCTACTCCTATTACTTGATGTTCTGCGTCAGGAGCTGCTTCTGCATCACCTTGATGAATCCATCTTGCACAGTTGAATTCTTTTGCCCACTTTGCGTGGTCTGCGACATCATCTCGATGAGTTAGAACTATTTGTTTAAGACCTCCCATCTTTTTGATTTGCTTGGCTAGTGGAGCGCTCCAGCGGGGGGAGTCGATAAGTACGTTGCCTTCTGCACGAAGAATTAGCCAACTACTTGCACCAAAACTAAGCTTGGAACTCCAACCACAGTAATAGACATCTCCTGCAGGATGTTTGGTAACTAGTATCGGGAAAACATTAACAGATAATTTTGAAGTTAATTCTTTTGGAGCGCCTATAGCAGCTACAGGACAATCGATTAGAGCTAAAAGAGCTTTCTCAATTGCTTGCTGTCCATTTGGTTGATTATGAACATATGAACTGCTTCCTGTTGAGGCAAAATGTTCTGGGTCTATGTACCAGCAACTACCACAGTCAATGCAGTTTGAGTCCACAAAAAATGGACCAGGTAAATTGTTTTTTAGGCGATTTTGTATTCGAGCCATAGCAATTTAATTATCTAATCATGTCCTTGGATTACTGGTAATAGTCTTCATTATAAGCCTCTTAAAGAAACCACACTATCATTTAAACTATGAATTCTTCACTACTGTAGCTGCCTAGGCTCTGTAAAGAGCTATTGCCTTCTAAAACTTCATCGCTAATGGATAGTTATTCTTTGCTTGGATAAGAAAATCGATAGCAGGTTTCATTCTTGGAAGATTTAACTCATCGCATTAATATTGATGATTTATATAATTATTTATTACAGCTGATTATAACTTTGAACCTCGATGATTGAACATTTATACCTATGGGTTTTCTCTCCCTTTTTGCCGTGCTAACCGAATTAGGTGATATTTACCGTATACATCCTTTCGGTTTACAGCATTACTGTTTTGGGAGTATCTAGGCAAAGTAATTGTGTTCCCGCACAGGAAATCATGTACACATCCTTATTGGACACTATCTTTGCTGACTCATTCTTTTCTCCAATGAGCACTGTTTATGTTGTCTCTGATAGTCAACTAGAGGAGATTAAGCGTAAGCACCGGCAAGAAGAACTCGATAATCTTGAGGCTTCTCGCAAAAGGTTGGAAGAGACCTATAAATCTCGCATCAAAATCATTGATGAGCGAGAGCATGAGCTTCAAGAAGAGCTCAAATCGTTATCCCCAGCAGAAAAAAAAACTCAACTCCCTGTTGAAGAAACTGAAAAGAATGTTTTTAAGGGTTAAGTCTTTCGACTGGCTGAGTGATGGGGATCGACAGTCATTTATTCAGGGGCCTTAATTGGCCCTTTCTCTTGTCATTCACTATCTAATATGAGTTTTTAAAGGTCATCGAGACAACTGGTTGCACTTTTTACATCAGCATTCCTTTTTATGAATAGCTTCAGAAGTTTGATATTGATTAACTTTGGTGAGAAAGAAGAACGGTTGGAAAGTTTGATACGGCTATTTATGCAAGGAAAAATCTTCTAGATTAATAGTTCTACTCAAATCAGAGGAGGTGGTTTGTACAAGCACTTTGGTTAAGAACTTTGAGTTTTTAAAGCAAACGTAACTGTTAGGTTTCTTTCTTTGCGCGGCATGACCAAGAAACAGCCCTAGGATTAAAGAAAAAGAATTATTCAAAGCGATGGCTAGTTTTTAGAGGAAAGCACTCATAAGAGCAAATATGAAACCGTAAGCATTAGAGAAGGACGCGTTTTCAAAGAGCAACTGATTAGGAACAAGACATATGGGGCTTAATTCGAATAAATAGTTTATTCATAAATTTTTTGACGCGCACCATACTGCATTCTTAGGAACTGAAGTTTTAGTTGATGAACTAAATTCATAAATTATTTTATATAAATAAAGCCTATAATTATATTTAAATATTTTTTACTACCTAATATTTAGATTCTTATTCAATTAAAAAAATAAGTTAAACCCTTTTTTAACAAGCTATTTTGAGCTTAATTTACTTAAGTTGACTCCTGGAGGGTAAGCCGAACCTTCACACTTCGTAATAATATGTGTTATAGTTCTTAACAAGTTGAGCAATCGTCTCTGCTTATTCCTAAATCAATTCTTTCAAATGAAAAAATTATCACAAACACCAACGGTTGAGCCTGAAAAGATCCTTGCAGAACGCATCAATGGCTGGGCAGCAATGATGGGTTTTTGGGCCGCTATCGGTGCATATCTAACGACCGGTCAAATCATTCCTGGAGTTGTATAAACAATGGAATTCAATCCTTTTAAGCCTTTGCAGCAATTAGTTCAAGGTGCTTACAGAAGGATCTCTAGAAATTAGTTTTTGGAGATCTTTTTGATGGCGCTAGGGAAATTATTTCTCAGATCTATTTCATCTGGAATTATCACCTTAGATGAATTGAGATGGGTAACTAGAAATCAGCTCACTTTTTCTAGATGCGAGCTGGCTACAGCGTTAAGACTAGGTCATTTGCTGGATTCTGGTGAGTTAACACTAGGCTGCAGAATTTGACTAGTTAGTTAATTTAAACTATTCATTATTACTCTTTTTTTCATGACTCCTAAAGCTGAAAAGTTTAACGGTTGGGCTGCAATGATTGGCTTCGTTGCCGCCTTTGGCTCTTATGCCACTACTGGTCAAATTATTCCTGGACTCTTTTAATTAACTTTAAGAAATGACAACTTCAACTCCTTCATTAACTGCTAAAAAAAATCTAGTTGTTACTGAATATGGTAAGCAAAACTTGTTTGCTTATGAACCTCCAATGCAACTAGAGGACAAATATACCAACTATCCACAAGAAGCTGAAAAAAGCAATGGAAGGTGGGCAATGCTTGGCTTTATAGCCTTAATATTTAGCTATGTGTTTACAGGGCAAGTAATTCCAGGTGTTTTTTAATCAGGAAAAACTTCTGAAATATGGCACATAGAACTAAAGGTCGACTCCAAAGTATTGGCTTTGTTACCATTAGACAATTCTAGTTTTTTGGGCTGGATTATTCCTGATATTTATCAACTCTTTAATTCTTGATGTTTCTAGACTTTTAAATTCTTTCTAATGTTAAAACACATTTTAAGTACAATAAACTCACCATTTAGAGCACTCTTTGAATTTGCCTTTTTCTGTGCTTTTGGTTTTACTGCCGGATCGATGGGGTTTTTATGAACTTTTCCTCCTTAGTTTTTATAGTCTTATCAACTGTTTTATTTTATATTGCGGCTTTGTTTTGGAGAGGTCTTAAGAGTTAGTTCTCTTAATTGACTTAATTTGCTGAGCTATTCCAACTTTATCTTTTTTTGAATCAGAAAATGTCTTTAAAAACTGGTGATAAAATCCCTGATTTTTCTTTATTAGACCAAGATGGCAAATTTAGGACTAGTAAACAATGTAGGGGTAAAAAACTTGTCTTATTCTTTTATCCTAAAGATAATACGCCTGGCTGCACAGCAGAAGCTTGTGGTTTTAGGGACAAGTATGATTTATTTAGAATGCTTGGAGCTGTTGTTTGGGGAGTAAATGATAATAATCAATTAAGCCATCAGAAATTTGCAGAAAAGAATAAATTGCCTTTCCCACTTTTGTGCGATGAGAAAAAATCACTGAGTAAAAAGTTTGGCGTTTCAAGAGCCTTGGGCTTAATAGATGGAAGAGTAACTTATATTGTTGATTCTAAGGGGGTCATTCGTCATGTCTTTAATGACTTTTTTAATACTAGTAGGCATGTGACTATTGCCTTGCAGATAATAGAAGGAATTGATTGAGGAATGAAAAGAAAAATCTCTAAGATTTCTGAGGGAGTTTAAGTGACTATCTAATTGAAATACGATGTTAATAAGGTTCAAAAGAATTTATAAATTCTTTCTATCTACCTGGAGTCGTTAATCGTACTTATTTTTTTCAGCTTGTACTTTTTAGGGGCGTAGCAGGAAATCTGAGTAAATTCCCTCTCACTTCGTATGGCCTTGCAAATGTCAGTCTTCAAGAGTTTCCTTGCCTAAAAAAAGATCTAGGAAGCAATTCTGGATTGATTACTTCCATCACGCAATTTTTACTTGCCAATATTTGGTATCCGTTGCTACAGTTTTCTTGCGTTCGTCCCTCGGTTGGGATGCATGTTTTGACAGGAGGGAACGGGCCTGTCATTTCGGAGTAGCGTCATGAACACTCTCCCTTTAATTCGGTCTCACATTAAAAGAGCCAACCGCATTCATAAAGCTCAGTTAATTGCAACTTCCAACGGTAGTAAGTTTGACGACCAGTCAGACCTGAATGCTAATGCCGCTTCAAGAAAAGAGAAGGCTAAGCGTCTACATAATGCTCAGTTAATGGCACTTTAAAAGTTTGAGTCAGTTATGAATTGATTTAGCTACCCCTCTGAGGAACTAGTTGGGCAAGGCTCTTTGACTTTTGATTGGCTCCTAGGTAATCAAACTTATACAAAGATTTTGAAGAAAATCGCTAAGTTTGTTTAGGTAGCTATTGGCTCGTTAAGTCCAAGATAGGGATGTTAGTTCTTATAAGGAACAGTTATTGCCTGCCCTTTGGCACCAGCAGAAGCAACAAAAACTAGCGCAGCTTCATCGCCAACACTTTCGCAGTAATGAATACTGACTTGAGGAGTGGCGAAGCTTTCTCCAGGACCTACCTGCAGTTTTTGGCCATTCAGGGTTCTGCAGGCGAGACTTCCTTTTACTACATAAGCGACCCCAGGCTGTGAGTGGGAATGTAGTGGTGTTTTATAGCCTGGTTGGGCAGTTATGCGCTGAAGTGTTATTTGTGCTTGGCCTTTTGGGTATTGATAAGAATCTCCATTCCAAGACTCATTCGCAGTTATAAGTGTTTCGACAACTACAGGCGCAACATTTGGCGAGCTTGTCTGCTTTGAATTACAGGAGACTAATTGTAAAGGAATTCCAGCAGCTAGTGTAAATATTAAAAAGCGACGCATTTTTGAATTAAAGGTCACGGATGTTTCTCTCAAAGAAATTAATTAAACTCAGATCAATTAACTGTGAAGGCTTCTTTACTATCCATTGGCTAGTTTTTGCTTCAGTTACCTTATGGGATTTTTGAGCAAATGGTAGGAGTGAAAGAAGCTTCGAAAAGGGCTTTGATATGAGTAGTTTAATTGATGATCAAGTTTATTTTACTTGGTATACCTTTGAACGGCCGTTGCACTTCCTAACCCCCCAGGAAGTTGGTGCCTTAGACTTTGCCACTTCTTGTTCAACACAGATATTTTGATTATTCGCCCATTCAGCTACAGGCCTCAAACTAATAGCAATAACGGCAAGGCAAAAGGCACATAAGAGTAGAGCAAGCCCATTGAAAATTTTTGACCAATCCAAGTTTCTTATTTTTTAGTCTTACTAATCTAACGGCAGAGCTTCAATTAAGAGTCAGAATATTTTTCCGAAGGGACTTTTGCAACTTTATAGAAGTTACTTTGAACAAGTGCTTCAACTATCTCTAGGCATTTAATTGAATTGGAGTAGCTCTCTAGAAAAATCTCTCCCTGAGCAAACTTGATAATTGAACCCTTCAGGAGACAAACTTGGATATATATCGAAAGGGGAATTCAATGCCTTCTTTACTTACTTTGCTGATATACCTCCTCGGGGGGGCGGCTTTGGGTTCTCTAATGCTACTAAGTGGTATACCTGCAGCGCCTCTTTTAGGAGCCATGTTAGGTGCTGGCTTGTTGAGCATTAGTGGCCAACTTGATGTTGCAGCTTGGCCTTCAGGTACAAAAACAGCACTTGGAATAGCGATAGGAACAGTAATTGGCACTGGAATTAATCGAGAGACAATCGAAGAATTGCAAATGCTTTGGAAGCCAGCATTAGTAATAACTATCAGTCTTTTGATCACTGGAATCCTTGTTGGACTATTGATTAATAGATTCTTTGGAGTGGAAAAAATCGTAGCCATATTGGGAGCGGCACCCGGAGGGACTATAGGAATGAGTTTGGTAGGAGCGGAGTTTGGGGTTGGTGCAGCGGTTGCTGCTTTGCATGCAGTTAGATTAATAACAGTTCTTTTTTTGATACCTGCAATAGTGCATTTCCTTTCTCCTGTGCAAGGTCTTGACATCCCAAAATAATACTTACTTCTTAAATGGCTTCTCTTAATTAAATATAAGTTTGAGTTGGTTTTTATTATTTAATTTCTCTTGCTTTGATTAATATTTATCTAGGGTTCTTATTCAAAAAGTTTACTTTAGTTAAACCACTGATTTGTAGGATGCAACTTTGTAGACTCTTGTTATGCTTTGGTTATAATTAATTAAAATTTACAAGAAGCGTATGAAGAGTTTATTGTTGATGTCTATTAGTTATCTTGCACACTTCTTTCTTATCTGGTCCACCATATAGATGCTAGATGGTCTTATACAGAATAATATGATCCTTATTTTAAATCTCAGAACCCTTGTAGTGAGAAATACATTTCTAACTTTAATTTGAAGGAGCTTGATTATAGATATTGTTTGCTGGAGTTAGATCATGATTATTCAGGAGGTGTGCTTAATGGATTATAAGTATTTATAGATTTTGATATGGAATTTCATTTTAATGTGAACGCTGTACAGCCCTAAATGAGAAGTGTTCTTGAAACAGCAATGAAGCTTTACAATGGAAATTTATATAAAGGAGTTTTAAGGTTCGAGAAAAGTTTAAATGTTGTAGACCAATTAGATTTTATTCGTTTATTATTGGCTATTGTTTCGGTTTAGTCCTTAGAAGAAATGAGTCAGTCTGATAACGCGGTTACCATTCACCCTTATTTCAAAGTCAACAATGAAAAACTTCAAGCTTTTAAACGGCTTGCTGAAGATTTGCTTGAGACAACTAGAGGTGAAATGGGCTGTCTTTTTTATGGTTTCACATATTCTGAAGGTGAAGCCTATTGCCGTGAAGGTTATCAAGATGCGGAATCCTTGGCCGCCCATTTAGATAATGTTAGAGACCTTACCCAAAAGCTTGAAAGCATATCTGAACTTTTTCGATTAGAAGTACATGGACCTAAAAACGAGATTGATAAGCTGCGTGAATGGCCTTCAATTAAGAAGTTAAGCCCTAAGTATTACGTATTACAGGGTGGATTTAGAAAGTAACATAGGCCTTTAAATTTCTTGATTTTGGAACTATCAGTCGCCCATAAAGACTTTTAAGACGCAGACATTTGCGTTAGGCCGTGTTATGAGTGATAGTAATGCTATACGCGTAAATCAGTGGCAAATTTTCTTAGAAAATTTTTGAACAGAAGTTCTTCTCTGGATGTAATACCTTTGTCTAAAATCTTACTTTTCAAAGATCTTTTAAGTCGTGAGATCGAGACTAAATCTTGTGATGAATAGGAAATAAATAACTTTAGCAAATAGAAAATCAAGGAAATTATAAAATATCGCAGAATTAATAAAAAAGTAAAGAGAATTCAGCTGAAATTTTCACATGAAATACTTATAATCTCAAACTATTTATTATGCAGGCTGTTTTATATCTGAATCGTCTCATCGATGAAGACACTTCTCCTAGGGGAATTACCGATCAAAGAGCGTTTCAGGTTCTACCCTTTTGATCAATCTTGGATTTCTAGTTCATTTCAATCCATGACATCTAGATAGGCTAGGCAGCTTATTTAGATCATCTAGTAAGATTAACCTTGGCGTCAAGAATTTTAGTGAGAACAGCATGAGAGTTATATATGATGCTGGTGCTAATCACGGGCAAAATATTCCTTATTACCTTATAAAAGCTGATTTAGTAGTCGCAATAGAGGCGAACCCTGTACTTTGTGATGAAATAAGGTGTAGATATTCCGAAGAGATTAAATCTGGAAAATTAATTGTAGAAAATTGTGCTTTAGTAGCCAAGAGCGAATCATTTAAGGAAGTAGATTTCTACATTCATATGAAATGTGATGTGGGAAGTCAATTCCCTAAGCCTAATGGTAACGAGATAGTGAACTATAAAAAGATCAGACTCCCCTCTAAATCAATAGTAGATATCATCAATCATTATGGGCAACCTTATTATATTAAGCTAGATATAGAAAATTATGATGCAGTAATACTTGATGAGCTTTTTCTCAATTCAATTTTTCCAAAGTTTATTTCTGCAGAGCCACTTTCTTCTAACGATATAATCAATCTTCTAAAGTATCAGGGCAATTATAATTGTTTTAAATTAGTAGATGGTGCTTCTGTTTTCAGACGTTATAAGAATAAGATAATTAAAGGTATAGATAATAATAATCATAACTATAGTCATCCTTCTGGATCTGCAGGTCCTTTTGGTGAGGAAATTGATGGTTACTGGATGCCAGGATTTCTTTTCAAAAGAATGTTCTTTCTAGAAGGAGCTGGGTGGAAGGATATCCATGCCACAAAAATAACGGGAATTGAGTCTTTTTGGATATACATTGGTGGATCTCTTATGATTTTAAGATACCTACCAGCATATATTTTAAAAACAATTGCCAGGGTAATAAATAAAATAAGTTATTTAATCAGTCCTGTAGGGTAGCTTCAATTGCATCTAGAAGCAGTTAATTAAATAGATCTCAACTACTTAGTTCCTGATTGATTGTTTTAAGCTATGAATCCTATTTCGCTATAGGGTCTTTTAACACCCTTACCCTTTGCGCGTTTTATCCATCACCTTGTATTATGATAAGCATTTTAGCCTTGTGGATGCTTCTCTAGTTGTAATTTTACTTGTGACTCAAAAAGAACTAATCTATAATAAATTAGAGTAAAGCTAACTCAACTTTATAGCTGATGGTCTTGTTGTGACTTTAGAAGATTGGAATAGATACACTCTTCAAACAGATTTGATCCTTTCTGAAAAGGATTCAAATCAATACACATTAGGTATCTCTATCTTAAACCCTACCTATCCAAGACAGGAAGACTTATTGAAAGTTAATCGAATTTTGGAAGGTAAGTCTGTGACACCTTTTAGCATATTTATCAAAAAAATAAGAAACTATATTTTATCAGTAAAGCATTATCTAAAGCTTTTAGCCCTCCCTAGCTTTGTTAGTTGGCTTGACTTGCTTCCACGAAAAGCAGATGTTTTGATTCTTTCCCATATTACAAATATCAATCAGCTAAGTTCTCCTAATGATCCATATTTTGGACTTTTAACTAGTCACTTGTCTCTTGAAGGTCATAAAGTTGTAGTTGGCCTTATTCCTCACTGTGATGTTTCTTTTAAAGAAGTCATCAGAGCATCAAAGCGAGACAATGTTTCTTATATCATCTTGCCCTTGAGAGCTTCCTATCTAGATAGTAGAGCTATAAAAAAAGCTCTACTATTTGAGCATCAAAGATTGCTACATATTTCTAATAATATGGGTAACTTACTACGCTTTGCAGCAATAGAAGTATTGGGACTCAGATCTTTTTGGAATCAGATCTTAACACATCAGGTTACACAAATAGTCTCTAAATTAGGAATTAAATTCGTTATCACTACATACGAAGGTCATGCATGGGAGCGCACTATTTGTGAATCTATTCATAATACAACTATCTCCTGTAAGTGCTTCGCTTACTTGACAGGAACTATTTTTCAGTACCAACACTCAATAACCCGAATACTTAAAAAGAGTTGCAATCCAGATGTGATCTTTAGCCCAGGCACTTTATCTACAGATTTTCTACGCAGTTCTTTTAAGGAATATCTACCAGTCTATACCTTAGGCTCCTCGAAGTATATTCACAATAAATCCTCTGATTATTCACAACGAAAGGGAATTCTTTTTTTACCAGAGGGAGTGCTGTCTGAGGCAATAGAAATGGGGCAATTCGCTTTAATGGTTTCCATGCTTTTACCAGATGCCTCGATTTATTTCCGACTACATCCAATAATTTCTCAACGCAAAGTTTCAGAGCATATTCTTAAATATACCCAAAAACCTGATAACTTTATATTTAGCTTGGATGATATTTCCCTAGATGCTGATAAATCTATTATGGCCTTATATAAAGGAAGCACAGCAATTGTAGAGGCAATGCAATCAGGCTGTTTACCATACCGACTTCTTCAACAGAGTAATGCCTATTCTCCAGATCCACTTTGGCTTGTTTCAGATAATATTAGTGTTATAAGGTGTCACCAGGAATTAGTCACGACTTATGAAAAGAATGCAGCTAACATTATTATAAATAAAGATTTCTCTAGCCAATATCAGGCTATTGAGTTATCTAAAGAACTACTTTCGGAATTTCAGCCTAATGTATTTTCTCAAAATACTTAATGAACTTGTAAAATCAAGATGGTTTTTATTAATATCTAGATTATTGAATCGTTCTTATTTCTTGGAATCTTAGAGCGGAAAATGCTATGATTGATAGCAATGTTATATATATGACGGATATCTTTTATGATAAGTCCTCGCCCTAGAAACTGTTATGTAAATGAGAGATCGAAAAATCTTATTTGGTTAGATAGAAACGAAGTGATACTTGACAGCCACAAAGCCATTCATAGAAAGGTTCTCTCTGAGATCGACCCTTTGAATATTTGTACATATCCAGACCTGTATAAGTGTTATCATGCTCTTTCTGATTATTTAGATCTTCCTGTTGAAAATATATTCTTTACTGCTGGTTCAGATGGTGCAATAAAATTATGTTATGAAGTCCTCCTAGAACACAATGATTTTGTTCTTAGAACAGAACCAACTTATGGAATGTATCCTATTTATGCAGAGCAAAATAACGTCCAAGAAGTTATCTGTAATTATCGAAGATCCGATACTTCTATTTATTTAGATGTTGATGAATTCATTTCACTCATGCGTAAACATACACCTAAACTAGTATGTATTCCTACTCCAGATAGTCCAACTGGGGCATTACTTGCCGAGAATGATATTAAGCATATCATCGATGTAGCAAAAGAATTATCGATATATCTTCTTATAGATGAAGCCTATTATCCTATTTCAGAGTTTACATCTATTAAGTTTTTGAATCAATATGAAAAGATAATAATTATCCGCACTTTTAACAAGGCTTGGGCTTGTGCTGGGCTTCGTATAGGATATGCAATTGCCGCCCCCGGAATTATTGATAAATTTAATGATGTTAGAGCGATGAGGGAAATAGGTGGATTTGAGTCTGAATTTGTCAGACACTTGTTGTCTTACAAAAACGAGATAATGGAAAGCATCTTTAAGCTCCGTGATAACAAGATTTACTTTGAGGAATCTTTATCATCCTTAGGTTATGAAACTCTAAACACAGCAGCGAACTTTAGCCTTGTTGACTTTGGTAATGATAAATCTTTTTTAGAAAGTGAGATATCTAATCATTTTATTTATAGAACTAACTTCCAGCATCCATCAATGATTAACCTTACACGATTTACTATTAGTGATAAATCAAAGATGGAATATCTAATTAACCTGATTACTCGTATCTGTAATTGACTGATATCACTTTACAGGCTAGTGATATTCTCCTTTTTCACGCTATCCATTTTTATATTGTTTTTTCCATTCTTCAAATTCTTCTTTACCCATTAATACTCCTTCAACATCGCAAACCTCGCAAGCTTTTGATTGACTCCTGTCAGAGTTAATTAGAGCTTTTCTTAGATTGTTCATCCGAACTGAATTCCATATATCATCAATGATGTGCTGATCTTTTGCATTCCCTAATACCTCATTCTTTGCCCAGTCATGTGTACATATCAGATAATCACCATTGAAGTCAATCATCATTGCATAAAATGGGTAGTAGCATGGACTCTTTAGTGAATTTTCAAGGGCTGGAATAGAGTACTTTGCATTCTCCATCATCCCACCTCTGTTCGATAAGTTAATTCCAAAATCATCTAAGGCTATTTCTCCATCTCTTTCTCTCCGAAAGTATCTCTTTCTGAGCACATATCTATTCTCTGGTATGCCTAATTGGTTAAACAGATCCTTTACATCTTTATGCCTTTCTTCTGATTCATATATGCTACACACTATTGTATCTAAGCCGTTGTCAAATAGGCTGGATATCTTTCTAGCAGTGAGAAGATCAGTGTTTGTATTTATTTCAATCGCACTATTTCTATGATAAGACCTAATAATTGAGATCATATTTTCTAGGTTCTTGCTTAGAAGAGGCTCGGAAAATCCAGAAAATGAAAAGTAGTATTTTCTGTCATACTGAGATAATTCAATTGCTATTTTTTCTATTACTTCTTCCTTGAGATGTTCATTAGTGGATTCGTAATCAGGGGATGATCTAGGGCAAAAGGAACAACTTCTATTGCATAAGCCTGATGCACTAAACTCTATATGTGAGGGATAAAGCAATGATTTATTGTCCTGACTATTGATAATATTTTTCTTCCTCTGAATATTACTGTCTGCCTTCCTCCTCATTGTATTTATTAGGAAATCATCTAGACAATAACAGATCCGGAACAACTTCTCTTGTGATCTGCAGATATCAAAAAGAACCAAGCCATCTCATAAGCTCTTTAGCGAAAGCTTTTTTCAAAATGGCTCTCAATGTATTGTCTAGGTTTTGAATATTTTCTCACGATCCAAGCTGGTGATTTTCTTCGTTCATGAGGAGCAGCTGTAGTGAGATACGCCTCCGACATTGAAGAATTCCCTAGGCTTTAGGCGGCAATACTTTTTCTCGACTTCCCCGGATTGTTCGTCATATGGGTTGCTTAACACAGTGTGAAGCTCCTTTATGAGGCTGTAATCATTGAGTTCAGCCTTCTTGTACGCAGGTGTGATCAGCCACTCCCTCCAGGCGTACTTAGGGTTGACGGCTTTCATCGCAGTGGATGTAACTTCGCGTTCACGGCAGCACATGATCAGATTCCGCCACCGATTTAGCCATCTATCCCATTGATGGTCTACCTGTTCTGAGCTGGGTAGGTAGAAGCTCTCTTTCAAGGGTGTCATTTGGTCTGGAATTTGAGAAAGCCTTCGGAAAAAGATTGTGTAGTCCACCTTGGAGAGAACCATGAGTTGCAGCAGTTCCTTCACCAGAACTTCGTCGTAACTGATTAGACCGAGCTTTTTTGCCCACATTGCTTCGATCTCCTGGCTTATAGCTTTGGCAAAGCCCTCTTGTATTTGATTTAGCCTTGTCAGAGCCTCTGTGTTATCGCTGAGCAATGGTTGGATTGCTGTACAGAACATATGAAAATTAGCTTCGGCAGCAATTGGTTGATTGAAGAATGAAAAGTGGTTACCTCCTCCTGTCCAGGGCTGAAAACTTGGATCGAAGAGTTCGCAGAATCCGAAGGGGCCGTAGTCTAGGGTGAAGCCGCCTGCGGAGCAGTTATCACTGTTGAAATTTCCTTGGCAGTAGCCAACGCGCATCCAGTTAGCTACCAGTGATGTAAGTCGTCCTCGAAACAAATGGGCGAGCGTTACAACTTGATCGGCGAAGTTAAGCCTGGGATCAATTATCCCCTGGTAATTTCGTTCTATTAGGTGCTTGACTATCATTTGTAGTTCTTCTAAGGCACCCTGATTCCCGTTTTTGCGTACACGACGGGCAAATAGCTCAAGCTGTCCGACACGCAGAAAGGAGGGTGCGACGCGTGTTGTGATAGCCACAGGGGTGTCTAGCAGGATGTCGGGATTGATGGACCGGGAGTCTTCTGCGTACCAGGGCCTGCTCACTTTTTCAGATCGGGAGACGTACAGCGTCAGAGAGCGTGAGGTCGGGACACCGAGGGCTTGCATATAGTCCTGCGCAAGAAATTCGCGAACGCTGGAACGGAGCACGGCACGTCCATCTGCTCCACGACAATAGGGAGTAGGGCCTCCACCTTTCAGTTGCATCTCCCATCGCTTGCCCTTGAAGAGGCCTTCGAAAACCGAAATTGCCCGGCCATCCCCATAGCCATTGCCGCTCCCAAAAGGACACTGTTGGATGTACTCAGTGCCATATATCGACAAGGCATATCCGGTCGCCCAACCGACAGGACGCATGGGTTGTCTCGCTACAGTGATGTCGCCTGTAAATAGACGACAGAATTCTTCGTCTAGAGCTAATTGATCACTCAGACCTAGTTCATAAAATAGCGTTTTGCTGTGAGCTATGTATTCTGGATCTGGAATAGCAGTGGGGGTTACCGGTACGAAATGACCGGCGAAGACTTGACGAGGATTGTGATCGTGACCATCCGCGGTCGCCTCTGGATCCGGGTGGAGTGAATCCATTAGGGAATAGTCAGCTCGTTTTAAGAATTCAGAGAAAGTTTTTGTTGTTTTCGATTCGAAGGGGGTCGAGCTGGTTTGCATAGGTCTATTCGCACTTGTCTTTAAGGTTTGAGCTGCCTGGGGATGCCTCTGCAGTTGAGTGTATCCTCGGGTTTTATTATCTACTAAAGAGCAATACTCCTTGATGTAATGACGATTCGTAGTTGATTAATTCAAAGTTTACTTTTGCTCACGCAAGGGTTTTTCTAGAGTTTGATTTTTTGACTGTCGACTATTCATAGATTTAGCTCTTTAATGGATTTATGGATCCATTTGACCCTGCTCTTCAAAGCACCGTGGTTTCTGGTTGGAAGCCATTGTTATCACTCGCTTTATTTGCAGGAGTGGGTGCGTTTTTTTTAGGAGCCCTAGTCACTGCTCTTCGGAGAGGAATAAAAGAAGAGGGGTGGTTTGGTGGAAAAAAGGAAGATGGGGGTTCTTCCTAGAATATCCTTGGAGGGACAATAACTAGATCAACTTAATTGAGTGAGAGGCTGCAAAGTATGTGCATCCATTTCAAAACTTATGACCTCAAATAAAGAAGGCTTTGATTCCTTCAAAAATTTCACCGAGGAACAACTCTCAGAGCTGGTTAAGGCTAATGATGCTTTGGATCAGGAAGAGGCCAGAATAAGAAATGAAGATAGAGAGGAAGAAGCAAAAAAAAGATCTGAGGAGAAACCTTTTAGACGTTTAAGAAAGTCTCCTCTTGAAATTGTAAACCGATCCTTATTTCTTTTGTTCCTAGGTAGTTTCCTGTTCTCATTTGTTTCTGCCTTCGCCATAAGTCGATGGTGGTTTTTCTGGTATCTAATCAGTGCTTTTTCATGTATTTTGTATACACCAAATAGGAAAGCTCTTAAAGAATTGCTAGATGCATGGCCTAACACTATTGATTTAACCAAGGGTCCCAAGAAATAATCGAAACCCTCATTACTAGTACTGGCAGGGGTTAAGAGGGATTTTTAATTCGTTGAGAATGGTTGCCAACTTCAAATACACTTGTCCACTGGCTAGTTGTGGATTTTAGTCAGTTCAAGTGATTCGGCTGAATCGGAGGGTGTGAACACAGGTGGAACATTCGTTGCCTTGATTAGGTAAACATCTTTTCAAAAAATGAGCATAAAAGTATGGTTTGTCGTCTTGTTATGAGCTGATTAATCTAAAGTTAATATACAAAAGTCAAAATGGATAGATGGCCTGTAACTTCACGATTTCCAATTCTGCAGCTGCAGAATTAATAAGACAAGCTGCATGTGGAGGAACTCCCGGAGAAATGTATATTGATTTGTTGCCCGATGGCTTTGATGAAGGGTGGTTATATATTCGATTAAAATGTAAGAAAGAAGCTGGCAGACCTATTGCAAGAACTGATGGGATCACATTATTTGCACCTGCAGACCAATTTAGTCTATTGGAAGGTTTGAGTCTTGATTATTACGGTGACTTGAGTGGAGGAGGGTTTTTGATTAGCACACCAGAAGGAGCACAACGAAGTCCATGTGGCTCAGGGTTTAAAATGCTTAGTAAGTGATTAATTGATAAGGATCAAGCTCTTGAGACCTTTTGTCTATACGGACAAGGCCCCCCTCTGAACGAGCTTAAATAGATCTTCTCTATTAGCAAGGTGATCTAGATGACTCTGCATTGCGTGGCTCTTGATAGACGTTTGCTTGCTAACCCCTTAGGAGATGGGAAGCATTGCGAGCCTGACTATTGCAAGCTGACTGCTTTGCCTTCTCTTCTTGGATCGGCAGCGCCGTGCCAGCTACCCTTATGCCATTGGATTACAGCTAAGCCACTACCAAAAGCACTGTATTTAATTTTGTGGCCAAGTCTTTGTAGTCCTTTCTCTGTATTGTTATGGGAACTGGACCAGTTTCGACTCTCTTCTAGTACTGTGTAACCTGGTTGGACTGATAGCAACTTGTTGCTAACTACTTCTTTTGGCGAAAGTTTTAAATCTAATGCCACTATTAATGCATTTGTTACGTAATGGGGAATTAGCCAGCCACCTGGTGACCCAATAGCCAAAACTGGACGACCATCACGAAGCACTATGACGGGTGACATTGAGCTCATAGGACGCTTCCTTGGCCTGATTCTATTTGCAATTGGTTTTCCTGCGACTTCAGATAAAAATGAGAAGTCAGTTAATTGGTTGTTTAAGACCATCCCGCCAGACATATACCTGCTTCCGAAGACGGTCTCAACCGAACTTGTGTAGCTGGCGACGTTGCCATCTATATCAACTACTACTAAGTGAGTCGTTCCTCCGCCGGATGTGCGGGGCTGACTTGCTAGATCCAATAATTCGCTCCCTTTTGGCTTCCCTGGTAAAGGCCGCAATGTTGCAGTGGTGTTCTGAATAGCACTTGCTCTTTCCTTTATATACCCTTCTTCTAATAACCCTTGAAGGGGAACTGGCCAATCAATAGGGTCTCCTATCCAGTGGGAGCGATCAGCATCTGCAAGCCTTAAAGATTCTGCCAGAAGATGCCATCGAGGTATCGCTTCTTTAGACCAATTTTTTTTTGAGAGAAGCTCGTATGTCCCAAGTGCTTCTAATAAAGCAATACCTCCTCCACTTGGAGGAGGGAAGGAACAGATTTGCCAGGACCTGTATTTACGACATATAGGTTTGCGCTTTTGTACTTTATAACTAGCTAAATCCTTATGAGTAATTGACAGTACTTCTTTATTATTTTTTTGTTGACGTTGAAGATCACTTATCAGTTTTTTGGCTACTTCACCACGATAAAATTCATGGACACCTCCCTTAGCAACAAGGCTTAAAGTGGTTGCTAATTTTTTATTGCGAAAAGGTATCTTTTGATTTGGGAGAGAACCATTTGGGAGATAAAGAGATTTAAAAGCTCGACTATGGTTGATTCCTATTTTTTCAGCTAACGATATTGATCTTAGGAAGCGAGGACTTGGAATAAATCCCTCTTTAGCAAGATCAATACTTCTTTTGAAATTCACTTTCCAAGGTAAACGTCCAAATTTTTGGTGCCCTTCCCAAAGTAATGCTGTTGCACCTGGAACTCCTATTGCGGAGAGACTTCTAGTAGCTTTGATCCAAGAGACTGCTTGTTTATCTGATGTTCTCCAAATGTCTCCTTTGATTTTAGTTGGGGCAGTTTCTCTACCATCAAGGGCGTATAAAGATTTTTTTGCCTGGTCCCAATACAAAAGAAAAGCTCCACCTCCTAAGCCTGAACTTTGTGGTTCAACAACAGCAAGTACTGTCTGGGCTGAGACCACTGCATCCATGGCGCTACCCCCTTCCTTTAAGGCACTTAGAGCAGCATCACTTGCTAATGGATTAGCAGTTACAACTACCGCTTGCCCGCTTGCAGTTGATACTTTGGTCTTTTTTTCATCAATACTCTCTGGTGTCTTCCAATTAACTTGTGCAATGAGCGGTAGTGGAAGTGCTAAGAGAAGAATTAATTGAGGTAGTTTATAAGTTTTCAATGTAAGTTTGAACAGAGCTTGAAAAGAGTTTAAACAGGATTTAGAGATTCCTTTCTACCTCCTTGAAATCAATGGCTTTGAATTGTTTATTAACCTGCATTTGACTTCAATTATGGCAATCGACTTCTAGGGAGGGCTTTGGTTTGATTAGGTGATTGAGGCAAGAAAAGGCCTAATTCTATTGTGTATATGAATACCTTGTGATTATGTGCTGTTTTGCTAAAGCTGAAATCAATGGAGGAATACTTCCTAATCTCGTTGCTTTTGCCTTGTTTCTTGGGGCTATTGGCTATTCTTTAATAACTGGCCCATTATTTGGTAAAGGTAAACAAGATGGGTGACTGGCCAACGGTTGAGGCAGCTAACCTAGTAGTAGGAACTGCAGGACTTGTTTTGTTTGCAGTAACCTCGGCTTACTTGGTTTGGCAGATTAAAAGATTTTTTTGGGAAAAATCATCCAAAAAGTTGTAATTAATATAGGTTTGGTATCATCGTCAAAGAGCATTTGCTCTTCTTACATAAAGCAATTGAGTTTCGGAGATCTCATTGAAGGAATGTTTTCTAGGGGAAAAGTCAACTTCTTAGCTTGAAGTTGTAGTGAGATAGATAGATATAAAGCTGAAGGCCTCAGGTCTTATTAGATAATTCATAAATGTTAGGGCTCCAGGACTCATTGCCTATGACCTTCTAATAGAGGACTGATTCTTTAAACCCTTCCCTTTATTAGTGATCATGGCCTTGATGTGTTCCGTGCGAGTGAGTGCCGCCAATTTTCGATTCACATCCACTGATAGCAAAAGAGAAAACAAATGATGCTGCCAAAAGAAGATAAGAAAGAACTTGTTCTTGATTCCCAGAATTTTCAATAATTGCCGTTTGAAAACG
>CACPJY010000011.1 GCA_902634405.1 uncultured Synechococcaceae cyanobacterium
TCTCAAAATGGGGGTATAGATTCTATTTAGTGCTATTGCAAGCATTGCTTCTTCTTTTGGAGGTCTCCCACTAAAGGTTGTTAGGTATATGGGGTTTTTACGATGTGTTATGCAATGAAAGTGAACAACAGGAGAAGACTCTTTCCCTCCATAGAAGCCCATATGATCTCCAAAAGGTCCATCTTCTAATTCTTCTCCAGGTTGAATTGTTCCTTCGAGAACTATTTCGCTATGACTTGGCACCTCGAGATCAAGTGTTTTGCATTTAGTTAGCCTGACGCCTTCTCCTCCATAAATTCCAGCAAATAGCCATTCACTTAACTGAACAGGAATAGGAGTAATGAAAGAGATGGAAGCGAATATTGAAGTAATCGACTTACATGAAATAGCTGGCGAACCTGTTGGTAATTTAAAAGTAAAACATAGTCCCTTAAAACCATTCAGTATCAACGAAGAAATAATGCCTAGGTTAATAGATGAAATTCCAATTTTAACAGTTGCTGCTTGTTTCTGTAATGGCGAAAGCTTTATAACTGGGGCTAGTGAATTACGAATAAAAGAAACTGACAGGCTAGCTGTTATCACTCGTCAACTTACTGCCATGGGGGCCAAGATAGAAGAACAGAAAGATGGCCTCATAATAAGAGGAGGAACAAGCCTCAAAGGAACAGTATTAGACAGTGAAACTGATCACAGAATAGCAATGAGTCTCGCTGTTGCAGCTATGCTTGCAGAGGGGAATTCTCAACTGATCGATAGCGAGGCAGCATCTGTCTCATATCCAGATTTCTGGGAAGATCTTGCAAGACTTCATAATTAAGAAAAAATCAAATAATCACCCATTAGGTAGGCTTGAAGAGTTCATTACAGGAGATGGAACCTTCAGCCTATTTAGTAACTATTTTAAGGAATCATTTCACAGCCAAGAAGGGGCTTTAAAAGAAGCACTAAACAAGTATCTATCTCCTTCTGAGATAGATACTTTTAACGAAAAATCTGTAATTATGCTTGATATTTGCGTTGGGCTTGGATATAATTCTGCTGCATTAATTGAGACGGTAAAGAGCTCTAATTTATTCCTCAATTGGTGGGGTATCGAACTCGACAAAAGGCCATTAAGACTAGCTCTTCAGAAAGAGGTATTCAGGAATAGTTGGTCAAAAGAAACATTATCCATATTAGAAGCAATTAGAGATGAAAATAGTTGGCAAGACGAATCAAGTAAAGGGAACCTAATATGGGGTGACGCTAGAAATGCTATAAAGCTTTTACCAAAAGGAGATATTTTCCACCTAATAATGCTTGATGCATTTTCCCCACCCAAATGTCCTGAGCTCTGGACAGAAGAGTTCATAAATGCTCTAGCAAGAATCCTTGCCCCAGGGGGACGCATAATTACCTACTGCACAGCGGCTGCCATAAGAGGGAGTCTCAGAAGGGCCGGGTTAAGGGTTAAATCAGTACTCCCAAAAACAATAAGCAGGACAAACTGGAGCATCGGAACTCTTGCGATAAAACCAGGTGGAGACTATAAAAACAATCCGAAACAAAACAACTATAGGGACCTGTCTCAAATGGAAGAAGAACATCTCTTAACCAAAGCCGCTATCCCCTACAGAGATCCCGACGGAATGGCAACTACCAATGAAATCAATAAGAGAAGAGAACAGGAGCAAAGGGAGTCGCAAATGGAAAGCACATCTTCTTGGCAACGACGTTGGGTGAAAGCTTGACGAAGAAATATTATTAGTTACCGGCGAAAATTTTTCCGGCCTATTCGCTACTTTTAAAATGCTTGCCGTCGCAGTATTGGCTGCAGGAAAGGGTACTCGCATGAAAAGCTCCCTTCCTAAAGTCCTCATGAACTTAGCCGGTTCAACTTTAATTGAAAAAGTCTTAAGGAGTAGCGAGAAACTACTACCGGATCGTCGTCTATTAATAGTTGGCCATAAAGCAGAACTAGTTCAAGAAAATCTAAAGCATTTAAATGATTTGGAATTTGTTCTGCAATCTCCCCAAAAAGGAACTGGGCATGCGATTCAACAGTTATATGGGGTACTAAAAGATTTCCGAGGAGAGCTTCTAGTCCTTAATGGAGATGTCCCTTTATTAAGTCAAAAGACCCTCGAAAACCTTGTAAATCAACATAAACAATTCAAAGCATCTGTGACCCTTCTCACGGCCAGGCTAGAAGATCCTCGTGGTTATGGAAGAGTTTTCATAGGAGACAACCAAGAAGTAGAAAAGATTATTGAAGATCGTGATTGCGAAAAGGATCAACTAAAAAACAATCTTACCAATGCTGGGATCTATTGCTTTGACTGGGAAAAACTACAAAAAGTACTCCCTCAATTAAATAGCGATAACGATCAAGGGGAGATTTATCTTACTGACACTGTGGCAATGCTTGACAAGGCTCATCATATCGAGTTATTAGATCTTGAAGAGGCCAAAGGAGTAAACGATCGGGTTCAACTTGCTCAATGCGAAAAGATAATACAAGCAAGACTTAAGGATCACTGGATGAGAGAAGGTGTGACTTTCATTGACCCCTCAAGCTGTACACTAAGTGAAGATTGTGTACTAGGTAAAGATATCGTCATTGAGCCCCAAACACATCTAAGGGGGAAATGCTTTATAGGGAATGGATGCCGAATAGGTCCAGGTAGCACTCTTCAAAATGTAGAGATTGGCGATCGTGTTTCTGTAATGAATTCGGTCATTACCGATTCAAGAATAGATAATGATGTAAGGATTGGCCCATTCGCTCACTTACGACCAGGTAGTGAGATTTCCAATGGATGTAGAATAGGAAACTTTGTTGAGATAAAACAAAGTCATCTTGATGAAAAAGTCAAAGTAAATCATTTAAGTTATATCGGTGATGCTCAACTAGGTAGTCATGTAAACATAGGAGCAGGAACTATTACAGCAAATTATGATGGTTTAAATAAACATCGGACTGTAATAGGTGACCAAACTAAAACCGGTGCAAATTCTGTCTTGGTTGCACCAATAACCCTTGGAAAGAATGTCACCGTTGGAGCAGGTTCGACTCTTACTAGAAATGTTCCAGACAATTCTCTTGCAATAAGCAGAGCGAAGCAACTTATTAAAGAAGGGTGGTCTAAGATACAAAGAATCAAGCTCTAAAAGTTTTTAAAGCTGGGATAATTTTCTCAAGTCCAACTTTTCGACTTCCTTTCAACAGAAGAAAATCTCCTTTTTTTAGCCATTTTTTAAGGGGCAACAGTGCTTCCTTTGGATTTCGAAAAATAAAAAACTTTTTTATTGATCCAGCTAGAGACATCATTACTTCCGCTTCAGGTCCATCTACAATTAAGATCAGGCCATCCAGCTCGAGTTCCTTAATTCTTTCAGCGACTAGTCGGTGAAAGGCAAGACTAAAGCTACCAAGCTCATACATCTTTCCTAAAACTGCATAACGCCGGCCTTGTTGAGAAGCTAACAAATCTAATGCTGCAAGAACCCCCTCTGGAGAAGCATTGTATGTCTCATCTAAAATAGTAATCCCACCAACATCTAGTCTTTCACTCCTTCCAAAAGGCAGGTCAACATCTATCTCGGCTAGAGATGGAAACGGAATCTTGAACTCTTTTGCAACAGCAATGGCGAGCATAAAATTGAGAGCATTATGACGTCCCTCTAAGGGCAATCGAAAAGAATAATCTTCAACATTTAACAGCCCCCTACTCAAATCTAGAGAACCAACTATATCTGGATTTGGAGTCGATTGATGATTTAACTTCTTTTGAGATAATTGACCAAGGGAAACTTCGTACTCCAGTGCCACCCGAAGAATTCTCCCTCTCCAAATTTTGTGCAACGTCTCTTCCAATAAAGGGTCACCTGCAGGGATAATTACTAGACCATCGGCGTTTAAACCAGCTGTAATTTCACACTTTGCTTTGGCTATGTTGGCTCTGCTACCAAGGCGCCCAATATGGGCATTGCCTACATTCGTTATCACTGCAATATCAGGGCAGGCACACAAAGAAAGTCTTTGAATTTCACCAAGACCTCTCATTCCCATCTCAAGAACTAATGCAGCATGAGTTGAGTTGGCCTCAAATAAAGTTAGTGGTACTCCAACATCATTATTCTTATTTCCAGTAGTAGCCAAAACATAACCCAAGGGATGCAACACCTTGCGAATAAATTCTCGAGTAGTTGTCTTACCTACTGAACCAGTAACCGCAATTACTGGTATACCTAATTCCGATCGATGCAGAGAGGCTAACTCTTGGTATGCAATCAAGGTATCATCAACGACCCAATGCAGCAGTCCTTTTGGAACTTTATACGCCTTATTTTTTTCCACTACAGTTCCTTGAGCACCGAGATCTAAGGATTCCGAAAGGAATGCATGACCATCGAAACTCTCTCCGGTTAATGGAACAAAAAAACCCCCTTTTATAAATTTTCGACTATCTGTGACAACTGGTCCCAAGGTTTGATCAAGAGAGGAAGGTAACGAGTTTCTTGGCTGTCCCCATATCTCATTGAGTTTAATTAATTTCACACAAATCACCCCAAGTTACTATCGAATACAACCATATCTGAACTGATCATTGATGTCCTACCTAGAAGATGGCCTGAAAAGTCTTCAAGCTTAAGAGTGTCATAGCCAAAATCTTTAATTCGATCTTGGAAATCTCTAGCCAGGGAAAGTTTCTCGGCAAAATCAAACTTTTCCCAATCGGCGGAGAGACAAAGCACAACTCCTCTTCCCGAATTAGACAACCTAGCGCTCTTAATTAAATTAGGTGATAATTTCTCTTCTTTAAAAGCTAATAGCAAAGGGTGTTCAAGGGGTAGATTTTGAATAATATCTTTCTTATTAGTCTCAATTGATCGACTCTCCTTCGGAGACAGCTCAGGTACAAATGACTCGTCAATCGATTTACCCAAATCAGAACTTGCTGGTTTTTTCAACAATCTAGAAGAACGCTCTGCCAATGATGAATTGTCTACTGATTTCATATTTGTAAAATCAAAGCCAAAAAATAGAGAGATGAATAGCAAAAAAACTAACAATAAAAAAGGCCAGAACAAATTGGACAATTTTTTTGGCCAAAAAGATGGGGATGGCAAATCACCCTCCCAATTTCGACGCCAAAACTCTCTGCCTCGTAATATCGAATCAGCCATGACTGCAAAAAGATTCTCTCTCAAAGAAACCCATGGATTGCGGTATATGTCAGGCAAACCTTCTGAGTTCTTGTCGGTCCTTGATCGAAGGGTCATTGCGAGAAAACAGTAAGTAAGTAAGCAAACCAGACAGACTTAAAAAAATTTACTGTGAAAAGCAAATCCTAAGAATAGGGAGCATCTACTTCACTTGTTTCCAAAGAGGGGTCGGCCAACTGACCAAGTGAAAGCTTTTCAACTTCAACCACATCTGGAGATGGCTCCTTTTGACCACAAACCTCTTGGTATAGATGATCATATTCACGAGCTGATCTATCCCAGCTGAATTCCTCTTTCATCCCTCGCAGCTGGAGTTCACGCCAACTATCCTTATGGCGAAATGCTTCCCAAGATCTAACTAAAGCCGTGTAAAAATCAACTGGATCAAAACGATCAAAGCAAAAACCTGTTCCTGTCTTTTTAGCAGGGTCATGTGGACTAACAGTGTCCACCAAACCTCCTACATTTCTAACCACAGGGACTGATCCATATCTCATAGCAAGTAGTTGACTAATTCCACAAGGTTCAAAACGACTAGGCATCAAAAAAGCATCACTACCGCCATATATCAGCCTTGACAATTCATCATCGTAAGTAAGAAAAACCGAAAAGGAGCCTGGCAGTTCTGTTGCAAGTTGCCAAAGACTAGATTCCAAAGATCGATCACCTGTTCCGAGAACTACAATTTGCGAGTCTGTATAAGCAAGTAATTTTTTTGCTACTTGTATAAGCAGGTCTACTCCTTTTTGATCAACAAGCCTAGTCACCATACCGAGTAGATACTTAGAAGAGGAAACCTCCAATCCCATACGTTCCTGAAGTACTTGCTTATTTATAATTCGACCAGAAAGATCTTTATCACTGAAGTTTGCTGGCAAGGAAGTATCGGTAGCTGGATTCCATACATTCAAATCAACTCCGTTAAGTATTCCCCTAAGTTTACTCGATATATAATTAAGCAATCCCTCCTGTGACTCGCCATACTCCGCTGTACATATTTCTCGTGAATATGTAGGAGAGACAGCATTAACCCTATCTGCATAAAGTAAAGCTGCAGCCATTGTGTGATCTCCATGCATATACCAGGGGCACCAAGTAATTCGATCGAGCTTCCATCGCCATGGGCCTTTATATTTAAGATTGTGAATAGTAAATACAGTGCTTATTTCAGGGTCCTGATGCATCCATACAGGAATCATCCCTGTATGCCAATCGTGGCAATGTAAAACCTGAGGTTTCCAGGCATTCCAAGCAAATTCGGCTGTAGCACTAGCAAAAAAAGTAAATCTCCAATCTTCATCATCACCTCCATAAATTCTCCCTTTATCAAATGCAGGGTGACCAACCAAATAAATAGTTAAACCATTCTCTGGGTGTTTAGCCTTATAAACAGCAAACTCAGTCCTCATTGTCTGAGCTCTCCAAATTGGTTCATCAGAGATATCCAGCAGACTCCACAACTTGCTATATCCAGGAATAATCAGCCTTACATCATGGCCCAACTTTGCGAGTGCAGGGGGTAAAGCACCTACTACATCGCCCATTCCCCCTACCTTGACCATCGGCGCGCATTCCGCAGCCGCAAAAAGCACGCGCATTGTTATCGATTAACTGCTTATGACTCTAAAGCTAAATGATCACATTCCCTTAGGGCATCCAACCCGATTCAGAAAAATCAGGTTTGCGTTTTTCTAAGAAAGCATCTCTTCCCTCGCGAGCCTCTTCTGTCCGATAAAAAAGATGTGTCGCTTGCCCCGCTAACTCTTGCAAGCCAACTAAACCGTCACTTTCAGCATTGAAAGCTGCTTTAAGACACCGAATTGCTGTCGGACTATGCTGCAAAATCTCCCTTGCCCAAAGTACGCCTTGCTCCTCTAATTCAGAAAGAGGTACCACTTCATTAATCAACCCCATTCTTAAGGCTTCTTCTGCTCCATATTGCCTACACAAAAACCATATTTCTCGAGCTTTTCTTTGGCCAACTACTCTTGCTAAAAAGCCAGATCCAAAACCAGCATCAAAACTTCCGACTTTTGGACCCGTCTGACCAAAAACTGCATTATCGGCAGCCAAGCTCAAGTCACACAAAAGATGCAATACCTGTCCTCCACCAATTGCATATCCAGCCACTAATGCAATTACAACCTTGGGCAAACTTCGGATGATTCGCTGTAAATCAAGAACATTCAATCGAGGCAAACCATCCTCATCAACATATCCACCATCTCCTCGAACACTTTGGTCTCCTCCTGCACAAAAAGCAAACCCGCCATCTTCGGCAGGTCCAACTCCAGTGAAAAGGACTACTCCAATATTTTTGTCATCCCTTATTTTCGTAAATGCATCACAAAGTTCAGCAACGGTAAGAGGTCTAAAAGAATTCCTCTTTTGAGGCCTGTTAATAGAGACTCTTGCAATACCTTCTGAACTTTTATCGAGAAAAATATCTTGATATTTTCCCCATGGTTCCCACGAAAGAATAATTTTTCCAGGCAAAGCACGTCTAACTGCAGAGTCTGAAAAATCACAATCTTGAGTCATAGGTTTAAATTATTGGAAGAAATCATTTTTGTTGAACACTATTCAAATACTCATGTAATTCGCTCAGTACATCTTGACGCAACCTGGCATCATTTATCCGATGTGTAGACAAACGTAGTAAAACTGGACCTTCCCTAGCAAAAGCCCATTCCAAAGCAAATGGTAAATCGTCTAAACATGAAACCTGCCTGCCAGGAATTAAATAACCTGCTGACAGTTCAAGATGGTCAACCTGCTGAGGCATAGCAAAAAGCTTCTCGAAACTTGATTCACAAAAAGAAGATATTGAAAGTTGCTGAAAAATTCCACCGCCCTGATTATCTATTAGCAGTACGACCAAAGCCGGCTTCTGGAGATTTTGGAAAAGCCAACCATTAATATCATGAAGTAAAGCCAGGTCTCCAGTCACTAGAAGGGTTGAGCCAAGCCCCATTGCTATTCCCATACCCAATGAAAGAGTCCCATCAATACCAGATGCCCCCCTAAATCCAAAACAGCGTCTTCTCAAAGAGTGTTCTCCAGAGAATGCTATCCAATCTCTTACGGGACTACTTGATGACAACATCACAGGGATCTCAGTGGGGACTAATCGTGGAAGCCAACGAGCAAGAGATGGTTCCGTGATTTCACCACAAAGTGGCAACTTTGCATCTAACCATTTCTGAGCAAGTTGATCTATTTTTTGCCAATTTAGAAATAAGTGTGATTGTTTTTTATCATATTTATTGTCTAATAAATTCAAATATTTCTTCTGATAATCCCACCAAGTAACTAAACCACCACTCCATTGAACAGACAAACCAAGTGGGTCGAGTTGACGAGAATCTCCCTCTGAAATAACTATTTGTCGACCGCCCATTTTCAGGAGCCATGCTTCTAAACGGCGGCTTGCTGTCATTGGGCCTAGCCTGATTAGCTGCAGTCCTGAATCAGGAAGTGGAAATCCACTCGGCAGCAATAATTCCCAAGAGTGAATTAACCCTGGCTGATCACTAGGCACCCCTGATAACGGGTCTGCGAATACTGGCCACCCGCATAAACCCTGAAATTCCCTTAGTGCCTCTAAGAAAGGAATTAAATCTTTAGTCAACCCCCTCCATGGACCTACAACCAGCACACCAGGAGTCCGAAGATCTAATTCAGGTAGATCTCTAAAAGACTTTTCTGTTTTAGTCTCAGCAAAAAAATCAGATTTAATAACCTTTTGATTATTTGGCGGTGACCACCCTGACAAAACCAAATCTTGCTCTCTTGAAGAAGGGTGCAAAGGTTCCTCTAAGGCTAGGTTTAAATGAACTGGTCCAGGGAAAGAATGAGAGGTATTCCATATCTCTTCTACAAATGTGGCAATCTGAATCAGCTCAAATAAATGGATACCATCCTTAGGTCCTTGGAAGAATCCTCGACAAACTGATTTAAGAAAATCCTCCTGATTTACTGTCTGATTTGCTCCACTTTCTTTAAGTCTATAAGGACGATCTGCAGTTATAAAAAGCAAAGGTTGACAAGATCGATCTGCTTCCACAGCAGCTGGCAAAAGATTTGCTACTGCCGTCCCAGAAGTAGTTATTACAGCAGAAGCAATACCTTTTGAAGTGCTATGACCAAGTGCACAGAAAGCAGCAGAACGCTCATCAATAGCAGTTGTTAGTTTTACAAGGCCTTCCTTTGCAAGTGCTTCTACTGCTAAAGCCAGTGGAGCAGAACGGCTACCTGGGCAAAGCACAAAGTGCTCTAAACCCCTAATGTAAAAAGACTCAAGAAGCTTGAGGCAGACATTGAAATTAGTTCGAGCAATCGACAGGGCTTGTTCCTCCTCTAATTCAATTTTCAGCCAAAAATCCCATTAGGAATACTGAACCTAAATAATTTAATGACACTTTCACCATCTCCTAACGAAAATAAGAAAAGTACCAATTGGCGTGGCCTTTTAATCTGGATCCTGCTGGCTTTATTAATTAGATGGTTAGTAATAGAGCCTAGATGGATTCCTTCTGGTTCTATGTTGCCAACTTTGCAAGTTCAAGATCGAATCCTTGTAGAAAAGCTTCGACCAAATTTTTCTAGGAATCAGAAGAAACCCTTACCTTTTGGAAGCATTGTGGTTTTCCATCCACCTACAAGTCTTACAAATGCCGGTTATGAAAAGGAAACAGCTCTTATAAAAAGAGTAATAGGGCTTCCAGGGGACACTGTCGAAGTCCACAATGGAAATATCTTTCTAAATGGAGCATTACTTACTGAAACATGGAGAAATGATCTAATCGATTATGAGATGTCAGCAATAACTGTTCCACCTCATCAACTATGGGTTTTAGGAGACAATAGAAACAATAGTCTTGATTCCCATATCTGGGGCCCCCTGCCTGAAAAAGAGGTTATCGGAACAGCTGTTTGGAGATATTGGCCTCTCAAAAGATTTGGCCCTATTCGGTTCCCCACCCAAAAAAACATTTAAAATGATTACTCGCTGCGATAGGGTCATAGCTATGCTGGATAAAAGGGTTGAATGATGAATCCCGAGTTCCTGACTACAGACAATAGTGATGGTCAAGAAAACAATGGTCTGATCCAGTACCTCCAGGAACAATCTCCAGATGTTCTTCACAGAGTTGCGAAATCAGCTAGTAACGATATTCAAGACATCATTAGGCATAACGTGCAAGGACTGCTGGGCATGCTTCCTGGTGAACAATTTGAGGTTAAGGTCACTGCAAATAGGGATAACTTTGCAAGCCTTTTAGCCTCAGCAATGATGACTGGTTATTTCCTACGTCAAATGGAACAACGTAAAGAACTTGAAGAGTCGCTGTTTTCAGATGAAGCCATGGCAGTGGATCCAGACGATCTCAATCTTTAATTGAGGCCAATGGATCTTTAGGGATTACACCACTCTTTAGCAAAGCACTATCAAGCGATCCAAGAAACTTATAGTTCGACTTATTAGTAGCCCAAACTCTTTTCTCAATACTTTTCTTTAAACCAATAATTTCTCTTCTACTAAATCTTAATGGTGCGCTGTAATGAGCAGGAACAAGAGAAACAATATTCTTCATCGAAGAAAGATCCTCTAACCAAGTCAAGATTAATTCTTTTGTCCTAGGGAATACAAGTCTTTCAAGGACTGGGGCTATTTGGATCAAAGGTTTTTCTTCGCCTAACAGCTGTCTTGCAGATAATTCCCAACCTTCCTCCCATTCAAAAGGGTATATCCCAAAATGAGATCTTAAATTTCTCAACCCTGGCTTTAAAGAGTTTCGCAAAACTGTTGATAAAGGGGGGATTCTCAATACATCTGGTCTAAGAAAAGAAGCAAATAAAACCACCCTTGCCCATCCTTTTTTACGGGTTTCACTCGTATCCTCTAAGAGTTGATCACCTCTATCTCGAGCATGAAAAAGTAATGGAGTTGGATCAAGATCAAAGATAGAGGGCGGCTCTGACTGAATTCCAACGACTGCATCTGTAACCATTAATGTTCCGGTAGCGTGATGCAAGCATGAAACCTCTTGAAATCTTCCCAAGCCAATATCTATCGGCCCCAAAGAAATCCATCCACAACTTTCTTCATGAGGGAGCCCATCTTCAAATAAAGTTTTAGTACGACTTTTAGGGATTCCAATCCAAGAAGAAGGGAGCTTGAGAGGGAATGTCCATTGCCCAGGACAAACCCAAACTTCAGCATTCGGATAAACCCTCGATAGTGAAGGCAAAGCAATTTTATGCTCAAGTCCTGAGGCTGTTGGCAAAACGATGGAAACAACAGCACCAAATTTTTTTTCTAAAGATTTAATTTCCCGCCGAAACTCAGCAGTTGGAGGGAGAGGATTGATCAGCATCAAACCATCTCTAACCTTCACTACTGTCAATCGCACAGGGACCGCGACGTAATAAAGCCCCTGCAACTGTTCAAAGCTCCAAATTTGACCAGGTATCAATTCTTTAAAAACAGTTCGCCTCCTTCCATATGGGTAAAGAGGTAATAACGGCCACCAAGGCCAGAACTGGTCGACAGGCTTACCCGCCCATGAAGGCTTTTCGAAGTTATCTTGTTGAACTTGATCAGTATTAATAGGATCCATACAAACTTAAACCTTGGGAGTCCTCATTGAATTAAGAATCCCATACCTCGGCGCAAAAAGAAAAGCCAAAAGGAAGAAAAAGGTTTGCACCAAAACTATAGAACCCCCAGTTTCAATATCCCACCAATAACTGAAATAAACACCTAAAAGACTAGAAAGAATACTACTTAGAACCGCCAAAAAAGTCATCCTATCAAAACGATCGGTCAATAGGTAAGCAGTTGCGCCAGGAGTAATCAACATTGCTACCACTAAAATAATTCCTACTGTTTGAAGACCAGCAACAGCAGACAAAGATAGCACTGATAACAAAAGGTAATTCAAGAAAATAGTATTAATCCCAATCGATCTTGCATGGGTTGCGTCAAAGCAATAAAGCAAAAGATCTCTTCTAAAAATAACAAGAATAGCAACTACAATTGTTGAAATTAAAATTGTTTGATGTAAGTCTTCAATAGAAATGCCCAGTGGACTGCCAAATAAAATATGCATTAAATCTATATTGCTTTTAATCTTGGAAACTAATACTAATCCAAGTGCAAAAAATCCAGTAAAAACAAGTCCTATTACCGTATCCTCCTTAATTCGAGACTTCTGCTTTACAAAACCAATCAGTGCTACCGAACCGACACCAAAAATGAAGGCACCCACAGAAAAGGGAATGCCAATTGCATATGCAACTACCACACCAGGCATGACAGCATGAGAGACTGCGTCACCCATTAACGCCCATCCCTTCAGAGTCATATAACAGGAAAGCAATCCACATACTCCTCCAACTAAAGCGCTAACCATCAATGCTCTCCTCATGAACTCATGAGTTAATGGTTCAAGAAGCAATGATGAGAAGAACGACATAAAAAGAATCTAGGGGGGGCTTACATCAAATCCTCAGAAGCTGTAGGCCCAGAGAGCAAGTCAGGTGGCATTCCACCAAATGTGATCGTCAAGTTCTCGGGAGTAAACACCTTTGAAGTTTCTCCATAAGCAAGGATTGTTTTATTAATCAAAACCACCAGGTCACAAAAATCCCGAACATGACTTAAATCATGAGTCGAAATCAAGATAGTTCTACCTTCCCTCCGAAACTGATCAAAAAGCTCTGCCATAAGTTTCTCAGTCCTGACATCTACTCCATTAAACGGTTCATCTAATAGCAATACAGATGCCCTCTGAGCGATGGCTCGAGCCAAGAATGCACGTTTTCGTTGCCCTCCAGAAAGTACGCCTATAGGCCTCTGACTTGATTCAAGTAATTCAACCCTTTCAAGAGCATGTGATACAGCTTTTCGATCAGATTCTCTGGGTATCCTTAGCAAATTCATGGAACCGTAACGTCCCATCATGACTAAATCCCAAACACTTACCGGGAAAGAGAAATCTACACATTCACTTTGCGGGACATAAGCTACTGCCTGCTGAAGCTGAGCTTTCCGAACAGACAGGCCATTTATAAGAATGGAGCCTCTTGATGGTCTTACAAACCCCATCAAAGCTTTGAATAAAGTGGATTTACCTGCTCCATTCATTCCTACAAGCCCGCAGATACATCCACTCTTTAAATCTAGGCTTGCGTCATATAAGGCTACTGTTCCGTTGTAATCAACACAAAGCTGATCAACTTGAATCCTCAAAATTTCTAGCGACCGCTCTGAGCGTAGCTGGTACATCAATTAGATCTCCTTACCTACCAAAAGAACAACCTTGATCAACTTAAAGTTATCTAAGAAGAGCTTTTGATTTGTGGAATACAGAAAAAACAATTAACCGAATTAAATAATCAAATCAATTAACTGGCATTATCAAGAGAAACAATTGATGCGGTGGGGGTTTCCTGAGTAAGCCCTGCGATCCAATTTTTTGATTGAACTAAAAAGGCCGTCCAATCAAGACGCTCTTTGTCAGCCGCCCTAGCTATCAACTGAGGAGCCTTCTCCTTTAAAGACTCAAGATCTAACTCCTCAACACCATTATTAAGCGCAAGCCAATCAGCCATAGAGCTGCCTACTACTCTTGTCAGGTATGCAGCACTGAGTGCTTGCAAAGTTCCTGCTGCTAACCAGGTATTACCATCAAGCTTTGCCATTCCAAGCAAGGCATTTCCAGTCCATTCAACAACTCCTTGAGCCAAGGCCGCCGCAGCAAGCTGTTTAGCAACAAGTTGCAAAGTCTCTGGGCTCCAAGAAGATTGCCAAATCTTGGACATCTCTTGAATCATTAAGCCATTAACAACAGCTACAGCAAGCAAATCCGTAGAAGGAACAGGTGATGCAAAGACTGCACCTGCTACTAACCATTGAGACCTTTGCTGCAAAGAATAAAACTTATCTCTTCGAAGAGTTTCAAGCTCCAATTGCCATGTGGAATGAAGCTTAGAAAGCAATCTCTGACGAGTAATGTCAATATTCTTCTTAGGACTTAGAAGGGCCTGCCGAACAGGCGTTAAGGCCTTATCCATATATTCCATATCGGCAGTCCATCGCAAAATGCGTCCTTCCCAACGATGAGGCAACTGAGCTTGCAATGCCTTTAATTGATCAGGCCAAGTAGAAATGTCATCCCAAGCTATTAAGACCCAGGCTGGCTGATCATCTGGAACGCTGCCAAGCCAAAGAAGGTCTACTGCTTTAAAAGGTAATTGCAACCCGTAGATAAGAAGATCTTTTTCATAAAGTTCTTTAGGCCATTCACGAGTTTCGTCCAATGTAGGGAGGAGGGGAGAGCATCCAATATTTATTGGTTGAGGAGATTTAATAACTGATTCAAAAATAGTTTGATCAGGCAAACAAGCTTTTGATGTTGCTACTAAAGCCAAGCTCTGAGGTGAATTCCTTCCAAGAACTTGATTTAAAGAAAACATGCGCTTTGCATTCCGCTCAGCTGCCGAACCTTCCTCATCAAGTTTTTCGAATTGATCCAGCACAAGCCTGCATCTGTCTATCCAACCTTGCAGTGTGACTGGAGTATCAAATCTTGCTGATTGAGGTCTAGATAGCCACCAAATACCTCCAGCTGCAAAAAGAAACCCAAAAGTACCTCCAGGTACATGAATGACATCATTTATCAACCATTGGCCGATAGCCAAAGATCCCAGAGCTAAACCGACCTTGGTCAGTTGCGGCAATGTAAATGAAAGAGAGCTTGATGGAAGAACAGGCATTTTCACGAAAGACCTGGTAATTAATTGTTGATAGCTCACCTAAAGGTGAACGCCAAATTTTGGTTTCATCACACCTATTAAACTAACTCAAAGTCTGAGAAAAGCTAAAAAGGGTTGCAAAAACAAAAAAGTAGAGCGATTCACACAGCTCTTAGAAAAAAAATTCTGCATTAAAAAGCAATTATTACTTCTCAATGCAACCATTTATGCGTCACACTTGCCCGAGATTGAAGGCAGCAGGCCATGAGTAATTCCTACAGCGATCACAATTCAAGAGACAGAAGAGAAGACTCTCGTGAAGGAGGCAGAGGAAACTTCCGAGGGGGGCGCAATCCTGGTAATAGAGAGTCAGGTGGCTTCAGAATCCGTCTTAGTGAGAATGAGATGAAAGCCGCGAGGTCTATTCAAGAAGCATTTCACCTACGCTCAACGGTCGCAGTACTGGGGTTTGCCCTCCGCACGCTTGGTCAAATGCTTCATGAGGGGAAACTGGATGAGCTGGTTGCTGAACATCAATCGCAATCAAACCGACCTGAATCTTTTAGAGAAAGTCGCTCTAATGGAGCTAGAAAAGATCAATTCGAAAGAGGAAGGGGATCAACCTCTTCCGGAGTGAAGCCAAATCCTTTTGCCAGACCTGAGAAACCACAACCCCAGAAAGAAGAGCTAGCTACTGAATTATTGGAAGAAAATACATCTAAAAAACCAGAAGAACAAACAACAGACTCATGCGAAATAATTAATAGCAGCTCTTCTTTAGAGGAAGCCTCATCTCCAACGGTGAACGGAAATATTTCCTCAACTAATGACAATGACCAAGAAGTCAAAATTGAGGGCTAATTAAGTGGGCCTTCCACGTGTTTTATCTGGAGTTCAGCCAACAGGGTCTCTGCATATTGGCAATTGGCTAGGAGCAATAAGAAATTGGACAGATCTTCAAAAGAGTCATGAAACATTCTTTTGTGTTGTAGACCTTCACGCAATTACTATCCCTCATGATCCTAAAAAATTAGCCCAAGAAACTCTTTCAACGGCAGCGCTTTATTTGGCCTGCGGGGTAGATCCTAAAGATTGTTCGATCTTTGTTCAAAGTCATATTGCCGCACACAGTCAATTTTGCTGGCTGCTTAATTGCTTAACGCCACTAAATTGGCTTGAAAGGATGATCCAATTCAAGGAAAAGGCAATCAAGCAGGGAGATAATGTTTCAGTTGGGCTTCTTAATTACCCAATACTGATGGCGGCGGACATACTTTTATATGACACAGACCTAGTACCAGTTGGAGCGGACCAAAAACAACATCTTGAATTAGCAAGAAATATTGCCCATCAAAGAATTAATGCAAAATTTGGCTCTAAAGATCAAAATCTACTGAAAGTACCCAAACCTCTTATTAACACAAAAGGTTCACGAATCATGAGCCTTTGCGATGGCCGAAGCAAGATGAGTAAAAGTGATCCCAATGAAGCCAGCCGAATAAGTCTTCTCGATCCGCCTGAATTAATTGCCAAAAAGATAAAAAGAGCAAAAACAGACTCTTATATAGGTCTTGAATTCGACAACCCAGAAAGACCAGAAGCCCAGAACCTATTGAACATCTATTCAATCCTTAGCGGCCTCAGTAAAGAAGATGCGTCAAACCAATGCAAAGAAATGGGGTGGGGAAAATTCAAACCCTTGCTTACCGAGGCGACAATTTCAGCACTGACACCAATACAAACAAAGTACAAAATACTTATGTCAGACACCCTTCAAATTCACGAAGTGCTCAGTCAAGGGAAAGAAAAAGCTGAGCAAGTTGCACAAGGAACACTAGACAAACTCCAAAAAGCGATGGGATTCGTTAAAGCCCACTAATCACGATAATATTACTGAAAACTTTTTCTTATACATTGACCAGGGCCTCGAATTCTTCTCCTCTCAGCACTCAGGACCCCTCAGGGCGATAATAATAAAGAGAACCTTAAGCACATTGACCTTTCTTAGTCAATGCTTTCATGGGACAAATTGTCAAAGGGAGGGGCGATTTGAAAAAGTTAGTCAACTTTTACTATATAAATTGCCCAGTAAAAGAACTAAAAAAAAGCAAACCATACTAAAAGATGCGATTTTCATTGCATCTTCGACATTCGCAGGTATTGGGATAATTGCTAATTTTAGCAATATCTCACATGCATCATTCCTTTTAAACAATAACAACTTTGGAATCGAAAAAGAACTGAAAACTAAACTAAACAGAGAACTAATATATAAGGTAACACCAAAAAGAAAGGCACTGTTAAATACAATTAGGTATGCAGAAGGAACCTGGTCACAGGGATACGAATTAGGCTACAGAGTTCTCTATGGAGGAGGGTATTTTTCCGATTTATCAAGGCACCCAGAAAAAGTAATTATAAAGAAGTATAGAAGTGCTGCAGCAGGTGCATACCAAATTATTCCGACAACATGGAAATCAGTTTCAGCTCAACTAAAACTAAAAAATTTCAAGCCAAGCAGTCAAGATCAAGCAGCTCTACACTTGGTTAAGAAAAGAGGAGTTCTTGAAGAATTCGATAGGAATGGAATATCAAGATTAGTTATTTCAAGCCTGTCTAACGAATGGGCTTCATTCCCAGATTCAAAAGGAGTAAGCAAATATGGCCAACCAGTTATTGAGTATAGAAAGCTTGTTGAATTCTACAAAGAGAATTTAAGGCAAATATCTAGAACTAATCTCTAAAAAATCATAAAGCTTTGAAGTCTATCTATATATTTGAGTCCCAACTAAATTTCACATGCTAGAAGAAATTCTCTCAAATCATTGGAAACGCTAACAAAAGAAGAATCTTTTAGATTGAGCTGGTTTAATGAATATACTATTTAACCTTCACAAAATCAAAAATTGCTAAAATTATAATACTAAGTGCTTAAAAATTACTGAAGTTTCTAACTTATGCCAATAATTACTCTGCCCGACGGAACACAGAAAGAGTTTGATCGGCCTATATCGATAATGGAAGTAGCAGAAAGCATTGGGCCTGGGCTAGCAAATGCAGCTATCGCAGGGAAAGTGAATGGTTTGCTCCTAGACACATGCATGAAGCTAGAAAAAGATTCCAATGTAAGTATTATTACAAAAAAAGATACTGAAGGGATAGATATAGTTAGACACTCTTTTGCCCATTTAGTTGGACATGCGGTTAAACAGCTTTTTCCGTCTGCAAAAATGGCGATTGGACCAGTTATAAAAGATGGTTTTTATTATGATATATACTATGAAAAAAATTTAACTCTAGAAGATTTAGAAAAAATAGAATGTAGAGTAAAAGAACTCGTAGAACAAAACTATAAAATAAATGTAGAGATAGTATCACGTAAGAAAGCTAGACAGACATTTATTGATAGATCTGAGCCTTATAAAGTTCAAATCATTGATGATATAGATGAAAAAGAAACTATAAAGCTATACCACCACCAAGAATATATAGATATGTGCCGAGGTCCGCACGTACCTAATACAAAACACCTACGTAATTTCAAATTAATGAAGTTATCAGGTGCTTATTGGAGAGGCGATTCAAAAAATGAAATGCTTCAAAGAATATATGGGACGGCTTGGGCGAATTCAAAAGATTTAAAGAAACATCTAACACAACTAGAAGAAGCAGAAAAACGTGATCATAGAAAAATAGGCAAAAAACTATCCTTATTCCACACGCAAGAAGAGGCTCCAGGTATGATCTTTTGGCATCCTCGTGGATGGTCTATCTATCAAGTTCTGGAGCAATATATAAGAAAATTATTGGTAGAGAATGGTTATGAAGAGATCAAAACACCTCAAGCAGTAGATAGAACTCTATGGGAGAAATCTGGACATTGGGATAAATTTAAAGATGACATGTTTACTACAACTTCAGAAACAAGAGAATATGCCATAAAACCTATGAATTGCCCTTGTCACGTACAAGTTTTCAATCAAGGTTTAAAAAGCTATCGCGATCTTCCTATAAGGCTTGCTGAATTTGGCTCATGTCATAGGAATGAACCATCAGGGTCATTGCATGGATTAATGAGGGTCCGTAATTTTGTACAAGATGATGCCCATATCTTCTGTTCAGAATCTCAAGTTCAAAGTGAGGTCTCTAGATTTATTGATTTAGTTTATAAGGTATATAACTCATTTGGCTTTGATTCAATTATCGTCAAGTTATCAACGAGGCCTGAAAAACGCGTTGGAGCTGATGAAATATGGGATAAATCAGAAAAAGCCCTTGCTGATGCACTTAATGCCAAGAAGATAGATTGGGAAGTACTTCCTGGCGAGGGTGCTTTTTACGGTCCTAAGATTGAATTTTCGTTAGAAGATTGTCTTGGGAGAATTTGGCAGTGTGGAACAATACAAGTAGATTTCTCTATGCCGGAAAGGTTAGGTGCTAGTTACATATCAGAAGATAATCAAAGAGAAGTGCCTGTAATGCTTCATAGAGCAATTCTTGGTTCCTTTGAACGTTTTATAGGTATTTTAATTGAACATTATGCAGGGAAGTTCCCTGCCTGGCTTGCACCGATACAAGCTGTTGTTATGGGTATAACAGATAGAAATGACCAGGCCTGTATCAGTGCTTGTAAAGAATTAATCTCTAAGGGCTATAGAGTTGAGAGCGATTTAAGGAATGAAAAAATTGGATTGAAAATACGTGAGCATACAATCCAAAAAATCCCATTCTTATTAATCATTGGAGACAAAGAGCAAGCTAAAGAGGAAGTGACAATAAGGACTCTTGAAGGTGAAGACCTTGGCAGTATGCATTTAGGAGATTTCTCAAAACTACTTGAACAATCAGTTGCAAATATGGGAAGAATGAATGGGATTTAAACTAAATTTTTAAGAATTAAGAAAATTAATCCATATAGATTCAAATGATTCGCACCATTTGATTGAGCCAATATAAAAGATAGTTTAAATGTAATTACATCTTTTGGACTCTAATAAAAACAGGAGTTAGATTGAGGTAGTAAAGTAATTTTAACTTAGATTTCGTAGATATGTCCGACGACTCTATTAATTCACTTGCAGACCTTGATTCCCTAAGATCTGCTCCAGAACTTTCACTAGAAAAACAATCTGCCTTAAAAGAAGAGCTGAAGACTGCAATGTCTGGTTCTGAATGGTTTACATTAGGAATAATGGCTGAATCATTAGATGTGGCACTTAATGTAACTCGCCAAATAGAAAAACAATTCAACTGGGCGCATATGGATTTAATTGATTCCCCGACAAATCTTGGGCCTGTTTTCTTAAAGGCAAATCAAAAAAATGGACAGATTTATGTTCGGATAGAACATGGCCTAGGTGAAGGTATTTTAATTACTGGACATCCTAAAGATCCAGGGGAAACTGGTCCAACATGGGGGCCTTTACCACTATCAATCTTTAACTCTTAAAAATTTAGTTAATTTTAAATTAAACAGCCACTAGAACATAATCTTATAGTTTAATGGATATCTCTAAACAAATATTTCTTGCTGGTGATTTAGGAGGAACAAAAACCTTGTTAGGTTTATATGGATGGGATCAAGGTCCAATCGAATATTATAAAAAAAGATACACTTCCTCGAGTTGGTCATCATTAGAATCTATTTTGGAAGATTTTCTAACTAAGATTCCGTCTAATCTTAAAAAACCCACTTTTGGCTGCATTGCTGTTGCTGGGCAAATAAAAAAACATTCCACAAAAATCACAAACTTAACTTGGAATCTTAAATTAGAACCTATACGTAAAGCAGCTAATTTAACCAAGTTAGAATTAATCAACGATTTTGAAGTTTTAATTTATGGGATCCCCTTCCTAGAGAACAATCAAAAAGAAACTATTCAGAAGGGCGCTAATAATTTCTTAACCAATGGTCCAATTGCAATCATTGGTGCAGGAACGGGATTGGGGGTTGCACGAGGAATCAATACACCACAAGGATTAATAGCTCTTCCAAGCGAAGGAGGGCATATCGAATTTTCTCCAAGATCAGAGCAAGAATGGGAATTATCTCAATGGTTAAAAAAAGAATTGAATGTCCACCGCCTTTCAATGGAACGAATTGTCAGCGGTACTGGATTGGGGAATATTGCTTCATGGATTCTTCATAAAAAAGATAATCAAAACCATGCCTTATCTGCCCATGCCCATGCTTGGTTCTATTTATCTTCTGAAAAAAATACCAAGCCAGATTTACCTGCATTAGCAAGTAAAGCGGCTGAAAATGGAGATTTACTTATGCAAGAAGCCCTCAATATCTGGATCAGTGCTTATGGGTCAGCAGCAGGAGACCTTGCTTTACAAGAGCTTTGTACTGGCGGACTTTGGATTGGCGGAGGTACTGCTTCGAAACAAATTAATAAATTGAAGTCTCAAATCTTTCTAAATGCTTTACGTAAAAAAGGGCGTTTTCAAACATTTTTAGAGGAAATCCCAGTCAGAGCCTTAATAGACCCATCTGCAGGATTGTTTGGGGCGGCTTGTAGGGCTCGCATGCTCGCCGAACTAAATGGGACACTGTCCTGAGTAGAACGTTTTGAATGGCGCAGCCGCGCATTGGTCAGAAAGTAATTGTGGATGTTCCATCCACAACAGCCAACCTTGGTCCTGGGTTCGACTGTCTTGGTGCCGCACTAGATCTAAATAATCGGTTTTCTCTAAGCCGAATAGAGGGCGATGGGGAAAGATTTGAATTGATTATTGAGGGTACAGAGGGAAGCCACCTGCGCGGTGGGCCAGAAAATCTTGTTTATAGAGCTGCTCAACGAGTATGGAAAGCAGCCAGACTTGAGCCTGTTGGACTAGAAGCACGAGTAAAACTTGCTGTACCGCCTGCTAGAGGTTTAGGCAGCAGTGCTACTGCAATAGTGGCAGGATTAGTGGGAGCAAATGCCCTTATGGGTAATCCTTTACCAAAAGAAAAACTGCTCGAACTAGCAATTGATATTGAAGGTCATCCAGACAATGTCGTTCCATCTCTTCTTGGAGGACTTTGCATGACAGCAAAAGCCGCCTCAGAGAGATGGCGAGTTGTTCGGTGCGAATGGTTCAACACAGTAAAAGCTGTAGTAGCAATTCCCGCTATTCGCCTAAGCACAAGTGAGGCCAGACGCGCAATGCCTAAAAGCGTTCCGCTAAGTGATGCTGTAATAAATTTAGGGGGCCTAACCTTACTTCTACAAGGACTAAGAACTGGAGATGGAGATCTTATAGCTGATGGAATGAACGATCGTCTTCACGAACCTTATCGGTGGCGTCTAATAAAAGGCGGGATTGAAGTTAGGCAAGCAGCTCTAAGTGCAGGTGCTTGGGGTTGCGCTATTAGTGGTGCGGGTCCCAGTCTTATAGCACTTTGCCCAGAAGATAAAGGAGCAACCGTAAGTCAAGCAATGGTAAGGGCTTGGGAATCAGCAGGCATTGCTAGCAGAGCACCTGTTTTGAGCATCCAAAGAGGGGGGAGCCGATGTCGCCCACATTCTCATGAGTAGATATACTCAACGAAATGAACCTCGAGCTGTTAAGTTCATCTTCAAACGCTTGAGATGATGGACGCCAACCTGCCCATATCTGCTGCGTCCCAGGGATCATTACCCTGGCTTTCGTTGATAGTGCTCCTCCCTATAGCAGGCGCAATATTGATGCCATTCCTTCCTTCAGATGAAGAAAACTCTGGCACTCCTAGAAATATAGCGATATCAATATTGCTCGCAGACTTCATATTGATTGTTGGTGTATTTGGGAATCTTTTTGACAGAAGCATTGGTTCACTTCAATTAGTTGAAAGAAACAGCTGGATCCCTTTTATAGGATTGGAGTGGTCCCTAGGAGTAGATGGAATCTCTGCTCCACTTGTTGTTCTAAGCGGTCTAATTACCTTACTTTCAGCTACAGCAAGCTGGAAAATTACTTCGAAAAAAAGGCTCTACTTTTCTCTACTTTTAGTTCAAGCCTCTGCACAAGCTCTAGTCTTTATTTCACAAGATTTTCTCCTTTTCTTTTTAGCCTGGGAATTAGAACTAGTTCCCGTTTACCTCCTAATTGCGATCTGGGGGGGACAACGACGCTTGTATGCGGCCACAAAATTCATTCTTTATACTGCACTAGCTTCTTTGTTAATCCTTATAAGTGGTTTAGCACTCGCGCTATCTGGAAATGAATACACCCTAAATTTAACGGAACTAACAAGCAGATCTCCCGAAGGAGGTTTCGGGATTCTTTGTTATTTAGGTTTTCTAATTGGGTTCGGAGTGAAGCTACCTATCTTTCCTCTCCATACCTGGCTACCTGATGCCCACGGAGAAGCGAACGCACCTGTATCAATGCTTCTAGCTGGGGTCTTATTAAAGATGGGAGGTTATGCCCTCATCAGGTTCAATGTTCAGATGCTGCCCGAAGCCCACCTTCAACTTGCTCCAGCTCTAATTGTCATAGGAATTGTAAATGTAGTTTATGGAGCACTTAACGCTTTCGCTCAAGACAATGTAAAAAGGCGCATTGCATGTAGTTCTGTAAGTCATATGGGGTTTGTTCTTCTAGGGATTGGCGCAGTAGATGCTCTTGGCATTAGTGGTGCAATGCTTCAAATGATTAGTCATGGCTTAATAGCAGCAGCAATGTTCTTCTTTACGGGATCTTTTTACGAACGCACAAAAACCCTTTCAATTCCCAATATGGGTGGACTCGCAAAAGTTTTACCAATCACCTTTGCCTTCTTCTTGACAAGTTCCCTGGCCTCACTCGCCTTGCCAGGGATGAGTGGCTTCGTAAGTGAAATTACTGTGTTTTTAGGAATCACAAGTCAAAGTGGATTCACTTCACTTTTTAGGGCTATAACAATTTTCATTGCTGCTATAGGCCTAGTTTTAACTCCTATTTACCTTCTCTCAATGTGCAGGAGGGTCTTCTTTGGTCCGCGAATTCCTGCTTTAGCAATTATCGAAGACATGAATCCAAGGGAGCTCACAATAGGCCTATCTCTTTTAATCCCTACATTGGCAATTGGATTCTGGCCTAGAGTAGCAATAGACCTATATTCCGCGACTACAGATGTAATCGCCAGCAAACTATTAGGTGAAAGCCTTGTTGCAGTAAATAATTATATTTTAGTAGGTTAGTCATCATGTCAGAAAGAGTTAATTTACTACCAGAAATACCAATCCTAGCGGGGAAGGGGTTGCCCGAATTTCAAAAAATTACACCTTCTCAAATAAATAAAAATATTCCGATATTAATTAAAACGTTAATAAAAGATTTTAGAGATCTTGAAAAAGATCTAAACCAAAAGCTAACAGTTCCTAATGCTTCCCTGAGTTGGGATGAAATAATGACTCCTCTTTCTGAAATTGGAGAGAGCCTTCGCTGGAGCTGGGGTCTAGTTTCACATTTAAATAGTGTTTGCAACTCCAAAGAATTAAGGGAAGCTCATTCTGCCCAGCAAAGCTCAATAATAGAATTCACTAATATTCTTGGACAAAGTAAAAGTGTTTACAAAGCTTTGTGCTCTTTAAGAGACAACCCTTCTAAGGATCTGCTTAATACTACTCAAAAGAGAATTTTAGAAGCAGAGATCTTATCAATGGATCAACGCGGGGTTGGCCTACAAGGACAAGAAAAAGAAGCTTTCAATACGAACTCCCAACGTATTGCAAAATTATCAACAAATTTCAGTAATAACGTTCTTGATGCTACTCAGGCTTGGAGTCTTCTCTTAGAAGATCCATTAGATATAAATGGCATTCCTCATCGTGCTTTGGAAGCATATGCATCCTCCGCTAAAGCTGCAGGTGATTTAAATCAAACAAGTGGAGGTGAACCGACACCTGAAAAAGGGCCCTGGCGAATTGGCCTAGACATGCCTAGCTATATAGCCTTCATGACCTATGCAACTAACAGATCATTACGAGAGAGAATCTACAAAGCTCATATAAGTCGCGCTAGTACTGGGGAGCTAAACAACCAATCCTTGATAGAAGAAATTTTAGTCCTAAGAAAAAAGCAAGCACACCTACTTGGGTATAACAGTTGGGCGGAAGTTAGTCTTTCTACCAAAATGGCAAAAGACATCAAAGCTGTTGAGGAGTTATTAGATGAGCTACGGAGAGCTTCAATGCCTGCTGCTGAAAAAGAATTTAATGATCTAAAAGCATTTGCAAAAAAGCATGGGTTCTCTCAAGATCTAGAACTAGCGCCGTGGGATCTAAGCTTTTGGGCCGAACAGCTTAGGCAAGAACGATATAACCTAGATCAAGAAGCACTACGACCGTGGTTCCCACTTCCACAGGTTTTAGATGGTCTCTTCAATCTTTGTGAAAAGTTATTTGACATCAAAATAAACGCAGCTGATGGGGAGGCTCCTATATGGCATGAAGATGTTCTGTTCTTCAAGGTAAGTGATCATAGTGGATCTCATATAGCTTCGTTTTATCTTGATCCCTATACTCGACCATCAAATAAAAGAAGCGGCGCATGGATGGATGAATGTCTAATCAGAAGAAAAACAAGTATAGGAGACATAGAGTTACCTGTTGCCTACTTAATATGTAATCAAACCCCTCCAACGAAGGATAAACCTAGCTTAATGAGCTTTGAGGAAGTTCAAACATTGTTCCATGAATTTGGTCATGGCCTTCAACACATGTTGACAGATGTAGATTATCCCCAAGCAGCCGGTATAAACAATATCGAGTGGGATGCCGTCGAATTACCAAGTCAATTTATGGAGAATTGGTGCCTTGAAGAATCAACCATTTCAGAAATTGCTAGTCACTGGGAGAACAAATCACCACTACCTGTAAAAGAGTTTCAGAAATTACGAGATAGTCGAAACTTCAATTCTGGGATCGCCATGTTAAGGCAAATACACTTTGCTTTAACTGATTTACGTTTACATAATGAATGGGATCCATCCTTAGGTAAAACTCCAGATGAAATGCGTCGGGAAATAGCTACTTCAACATCTGTGATTCCACCAATACCTGAAGATCAGTTCCTTTGCTGCTTTAATCATATCTTTGCAGGTGGTTATTCTGCAGGCTATTACTCATACAAATGGGCAGAGGTCTTAAGTGCAGATGCTTTTGCAGCATTTGAAGAAGAGGGGTTGGAAAACAAAAAACAAATCAGAGCAAAAGGAAGGCATTTTCGTGAAACCATTCTTAGTCAAGGTGGTAGTCGTCACCCCTCAGAAATTTTCAAGGATTTCCGTGGCCGTCAACCCTCAACCGAAGCTCTTATACGCCATTCAGGTCTTGCTACAACTACTCACTAAGAATTGATCTTACAAGTACCTTTAATGATCTCGGTTCATAGATAAGTTGTTTATGCGTAAAAACGGGAAGAGAATTTTGCAAGCCCAAAGGTAAAACTGCACGCCACCCTGGTAAAACCATTAGATCCCATCTGCAAAAAAAACTACTACATTTAATTCGCTCTAAAGCCGAATAATCCCTATTCAACTCCTTCAATAACTTGCTGCCACACTTCATATCAGCAATGCCTTCTAACAAAAAGCTTGGAACAAACTGAGCAGTCAGAGTTCCTCTATGAGGACTCCCGACACTTAAAAAGTGATTTGTGCGAGCAGCTCCCCCTAACTCTTGTAACCAAATCCTGCTAACAATGCCTCCCATTGAAAAACCAACTAAGTCAATCTCAACTTCAGGGCCCCATTCCTCAAGAATCCTAGAGTCCAATTGCTTTGCAAGCACTCTCAATGGAGTTCGTCCAAAATCATGAGGTAGATGAGGTATAAATACAGACCAGTATGGTCTGTTTAACTCTTTAAGAAGAGGGTAAAACAGTTGCGGACTATTCCAAAGACCATGTACTAAAACTAATGGCCTATGAGAAAACGCCATCATTTTTTAGGAAGATGGCCAATTCTTAAATCTTTCAACGGCTACGGTCCCAGGAAACCCTTCTACAGGAGGATTACACTTAGTCAAAGTAATTTTGGTTGGGACGCGTCCATAAAGAGACTCTAAACACATAAAAATCTGCTCACTAAAGTATTCTATTGTTTTGCAATTGAGCTGAAAAGCCATCTCTTGTATAGCTTTTATAGCCAAACTGTAATCAGCGGTATCTTCAAGGTCATCTGTCCTTGAAGCCTCCTCAAGATTTAACCAAATACTGAAATCCACAGTAAACAACTGTCCGTGTAGGCGTTCATGATCTAAAAAACCTACGTGTGCCCAAAGTCGGATATTTTCAACATGTATTGCTCCAGTTTGAGGGTAATGTCTCACAAAGGGAGGTCCATGTGAGTGAATTGCCTATCTCCTGAAGCAAATTCAGCAGCCAGATGGCCGTCTCCCTTTAACTTATAGCGATAAGTTACTAATCCCTCTAACCCAACAGGTCCTCTAGGAGGCAAGGTTTGAGTGCTAATTCCCACCTCTGCTCCAAAACCATAACGAAAACCATCAGCAAAGCGTGTGGAACAATTGTGATAAACACCAGAACTATCAACAGACATAAGGAACTTATTAGCTACATCTTGATCATTAGTCACAATAGCTTCTGTATGCCTAGATCCATAGCGCCTAATATGATCTAAAGCCTCTTGAAGTGAAGACACTACTTTCACTGAAAGTGCTAAATCTAAATATTCTTTAGTCCAATCATCATCATTAGCCGCATCAACAATACCTAGGGCTTGACTTAATTCATCACCAAGCAACTTCACACCTAATTTCTTAAAAGCTGGTATGGCAAGGTTTAAAAAAGAATGAGCTATATCCTTATGAACTAGCAATGTCTCAATTGCATTGCAAGCTGCCGGGTACTGTGTCTTACTATCAATAGCAACATCTAAGGCCTGGCTCAAATCAGCCCCCCTGTCCACATATAAGTGACAAATTCCGTCCGCATGTCCCAAAACAGGAATAGTAGTATTGTTCTGGATAAAACGAACAAGCTCATTACTACCTCTAGGGATTATTAGATCTACCAAACCATCCAATCTAAGCAAGGCTAGGCTTTCCTGACGAGTAGTAAGTAATGCCAATGCTTCTTTATTAATAGTTGATTGAGCCAACCCTTCTTGAAGTGCACCCATTATCGCTTCATTTGTATTACTTGCTTCACTTCCTCCTTTTAAGATAGCCCCATTCCCTGATCGAATAGCAAGAGAAGCTATTTGAATAACAGCATCTGGTCGAGCTTCAAAGATTATTCCTAAAACTCCAAGAGGAGTTGTAATTCGTTCAAGTGTCAATCCTTTTGCAAGCTCTCTGTGCAACTGACGCTTCCCTAAAGGATCTTGCAATTGAGCAACTTGCTCTAAGCCTTCAATTGCCGAGGCAAGTTTATTTTGGTCCAACTTAAGCCTTGCTATTAGGGCAGAAGAAAGTCCCTCTTTTTCAGCCTTTTCAAGGTCTTGGGCATTTGCCGAGACAATCTGCTGTGAATTTGACCTTAAAGATGACGCCATTGCAAATAAAGCAGCGCACCGTTCATTATTATCAGCCTGCCCAAGGGACATTGCAGCTCGCCTGACCGCACCAGCTCTCAGTAACAATTCCGACGAAGGCTCTGGAACTCCTGATGGATTTTTAGTCATTGCACAATTTTTTTAATTCTAGTGAATCATTTTGAATTACTGAAAGTATTGAAACTTGTAAAACGCTTAAGAGCAATTGCAGCAGCTCCATAGTGACTGGAACAATTCTTAGCGAGAACAACTCGTCGATCAAGCCTTGACTCAAGCCAATCCACTAAAGGGACCTGTTCCCAACCAGGGAAAGCACCTGAAACTCTAGCCACATCAGATCCAATTTCTAAAGGGTCTGGCAATGAAACCCCAACAAAGACTGCACAATGTTGAGAATCAATATCAGAGATAGCTTCACAGATTGCTACGGTTACAGCGCCGGGGACGGGAGGCTGAGGTAATTTGATTTGCTTATCAGCCAAAAGAGATCCTCCAAAGTCAAAACGGCCTATATCGACACCAGAATCACTAATCAAAACTCCTATGAATTGCCCAGAAAAAATTTTCATCAAAATTAAAATCTGAAAAAGAGCTGAACTTGACTCTGCCAAGTACCTTTGTTATCAAGAGCGCCGGCCACTCCCCAATTAGGAGTGAACTGATAAGTCAAGGATCCTTGTGGAGGTATATCATTGCGATTAGGGGTTGCAATAACTGAAAAATTAAGCCTCTCGCTTACATCAAAGCCAACTTCAGTCACCCAAGCTTGTTGAGGTGCCATTGTTGCAGAACCGCTATCTTGGTTGCTCGCCTGGCTTTCACTTCCCTTTCCTGAGACCTCCGCTTCATCCCCCTTTTCAGGAGCGACATATGTTGGGTATATGGCTACTTGAAGCCTATCACTAAAGGAATCGAATACCGACCCTAAAACTGGAGTTAATATCGATTTACCAAGAACATTTGTAAGAGCTTCGCCATCCCCAGTCAAACCCGCCATGGAGTTACCACCTATTAGCTCTAATAATTGTGATCGTGGCATTGGTGGAGAGCTTCGTAATTCGAAGTTCTCAGACAGTCTGTCTGCAGGACCAGTAGCTTGAACAACCACCTTGACTGTTCGGAACCCTCCTACTCCCATTCCTCCGGTACCATTCGTAGTAAAAACACGAGAAGAAGAGACCCCACTAGTATCTCCAACACTTTCCGAGACTCGACTAAACATTGAGACGTCCAAGTAAGGAACCAATCCTAAGGAAGGTGTGAATACCGCTACGTTTGGAGCACTTCTTACCAAATTAAATGTCGTAGTAAATGCATTCACTCGGCCACTTAATAATCGGAGAACACCGCTTGGTTGAATTGAGCGATCAAGCGATCCATTTAAATTAATGTTGCCTTCAGTTCGAAAATTTGCAGCTCGAAAATTAGCTACAGGAGGAGAAGTAATTCTAAGGTCAGGTCCTAACTTTAATCGTAAATTATCAAAGCTAATAGAAGAAAGATTGGGAATAGCAGCTCGAAGCATCTTGCTTGTTGAACCTTCAACATCCCTTCCTAGCCAAACTAAAGGTTCCTTGTAATCCCATTCCTCTTCTGGCCAAACGGGTCTCTTTAATGATCTACCAGGATTTTGCTGATCAGATGTTTGTCCTTTATTAACACTTTCAGAATTCTTACCCTTAGAGCTAGCTGCAGTTGTAAAGCCTGAAGCAACCGGTGAAATCGACCCATCATTGATAGTTAATTCACCACCAATTCGAGGTTTCAAGAGTGCTCCTTTGAATTTTAGATTACCTGCCAATTTCACATCAGCGACTGGTAATTTCAGTCGAACCTCATTCAATTGAAATCCTAAAGGCTCTTTCTCTAATGAAGGTTTAAGTAAAGAGATTGCACCATTACCCTGGAGTACACCATTTGAACCAATATTCGCATCAAGTTCTTGAACTTCTAAGCGGTCAAAGTCAAAAATTATATTTGCATTCAAGTCATTAACTACTTGATCCATAACATCAAATTGACCATTGTCTATATTTAAATAGCCGTTCAGTTGAGGATTTGTTCTTGTACCTTTTAAATACATTCTTAAATCTGAAGTTCCACTCTTCCAAGCAATCGTTCCTTCACTTAATCCTGCTAGGTAGCGAAGTCCATCTCCATGACTCTCCATCTTGAGGTTAATCTCAGAAGAAGAGTCGACTGGCACCTCACCCTTAAGAGTAACTGGCTCATTAGAGTTGGCGCTGCGAAGTGCTACATCCAAAGCAAGCTTAGAGTTTTTTAAATGAAGATCACCTCTATCTAATTTCAAAGGCTGACCAGCCAAGCTTGCATCTTGGATGGTCAGCCCTGCAGAGATATCTGGTGAACCTTTCCCTAAACGAAATCTCCCTGAAGAGAGCCCAAAAGTTCCCTGCAAAGGAGAAGGGACAGGCGCCAACAAGGAAAGCAAAGAGAAGGGGAGATTGAGAAAGGAAAACTCTCCTTCGCCACCATTCAAAGGTCCTTTAAGTGTTGCAATAAATGGTTTACCCATTAAAGCAAATCTTTCATTCGGAGCATCTGTCCATATGTTTCCTCTAGATTTGAAGTCCAACAGCAAGCTGGCTATATCTGGTCCTTTTAAATCAATATCAAAATCAACTTGTCCTCGAAGCTCCTCAGGCTGAAAAACTTTTGCTCCTCTTAATTCTTTATCAGCTTTTTGCAAAGAAGATTTAACTATCCCAATAGCCTTAATTTGCCCATCAAGTGAACCGCCAAAAGTAGGTACATTAATAGTCTCTAAATCCTCAGCCCTCCCTGTTGCAGAAGGGCCACCTTTTGTAATTTGCGGGAATTGCAAAGCATTTACTGCTAACCATCTAGGGCTGACACGTCTTGCTTGTGCCTTAACTTCTAAACCACCTTCTAGAAAGCCCTTACCAGTAATAGAGACTTGTCCGGAATCAGGAGGGAACAGTTCCCCAGAGAGTTTGAAATTATTTTCTAGGATTGTTCCTTTGATCAAGGCTTCTCTTAACTGAAACCTCATCAAACGTGGATTTCGCAAAGCAAGACTGCCGTCGATTGCTAGTTTTTCTAAACCAAGATTTCCTTCACCAGTTAATTCACCAAATATTCTTTCAAATCGACGCTTGGGCAGAAGAGAAACCTCTATTCCATCTAGCTTAAAGCCATCTGCACGCCATTTATAAAGTGATGAATCTCCCTTCAAAGTGACCCACCCATCCGAACGAGTTATTTTTAAAAAACCCAACTGCCACTTTTGATTGAACTGGGCTAAGAGCCTCCCAGGAATACCAGCTTCAACAGAGTTCATTCGCAATGTCGACCCACCACCTTTTTCTGCGACTAAATCACCTTGCCAATCCTCTGGTAATCGCAACTTATTAAACCTTGGGTTAACTACTTTTAGAGAGAGGTTTGGTCGAAGTGAAGATAAAGGTCCGACTATTTTGCCGGCACCAGAAAGAGTTCCTCCCATGGGAGTTTCAAAGATTTCTCCAAATCCTGTCAATGGAAAATCTGTTAATTCCAAGTCAGCCTCTAAATCTCCAAAATCAACCTGAGAGTTACCAAAACCAATTGGGATAGAGGCTGCAACAGATAGAGCAGGACTGAGATACTTCTTAGGTTGAAGTGATCCTGATACAACAAGATCTAATTTATAGAGGTTGCCAAGTAATACATCTCCACCAATGTTGGCCAACCAAGTCCCATAACTCCATTTACTGACCGGAAACCGAATACGATCTTTCAGGCATCTAATTGAAGTCTTTGCAGTGGCAAGAGACTCTTGACGTGAAACCCCTTGCATCTCAAACCCAGCCAAAGCCATATCTCCTTTGCATCCAACCTTCCCTTTCTTAAGCGAGAGTTTCCAGTCGCCATCAAGATGACCTTTTGTATCAAAGGGCCATCTTGATGGAAATAATCCTTGTAGAGGAGAAAGGTCAACTCGCTTCGAACGTGTATGAACCTTAAATTCCGAGCCATCCCATTTTGCAAAACCCTTTAATTTCAGATCTCCTTGCCCTGGCAACTTTAAAGAAATATTTCCTGTGGCACTCCTATCGGCGAAATTAAATGTTCCTCTTGCAATTGCTTTTAATACAAAGTTTGCTGGTTCAAAACGAACATAAGCAGGTTTTCTCAATCTAATTCTCAAATCAAACTTAGGAGCTATGCCACTTTTAATTTGCCCAGGAATCCAGTACGAACCATTCTCATTGAGGTTCAATACAAAGCGAGCTCCCTCCATGTCAACCGTCGCAACAGGTCTGCGGTTCAACATGCTTGCGATTGGGGCAAGAGTAATTGTTAAGCCTGAAGACTTTGCAGAAGAATTATCCAAAGGAGTGCTTAGAACCTTAGTAGGGCCTACAGCAAAGCCCCAAAATCTCAAACCACGATATGGACCTATCTCCAAAGGATGGCCAAGTGGCTCAGAGAGTTCTTGCTCTAGTCTTGGTCTGATTTCATCAAACAAATTCGCAACAAATAAATCAGTGGAAAACCAGACAACACCTCCACCGAGAATGACCCCTAAACCAACAAGCTTCCAGCGCTTCTGAACAATGGATCGAAACCTAACTCCCATCACTTTTTGTGAACCTTTCGGGGAGTATGCGAACTATAAGAACTCCAACAAACAATTTCCAGCCCATGTCACTTCCTGAACTTCTCCAAAAATCAATCTCATGGCTGACCTGGTCAGGCTTAGCACTGATTGTTGCAACTTTGATTTCCTTTATTTTTCGTTGGGGACCAAGGTTTCGGTTAATAGGAATCACTGGATTTACTTTTTTATTAGCAGCAAGTGGTTGGGCATTTTCTCAAAGCTATACCCCACCTGTGATCATTGATGGAGCTATACGCACTCCAGTTGTATTTGATAATGGGGATGACCTTGTTATATCTCAAGCCCCAATTGATTTCGAAGCAGAATCCATAAAGCCGACACTTGAACAACTTGCTAACAATATCCGTGGTGGTGGACGTAATGGAGGTGTAGTTCATGTCCGCCTTCGACAGGTTTTACCTGATGGTGAAGGAATCAGTCGTCCTGTCATCCTTGGAGAAGCAGTTCGTGATCTTCGCCAAAACATAACAACATTTTCAACAGATATAAGCGATGGTATTGAATGATCGATTTGAAGGAATGCCTCCTAATTTCAAAGATGAGGAAAAAGAACTTCTCGGACTAGGTATTACCTCTTGGCAGGCCCTCAAGTCCTTAAAACAAGCTGAAATCATTAAACTTGTAAAAACCGGTCGGTCAACTGAACGTAACCTTATAAAAATCAAAGGGCTCGCAGAGCTAATTTGTGAATTAAAGATAGAGCCTAGTCAAGCAGCACTTCTACTGCATTCAGGAATCCCCACGGTGTCAGCATTAGCCACCTCAACTCCCGAAGAAATAGTAAAAAAGGCCGGAAGATTTGAGCGCCAACTCCTAAGGCGACATCAAACCCTAATTGATCTAAATGCAGCTAATTCTTTGATAAATCGTGCAAAAGCCTTAAAGAGCAAAAACTAGTCCTATAAAAATAACGTTTAAATGGTATACATTTGGTTGGAACAAAGCTCAACTCAATGGGGGATAAAATGCGACATCTTTTAACACCTCTAATTCTTAGCCTGGTAATTTCCCCATTAGCAGAGGCGCAATCAACTCTCTTAGAAAGTGTTAAACGTAACCCTGAAGAAGCTAGAGCTCTATGTCGAAAATTCAAAGATTTAAATGCTAAGGGTATTTCAGCTAGTTCAACACAAGCTATCAGTGAAGTCTCTCGTCAAAAGAACCTTAGTCCTATTGATGCAGAAATCTTATCTACCTACGTCATTGGTTTGAATTGCCCTGATGTCCGATAGTGATGACACTAAAAAGAAAGAGATTGAATGGTTTGACAAAAGTCTGACCTTAGATGATGGAGTAGAACTTGTTTCAAGAATTTGGGCTCCAAAAAGTGCTGAGCCTTTACCAGCACTGCTTATGCGACAACCATATGGCAGAGCAATTGCCTCTACCGTGACCTACAGCCATCCAAGCTGGTGGGCAAGCAAAGGTTACCTAGTCATTATTCAAGATGTACGTGGTCAAGGTAGCTCTACTGGTCATTTCAGAGGTTTTGATCAAGAAGCCTTCGATACAAGTGTCACTCATAACTGGGTCAGATCTTTACCGGAATGCAATGGGAAGCTGGGAACCTATGGCTTCTCCTACCAAGGACTTACTCAATTACTAGCGAAACCAAATACCAATCCCCCTGACTGTCTAATGCCTGCAATGACAGGAATTTATGAACTAGAACATTGGAGTTGCGACGGAGGAGCACATTGGTGGCACTTAGGGCTCGCCTGGGGAATTCAACTGGCCGCCCTACAAGCTCGCAGGAAAGAAAATGATTCAAGCTGGTTGGAACTATATGAAAGTCTTGCTAGTGGAAGCTATCTCCACCATGGGAAAAAGTTACTTGAAAAGCACGACCCTGATGGCATGGTTTTGCGATGGCTTAACCAAGAAAGTTTCTCAGATATTTCATGGACCAAACACAAACCAATGGATTCATGGCTACGTAAACCAATGCTTTTAATAGGTGGTTGGTGGGATCCCCACCTCAAAGGAATTCTAAACCTATATAAACTGTCCAAAGAAGCTGGCGGGAGCCCTGCAATTCATATTGGTCCTGCAACTCATCTAAAATGGTGGGGTTCTATTCAACAAACTCAGTTAAACTTTTTAGATAAACATTTAAAAGGCAGAAAAAAACTTTTCGCTAATATTCCTAGTCATAGGTTTTGGAATATCACAACAAACAAATGGGAAACAAGAAAAAGTTTTGAGGGGAAGAAAGCTTCTCCAAGCAAAGGTTGGGGATTATGCAGTAGTGGACTAGCGTGTGTAGACGATAAAGATGGAACTCTAAATTACAACAATAACGGTGAAGGAATAGTCCTTTTAGTGCATGATCCTTGGCGACCAGTTCCCTCTATTGGTGGTCATTTAGGACAAATACCTGGACTAGCAAATAGAAGCCAAATCGACCTTCGCTGTGACGTAGCTACTTTCACAACAAAGCCTTTTAAAAGAAATATTTATCTAAACGGAATGCCTTTTCTAAAAATAATTGTCGAAGCAGATCAAACAAGCTTTGATATCTGCGTAGCACTGTCTATAGTCAATAAAAAAAATGAGGAAGTAAATCAATTATCTACAGGGTTCCTTCGTATTTCTGTAGAAGAAGCTTTTACTAAAATTTCTCGAAAAATATTTCTTCAACCACTTGTTGCTTCAATCCGAGCTGGAGAGCAATTAAGAATTTCAATCGCAGGGGCTGCATGGCCTGCAATAGGTGTCAATCCTGGGAAAAAAAACATACCTATTGGGCCGCCAAGTGCCAATTGCAAAGAAACTACTTTAACTTTTCACCTCGCTGGATCATTCCTGAAAATCAATAAATTTTCTTGTTCTAACTTTTAGGAGATCTAGCAGCCTGATCCTGAGTTCTGCAATGTGTTTAGCTTGAATGCTTTAGTTGAGTTTTGTTTTTGACAGGGTCATCGACTTAAGCTTTCTACTTACCCACTTACCTTTGGCACATGACAACCATAGTTGTCCCCGACTTAATCGCAGAGGACGGGGTAAAACTTGCAGAATGCCGTCACGATAATCCCTTTTCTGCTCTTGGCCCGCAAAAACACAAGGACTACTGGATTGTTCGTGTCTGGATGCCAGAAGCAAGTTCAGTAGAACTTTTAGGCCAGGAGAAAGCACTCCCAATGAGTAATGCAGGTCATCCTTGGGTTTTTGAAACTGCGCTCAAAAAGAATCCTGGCAGTAAATACAAGATAAAAGTAAATCGAGGAAATATCGAACACGAGCAATACGACCCATGGGCCTTTCGAGAAGAATGGATGGGCGAGCTAGATCGCCACTTATTTGCAGAAGGAAATCATCACCATATCTGGAAACGCATGGGAGCCCATTTAGAGGAAAGGGAAGGGGTCAAAGGAGTGATGTTTTGCATATGGGCTCCAAATGCAAGGTCTGTCTCAATACTGGGGGATCTCAACTCATGGGATGGAAGGCACCACCCAATGCAAAAACGACAGGGGGGGATTTGGGAACTCTTTATACCTGAATTAGAAGAAGGAACTCTTTATAAATATGAAATCCGTTCTCAAAATGGCCATTGTTATCAAAAAGCCGATCCATATGGCTTCCAACATGAAGTAAGGCCTGCAACTAGTTCTGTTGTAACCCAGCTAGATAGTTATGACTGGTCAGATAAAAAGTGGATGATCGAGAGAGATCAAAAAAATGCCCTAGACCAACCAATATCAATATATGAAATGCATCTAGGTAGCTGGATCCATGCTTCTGCAGATGAACCTTTTATAGAAAAAAGTGGCAAATCGAGACAACCTGTTCCAGCGGCAGATATGAAGCCTGGGGCTCGTCTAATGACATATCCAGAACTTACTAAAAAACTTATTCCGTATGTAAAAGCACGAGGCTTTACCCACATTGAATTAATGCCAATCACAGAGCATCCTTTCGATGGTTCATGGGGATACCAAGTCACAGGATGGTATGCACCAACTAGCAGATACGGAACTCCAGATGAATTCAAAGAATTTATTGATTCTTGTCATAGTGAAGGAATTGGAATAATTCTTGACTGGGTCCCTGGCCACTTTCCAAAAGATAGTCATGGACTAGCTTTTTTTGATGGGAATCATTTATATGAGCATTCGGACCCAAGGATTGGAGAACACAAAGAATGGGGTACATTGATTTTCAATTACAGTCGGAATGAGGTTAGAAATTTTCTTGTAGCTAACCTGATTTATTGGTTTGAAAAATTTCATATAGATGGAATCCGGGTAGATGCTGTTGCCTCAATGCTGTATAGAGATTATTTACGGCCAGATGGAGAATGGTTAGCCAATGAAAATGGCGGCAGAGAAAATACTGAAGCTGTTACTTTTCTACAGCAATCAAATCAAGTTCTTTTTGAACATTTTCCAGGAGCACTTTCAATTGCAGAGGAATCAACTACTTGGCCAATGGTTACACAACCAACCAGTGTTGGGGGCTTGGGATTTAATTTAAAATGGAACATGGGTTGGATGCACGATATTCTTGACTATTTTGAATTCGATCCTTGGTTTAGACAATTCCACCAAAACAATATAACTTTTTCAATTTGGTATAACTATACCGAAAACTTCACGCTTGCTTTAAGTCATGATGAAGTCGTTCATGGGAAAAGTCATCTTCTGCATAAAATGCCTGGGGATGACTGGCAAAAATATGCAAACACTAGAGCTCTACTTGCCTATATGTGGACTCACCCAGGGAAGAAAACTATCTTTATGGGGATGGAATTTGGCCAAAGGTCCGAATGGAATGTATGGGGGGATCTTGAATGGAAACTTCTTCAATTTGAACCACACAAAGGTATTCAAACTCTAATAGGTGACCTTAATTCCTTATATAAATCAGAGCCATCTCTTTGGCGTGAAGACTTCAATCAATATGGTTTCCAATGGATTGATTGTACAGACAGTAAGAATTCTGTGATTAGTTTTATGCGTCGTGAAAGCACTAGCGGAACATGGCTTGTAGTAATTGGAAACTTCACCCCTCAAGCTCACACTAATTATAAAATTGGAGTGCCCAAAAAAGGCTTTTACAAAGAAGTTTTCAACACAGATTCTGACCGCTATGGAGGCAGCAACTTAGGGAATATGGGAGGCAAGGCTACAGATGACTGGGGCATTCATGGATATGAGCAATCATTAAGTCTCTGCCTACCTCCACTAAGTGTTTTAGTCTTCCAGCATGATCCTAAAAAATCATTTGCAGACCAATCAATTTCCAAAATCGTGTGACGAAGCTCAAGACTCCTTTACTTTTAGACCACTTTGAGGATCGCCCTCAAGTAAGTTTCCGAGTTAATCACTAACTGCTTGATGAGTGACTCAATACCCCTATTACTCCGTGCTGCGCTAGGCGAGCCCGTAGATCGTCCCCCAGTATGGATGATGCGACAGGCTGGAAGATATATGGAGGTTTATCGAAAGCTCAGGGATCAACACCCAAGCTTTAGAGAGCGTTCTGAAAACCCTGACCTCTCTTATGAGATATCAATGCAACCTTTTAGGGCTTTTAAACCAGATGGGGTAATACTTTTTTCAGATATCCTTACTCCGTTACCTGGGATGGGGATTGATTTTGATATCGTCGAAAGCAAAGGACCTTTAATTCAGGATCCAATAAGAACTTTTAACCAGGTCGACTCCCTCCGATCTCTAGAACCCACTGAGTCATTAGGTTTTGTTGGAGAGGTCCTTGCTCGGTTAAGAGAAGGAGTTGGCAATGAAGCAACCATTCTTGGCTTCGTGGGTGCTCCATGGACATTGGCCGCATATGTCGTTGAGGGACGAAGCAGTAAAAATTATGCGGTAATAAAAGCAATGGCTTTTCAAGAGCCAGAGTTACTTCACAAGCTCCTTAACCATTTTGCGGAATCAATAGCCACCTATCTTCGTTATCAAATCGACTCAGGTGCACAAGTAGTTCAAATGTTCGATTCTTGGGCAGGTCAATTAAGTCCTATCGACTACGACATTTTTGCTGCGCCATATCAAAAAAAGGTGGTTGAACTTGTTAAATCAACTCACCCTGACACCCCAATGATCCTTTATATATCAGGAAGTGCTGGCGTAATTGAGCGAATGGGGAATACAGGTGTTGATTTTGTATCTCTTGATTGGACTGTAGATATGAAAGATGGCTGTTCTCGACTACCTAAACATATAGGTGTTCAAGGGAATGTAGATCCAGGCCTATTATTTGGTACTCCAAAAGCCATTAAAGAAAGAATTGTTGATGCTGTTCTCAAGGCTAAAGGGAGAAAACATATTCTCAATCTTGGGCATGGAATACTTCCTGGTACGCCGGAAGATAACGCAAGAGTGTTCTTTGAAGCAGGTAAAACCGTTAACGATTTAATAAGGTAGAAAGATTGACAAGCTCTACTATTTTGATCACTGGAGCAAGTGGTTGCGTTGGGCAATACATTTCCTCTTGGTTTCTAGAAAATTCTGAAGCGAAATTACTCCTTTGGCTTAGAGATCCAAAGAAGCTAACAGCTATTCCATCTAATCACCCTCGCGTCAAAGTGCTTATCGGTGATTTACGAAAGCCCCACATCTTCAGTGATGAATTAAGTAAAGTTACTCACTTAATTCATACTGCAACAGCCTGGGGAGATCCAGAAAGAGCAAAACAAGTAAATGTATTAGCTGTCAAAGAACTCCTAAGCCTTCTCAATCCAAAGCTTCTAGACCAGATTATTTACTTCTCAACAGCAAGCATCCTTAATAAGAATCTTGAGCCTTTACCAGAAGCCCTCTTATATGGAACTGAGTATATTCAAACCAAGGCGCAATGCCTCCAAGAGCTTGAAAAACACCCGTTTTCTGAAAAAATAGTTGCGGTATTCCCCACTCTGGTTTTCGGAGGAAGAGTCGATAAAACAAGTAATTTCCCTACTAGCTACCTAACGGCTGGTCTCTTAGAAGCAAGTAATTGGCTATGGCTAGCAAGATGGCTAAGAGCAGAATCCAGCTTTCATTTCATTCATGCAAAAGACATTGCATTTATTTGTGGTCACCTAGCCACTAGTCCACATAAAAGAGCCCTTAAAGGAAATAGGTCTTTACAAAAGATCGTCATGGGGCAACCCGCCATTTCTATGAATACTGCTTTGCATAAACTTTGCAAGTGGAGAGGGCTTAAAAAAACTCCAGGAATACCTCTTTGGGGATGGTTGATTGAAATGCTGATAAGAGTTCTACCTCTAGAAATCACACCATGGGATCGCTTTAGCATCAAGCAAAAGCATTTTATTCATGATCCAATCACTAATCCTGAGACGATTGGAGGGGTCAGTTATGCACCCACTCTTGAAGAAATCTTGACTACCTCCGGGTTGAAAGTACGAAAACAAGGAAGAAAGAGGTAAAATACCAACAAATTTAAGAACCACCTAATTATGAATTCAATAATTAGAGCTCTTGCAACTGCGACTTGCCTGCTATTCCTTTTATTAGGAATAAACACCCATTCCGTACATGCTGCGCAAGTGGAAATCAAGCTTGGAACAGATTCAGGGATGCTTGCTTTTGAACCCAGTAGCGTGAACATCTCCGCTGGAGACTCTGTGAAGTTTGTCAACAACAAACTCGCCCCTCACAATGCAGTTTTTGATGGCCATGAAGATCTGAGTCATGCTGATCTTGCATTTGCCCCCGGAGAATCATGGACGAAGACCTTCTCCACTGCTGGCACCTATGACTTTTATTGTGAACCTCATCGTGGAGCAGGCATGGTTGGGAAGGTGGTAGTTCAGTAGTTAAAGCCTCCCATATCAAAAGCCATCTTAAAAGACCCTGCAGGTAAAACTACAGGGTCTTTTTTATCTAACAACGAAAATAAAAATATTTCTATTGAATATTCCGCTAAATAGTTTTAGATTGGATCATTAAATCATTTGTAACTGTATAAATGACAAGACAAGAATTAAATGATTTTATACATAGTGCTGAAAGAAGTGCTTCACTTAGAAGAAGCCTTCAAAAGTGTAGGACTAGCCGTGAGTTAATTAAAATTGCAGCAGATTATGGTTTTTCTATTGGAATTGAGGATTTAGAAAATGAATCTATAGCTTCTAACACTGAAGAGTGGTTTAAAACAAGCAAAATATCTCCCATACCTAGTCTAAATATCGATTAATCAAATAGGTTATTTACCGAACATAGCCGGAGAAACCGAACCAATTTAATCGGTTTACCCGTTTCTTATTTTTCCAAAGTTTAATAACCTGCTTAACAGCGATAACAGATTAGTGCAATTAAAAAGCGAGGATTTTACTGAAAGGGGGTGGGAAGCGATTATTAATGCACAGGAATGTGCAAAAAAATACTGCCATCAATCAATTGAGTCTGAACATCTTCTCTTTGCTTTGATAAAGCAAGAAGGTCTTGTGTCCAGAATCCTTGAGAAAGCAAATATTCAGACTAAGAGTCTTAAGTCAAGGTTAGAGAATTTCATTAGAAGTCAACCTTCTATGAAAGGCAGCATTGAACAAATATATATAGGTAATAGTCTTGATTTAATTTTAAATGTTGCCAAGTCGAACAAAGATTCACAAGGCGATAGCTTCATATCCGTTGAACACCTAATACTTGCCATCTGCGAAGATCAAAGGTGTTGCAAATCATTGCTAGATGAATTCGATGCAAATGCTGTCAAACTCCAGGAATCAATAAATTCAATACGTGGAAATCAAAAAGTGACGAATCAGAACCCCGAAGACACTTATGAAAGTTTAGAAAAATATGGTCGTGACCTGACCGAATTAGCCCGGATAGGAAAGCTCGATCCAGTGATTGGTAGAGATGATGAAATAAGACGCACGATCCAAATCTTAAGTCGAAGAACAAAAAACAACCCCGTACTTATTGGAGAGCCTGGTGTTGGGAAAACGGCAATAGTCGAAGAATTAGCGCAAAGGATTGTCAATGGTGATGTGCCAGCAGCTCTTAAAAACCGTCAACTTTTTGCATTAGATATGGGATCTTTAATTGCTGGAGCAAAATATCGAGGCGAATTCGAAGAAAGACTCAAAGCAGTTTTAAAAGAAGTAACTTCCTCTCAAGGTCACATTGTGTTATTTATCGACGAGATCCATACCGTAGTTGGAGCTGGTGCAACTGGTGGCGCTATGGACGCTAGCAACTTGCTGAAACCAATGCTTGCGAGGGGTGAGCTCAGATGCATAGGTGCAACAACAATTGACGAACACCGTCAACATATAGAGAAAGATCCTGCTCTTGAGAGGCGATTTCAACAAGTAATAGTTGATCAACCATCTGTAGTCGACACTATTTCGATCTTAAGAGGACTCAAAGAAAGATATGAAGTACATCATGGGGTGAGGATTGCAGATAACGCTCTGGTGGCAGCCGCCTTCCTAAGCAACAGGTATATCAATGATCGTTTTTTACCAGACAAAGCTATCGATTTAATTGATGAATCAGCAGCAAGGCTCAAAATGGAAATCACATCCAAACCAGAAGAAATAGATGAGATTGATAGAAAAATCCTTCAACTTCAAATGGAAAAGCTATCCCTAAAACGTGAGTCTGACCCAGCAAGTAAACAGCGCCTTCAAATATTAGAAAAAGAATTATATGAATTATCTACACAACAAAAAATTTTAAATGATCAATGGACAAAAGAAAAAAGTTCTATTGATGAACTTTCTTATATAAAAGAAGAAATTGAAAAAGTCCAATTACTAATAGATCAAGCAAAGCGTAATTATGATCTAAATAATGCTGCAGAGCTTGAGTTTGGAACTTTAGCAGAGCTCCAAAACAAGCTTAAGGGAAAAGAAGACTCCATAAGATCAGAAAGTAACAACAATGAGAAATTTCTTCTTAGAGAAGAAGTTACAGAAGAGGATATAGCGGATGTAATTGCTAAATGGACCGGAATACCTATTTCAAAATTGGTTCAATCAGAGATAGACAAACTTCTTTCTCTTGAAAAAGAACTTCACAAAAATGTGATTGGGCAAAATCAGGCTGTAAAGGCTGTTGCAGAAGCAATTCAACGCTCAAGAGCAGGATTAAGTGATCCAAACAAACCAATAGCCAGTTTTTTATTTTTAGGTCCAACAGGTGTAGGTAAAACCGAGCTTTCGAAATGTTTAGCCTCAACACTTTTTGATAGCAAGGAAGCTCTAATAAGAATTGATATGTCTGAATTCATGGAAAAACATACTGTTAGTCGACTTATCGGGGCACCTCCTGGATACATCGGTTTTGAATCAGGAGGACAACTTACAGAAGCAATTCGCAAAAGACCTTATGCTGTGATTTTGTTTGATGAAATAGAAAAAGCACATCCAGATGTATTCAATATTTTGCTACAGATACTAGATGAAGGCCGTGTGACTGATGGGCAAGGTCACACTGTAGACTTTACTAATGCAATCTTAATTATAACAAGCAATATTGGAAGTAAGTCTATTCTCGAATTAGGGGGTGATCCAAAAAGATATAAAGAACTAGAAAAGATAGTGAATGAAAGTATGTGTGCCAACTTTAAACCAGAGTTTATTAATAGATTAGATAATTCAATTATCTTTCATAGTCTTACTAAACAGGAGCTAGAAAAGATCGTTTCACTACAAATATCCTTACTCCGAAATAGACTTAAAGAGAAAAAACTTGACCTGGAAACCAGCAAAAATTTAATTTCATGGCTAGCCGAAGTAGGGTATGAACCAGCATATGGGGCTAGGCCATTAAAAAGAGCTATTCAGAATGAGGTTGAAACTCCCTTGGCAAAATTAATACTTTCAGGTAGCTATACTAACGGTATGGTAATCAAAATCGATGTCAATAATGGGAAATTAGTATTTACATAATTACTAATTTAAAATAGTTGAAAATGTTGTAATTACACCAACACCCATTAAAGCAAAAGCCAAGTTTTTCTTAATGTCAAGGAAGCGGCGTAGTAGAATTAAGCCTAGAAAAATAACTAGAGATTCACTAATAAGTAATCCACAAAGATAAGTAATAATAGGAGTGGGCTCAGCACCAATCATGGATCCAGCAAGCACATAACCATGAAAAAAAGCAAAAGGCACCATCCAATAAGGGTTTAAAAAACCAAAAGCAATACACGCTGAAACGACCAGGCTAAGTCCTACTATGATTTCACCCCCAGGTAAAGAAGGTCCTAAAAGAGCTACTAAAGAACCTACCAAGCCAAATGAAAGTAAAAGAGGGACCAACCTCTTTAAAGTAAAAATCGCAGTTAGTCCTATTGAGAAAAGAAATAGGAAATGGTCATAACCCAAGAGAGGGTGAGCGAGTCCGCTAAGAAATCCTTGGGAAATATTTAACGGCTTAATAGAAGCTTCAAATGGATGATGAGCATATGCAAGCAATCCACTATTGAAATAGCAAAAGAATGCTGTAGTTATAAACAAATATGTCCTAATGGACTTAAATTTTTTAATGTTTTGAATACTCATAATTAGAGATTTCATAGAAAAAACTCAAGCCTCAGCTCGATATTGTTGAAGAAGAAGAAACTTAACAAAAGTCAAGCGTTCTAGATATGACGAACATGTACTTTCCATATCTTAGTGGAATCAGACTAATTGAATATCAATCCATTAGTGATTACTAACTTGATACCATTGGGGTGTCTCTCGAAAGCAGGCAGCATTACAAGAGTTTTCACGAGATTCAACACACCAACAGCAGGCTCTCCCAGCATCTCGCTCTAACAAAAATTCATTCGTCCATGTCCAGACGAGTTTTGCACTCGCCTCCATACCAACATTTTCCATAACCCTCAGATTTAAAGCTCCTTGTTCATCAAGCCTCTTCCAATCAGACAAAAGTGGGTCGTCATGATTTATGAGAAAAGTATGGTCAAAATGATTGCGAATCTTCTTCTCTAAAGAACTCAATCTTGAGAAATCAACAACAAAACCGTGAGGGTCAAGCTCTAAAGCAGCAAACCAAATAGTAAAGCTCCTGCTATAGCCATGGACAAATCGACAGTGTCCTTCATGGCGCCATTGTCTATGGCAACAAGGATAGTCACTAAAGCTCTTGCTACAGGTAAAGCCTAAAGGGGGAATAGACATCAATAGTCAAATCAAAGAGACTGAGATTCAGCAAACTAAAGCCGTGCTTCACTAGTATTAATGGATAATCTGAACCCTGCCCTAATTGATCAACTTCGTTTCAATGAAAATGGCTTGATCCCTGCTGTCGCTCAGGATTGGCTTGATGGAGCAATCTTAATGGTGGCTTGGATGAACAAGACAGCCATAACAAAAACAATTGAGACCGGGCAAGTTCATTATTGGAGTAGATCACGAAAAACTTTATGGAAAAAAGGCGAAACAAGTGGACATACTCAAACAATCAGAGGAATTCGCTACGACTGTGATGCAGACGTCTTATTGCTAACTATTAAGCAAACAGGAGACAAAGCCTGTCATACAGGTGCTAGAAGTTGCTTCTTCGAAACAAGTCCCAAGCGAAGTAAAGGAGGTGAAAGTGCATCACCTCCTCCTGCAGATGCATGCACTGAGCTTTATCAAGTAATAAAAGATAGAAAAACAACCCCGGAAGAAGGGAGCTATACAAATCTATTATTTCAAAAAGGAGACAACGGAATTCTTAAAAAGATAGGCGAAGAAAGTGCGGAGTTTGTAATGGCTTGCAAAGATGAGAATGCAAATGAGATAGCAAACGAAGCCGCTGATCTTATCTTTCATTTGCAAGTTGCATTAGCTCATCATGGTGTGCAGTGGAAGGATGTTCTAGAGGTGCTCGCAAATAGGCGCAATGCTCCTAGAAGAATAGGAAAAGAAAAATAATCAATATCAATTAAGACCTATCCCTCTAGACATAAGTGTTGCGAAGAGGGGAATCAGCGCAAATCCTATTATCTCAATATTAATAATCCAGCCAAGACGAGTAACTAGAGGGGGGCTTACCTGAGGTAATTGGCCCTTAGTCAAAGGAATAGCCCACCGAATAAATGTAATTGTTGGATATAGAGACAAAGTCCCTACTCCAAGAAAAATACCAACCTTCACCCAAAATAAAGGGTTTTCAGTATAAAAACTTGTATCCTTTCCAAAATAAAGGACGCGAAGGATACCACTAACGAGTAAAGCCAGTGCCGCTAGACCATAAAAGATATCTGTTAAGACGATTGATATTGCTTCTTGCCTAGAGGGAGCAACTCTAAGTAATTTCCTTTCAAGAATTAATGCTCCAAAACAAACCATAAAACTAAGGTAGTGAACATATGCAACAAAAGAACTTTTTGCAATTTCTGGAGAAAAAGCGGAACCAAGGATCATTTATATGAAAGCTATTATCTGAAACAATAGCTAACCCTTCTAATAATCTGAGGACTTCCGAGAAAGTTCAATTAATCGGTTACAGAGGAAAATCGTCTAATATGCCAAGCCAAGAGAGAAATATTCAATAAGGGAGAAAAAATGAATTCCGAACTCTTTATTACGCAGCTGAAAAATTAACACTTTAGACCTAGCTTAATTAAAGAGCTAGGAGTTCAGGATGGTGAGTTCTTTAAGTGCGTTTCTTAGCGAGATTGGTCGACATCAACTTCTTACCCCTGAACAGGAACTAACTATGGGGCGAAAGGTACAAGCAATGGTTGCTATTACTGATCGCTGTCAATTAGCTGGAGGGGAAGGGCCTGCTTGCGAATACAGTCCCGAAGAGCGCAAAACCATCCGAACTGGAGAAAGAGCAAAGAATCAAATGATCACTTCCAACTTGAGATTGGTAGTGAACCTCGCCAAGCGGTATCAAGGCAAAGGGCTAGAACTCTTAGACCTTATTCAAGAAGGAACCTTGGGTCTTACAAGAGCTGTTGAAAAATACGACCCAAAACGAGGGCATCGATTTTCAACTTACGCATACTGGTGGATACGACAGGGTCTCAACAGAGCTCTTTCTACACAAAGTAGAAACATAAGAATCCCTGTAAATGTAAATGAAAAGCTCACAAAGTTAAGAGCTGCAAAGTCAAAAATTCTCCAGGCAACTGGTTTACAGCCAACCTCTGCTCAACTAGCAAAAGCTTTATTAATCCCCATTAATGAGGTTGAAGAACTTTTAGCTTGCGAGCTAAGAAGCGTCACGGTTAGCTTACAAGGAGTTATCAAATCAAAAACAGATCCTTCTGAACTAGTAGATATCCTTCCCAGTGAGGAAATGCCTCCTATGGAGATTGTGGAAATGAGTGAAAGAAGCGCTTCTGCATGGAAGCTTCTCAACCAGGCAAACCTCACACCTAAAGAGAGAATGGTGGTAACTCTAAGGTTTGGACTTGATGGGACGAACGAATGGAGAACACTCGCTGAAGTAGCTAGACACATGAACTGCAGTAGGGAGTATTCAAGACAAGTGGTTCATAGAGCTCTCAGGAAACTTCGAAAAGTAGGTCTTCAAAATGGTCTAGAAGAAGCAACTGTTTAAATGGAGATTAGGGCTCTTAAATGAAAGATTAAGAGAGCACTCGTTCATGAATTAGGTTCCTATAAAGTTGCAAACTTCTAGCGAAACTAAAATTATTTCCCAATTTCAATTCAACTCTTCTTCTTCAAAGCAAACATGTCTAACTGGTCTAAAAAGTTTGAAGAAGAATTAACTCTTATCTTGAAGGACTGGCTGAAGCACCATGGAAAGACACAGGCTGACTTAAAAAAAGGTCTACAAGCTTCATCAACAAGAATGCCCTCCTTACTGGAAGTTCTTGAAAAAGAATATCGTATTGGAGGGCTTCACAAACTTTTAGATCGCCTATGTTTAATAGAAGCAGACTGGAGAAAACCCTCTTCAGATTCTGTTCAAGGTGAAGTTTCCTCTGACCCTTTTGGACAGCTAGACCTACTATTAGAAAAAATTAGGGATGACTGTACTAATTAAGAAAACAATATACTATTTTATTTTTAAACTTATTAATGTGAGTACATTTTTATATGATTGAAATCATCTTTTAGATCTTCCAGAGATATAAGTAATGGTACTTTAATAAAGCAAGATTACACTTCCAAATCAATAAGTATGAATGCTAATAAGTCCATCTCTTATCAATCAACCCACAAAAACTCCAACCAGAAAGTGCCAGGCGAAGGATCAGTCCTAACAACTCGATGCAACATATTAGGCTTTATATGATATTGATCACCAATACTTAAATCTAGGAAAGAGTCTTCCTCAAAGATCTCTATTCGAGCACTCCCTTTTAACAAAAGCAACCAAATATTTGAATCATTCTTTAGCCATTTACCTTCACAACTAATATATGAACAAGATATGGTTAGGTCTAGCCTCCACTTTAAACCTTTTTTAATTAGAACCTTTCGTTGATCTCCAATTTGGGGCAATAAAGCTGCCAACAGGTTTCCATCTTCAAACCTCCTTCGGGCTGGCCCAGGTTCTCCCCAACGTCGTCCAATTTGGAAGCCCCACTTTTTAGCAAGCTCAACTACTTGATTATGATTTGTGCATTCTTCTAATAGAGCCTTTCTAGAAGGTTCTTCTTCAAGAGATCTGACCATCTCTTGAAGTTGCTTCACCTTATCTAGAAATAGCTGCAAATCTCTTTTAGACATGTACTATTCTGAAAAGTCCTACTAGTAATTAAAGATAAAATCTTCTCTGAAATACTCAAGTTTTTGTTGGATAAGAAAATATTACTCAAAGAATTTACAAAAATTCGCTTAGTCCATATAAGTCTTGAAATGATTCTTTATGACCTTCTCAGCCAATAGTCTTGTTTAAGAGAAATCATAAATAAGCTTATATATATGACATTAGTCTAAAATGTTTATTAACTATGCTTTATTTATTTAGAACATAGGCAAAATGAAACTAAATCATCCTCTGAATTATAATGGAAGCCTTAATCAGCAAAAGCAAATGGAAAATGTATATGTCTTTTCTAATAGGATTTTTAATTACAGTTTATCTAATCACTTCCGAAGCAAATGCAACCGAGCTCCAAAGAGAACCAGGTGAAGTGCTATTTCTCGAAAACTGTGCTGGCTGCCATATAAATGGTGGAAATATTATTCGGAGAGGTAAATCCTTAAAGCTTAATTCTTTAAAGAAAAATGGAATCAATAGTCCTGAAGACATAGCAAAAATTGCACGAGAAGGAGTTGGAATAATGAGTGGTTATGAAGAACTTCTAGGCAAAGGTGGTGACAAGCTAGTCTCCATTTGGATATGGAATCAAGCTCAAAATGCTTGGATCCAAGGGTAGACCTCCAGCACTGTCCAAATACCTTCCTCCCAGTAAACGTCTTCTTCTAAAAGTTTCTTTACAGTTTCAATACTATTAGCTTCAAAAACCCCGAAAACATGTGTATTGCATTTAGTAGGTCCAAGAGTAATAAGAATGCCTTGATCTTTTAGAGCACTAAGTCTTGTCAGATGCTTATCTCTAAAAGGCGCACGCTTTTCAAGTGCCTTTTCACAGTATCTACCCCAAAGAACAAATCTAGCCATTAAATTAAAGGTGAAGTGTCATTGATAAATTAGCAGTCAAATGACATACATATACAACATAAATTGCTATGTTAATCAAGTAGATTCACAATTGATTGATCATGCTTACTGGCAGTGACCTACTTTCAAAAGTAAAAGAACTTGGAGATGTCAGCAAATCCGATCTAGTTCGCGCCGTAGGATATATCTCCACTAAGAAGGGTGGTGGAGAGAGATTAAATTTCACTGCTTTCTATGAAGCTCTTCTTGAAGCTAAAGGTGTCAACTTTGGGGAAACTGGAGCAGCTGGTGTTGGCAAAGGCGGACGTAAGCTTAGCTATATTGCTACAGTCCAGGGAAATGGAAATCTTCTAATTGGTAAAGCTTATACAGCCCTTTTAAATCTAAAACCTGGAGATGATTTTGAGATTAAACTTGGTCGTAAACAAATAAAACTGACCCCTACTGGAACATTAGATAATTAATAGGAATATTAAACAACAAGAAATGAAAGCAGATCATATTTTAATTAGTTATAAGGTTTGAGCAAAATAAAGTCCTTGCAGGATGTCAAGGGCTTTATTTTATTTTAGAAAAGAAATAATTCATTTTTATTCGCAAGCTTTGGAAAGTGACCTACAAAAAGCAGCCGCTTGCTTTGCTTCGTTCCCGGGGGCAGATTCATTGATACATTTGACTAGTGCACTACCAACAATTGCCCCATCTGCCCCCCAACTGCGAACCTGATTGACTTGTTGAACACCTGAAATACCAAAGCCAACTGATATTGGTAAAGT
>CACPJY010000012.1 GCA_902634405.1 uncultured Synechococcaceae cyanobacterium
TCGCTTCCGACCTAGATGAGGCCACTCAGAAGCAACTTGGACGTGGAAAACGTCTCCGTGAGTTATTGAAACAGCCACAATTTGCCCCTTTAAATCTTGCTGAACAAGTTGCAATTGTCTATGCAGGTGTAAAGGGCTTGATTGATGAAGTTCCTGAAGAACAGGTAACGCAGTTTGCGAGGGAACTTCGCGATTATCTCAAGACAAACAAAGCTGAATTCATCTCTATGGTCCTTAAAGAAAAGGTTCTCAGTGAAAAATCTGAAACTATTCTCAAGGATGCAATTAATGAGGTGAAATCTTCAATGTTGGCTTCGGCTTAATCGTTTCGATTTTTTCCGGAGAATCAATTTCATGGCAAACCTAAAGGACATTCGAGACAGAATCGTTTCTGTCAAAAATACTCGCAAGATCACCGAGGCAATGCGACTTGTTGCGGCTGCAAAAGTTCGTAGAGCTCAAGAACAAGTTTTACGCAGTAGGCCTTTTGCTGATCGATTAGCAAGAGTTCTGGAGAATATTCAATCTCGAATTAGTTTTGAGATGGCTGATGCCCCTCTTTTAAAAAAACGTGATTTGAGTCGAATTACTTTGCTTGCTGTTACAGGGGATAGGGGGTTATGTGGTGGCTATAACTCCAATATTATTAAACGTACTGAGCAGCGCTATGAGGAGTTGCAAAGTCAGGGTTTTAAACCTGATCTTGTTCTTATTGGACGTAAGGCCATTACCTACTTTCAGAATAGATCAAGTCAGTACACCATACGTAAGACTTTCACTGACTTAGAACAAGTTCCTACATCCCAAGATGCAGAGTCCATTACTAGTGAAGTTTTAGCTGAGTTTCTTTCACAGAGCACAGACAGGGTTGAAGTTATTTTTACTAAATTCATTAATCTGGTGAGTTGCAATCCTGTTGTTCAAACATTACTTCCACTTGATCCTCAGGGAATAGCAGAGGCTGATGATGAAATTTTTAGGCTTACTACTAAAGATAGTCGCCTGACTATTGAGAAGGGTGTTGGGCCTGCAAATGAGCAACCATCTTTGCCTTCAGATATTGTTTTCGAGCAGACACCAGAGCAGCTTTTAAATGCACTATTGCCATTGTATTTACAAAATCAGCTTTTAAGAGCATTGCAAGAATCTGCGGCTTCTGAACTGGCTAGCAGAATGACTGCAATGAACAATGCTAGTGATAATGCAAAGGAATTAGCAAAAACTTTGACACTGGACTACAACAAGGCAAGACAGGCAGCCATCACTCAAGAAATTCTTGAAGTGGTAGGAGGTTCTTGCGCATAGTCAACGTAAATATTTATAGATTTAGCTCTGTGTTTATTGCTTGATTCAATCAAAGATTTTCAAAGCGTGAGATTGTCTTCAGTTCAGTTGGATCTTGAGTGGCCTAATGAGATTTCATTGGTTCAATTAAGAGGATGGCTTTTGGAACATCTTTCAACCTACGGAGTACCTTTGCGGTGGGCTATTTCGTTTGCAGATCCGCCAAAAGGTTTTGATAACCCTGGTCAGTTAAAGGTTGAGGGGATAGTTATTACTTCGAAGTTTTAGTCATAAAAGCTTATGAAATCTCGATCTTTATTGTCACAAGACCTTCTATCCCCTCCACTCCCAACTCTGATGATTATCCCTTCAGGGGTTGGATGTGAAGTTGGCGGTTACGCAGGAGATGGGATTCCCTCAGCGCGATTACTTGCCGCTGCATCTGGTTGCTTGATAACTCACCCAAATGTAATGAATGGTGCTTCCCTTTATTGGAATGATCCTCGTATGCATTATGTCGAGGGGTGGGCTCTTGATTCTTTTGCAGCCGGTGAGTTAGCACTAAAGAGTGTTTGCAATCAAAAAATTGGGGTTATTCTCGATTCTGGTATGGAACAAGAGTTGTGCCAGCGACAATTACAGGTTGTCGATGCATGTCGGGCAACTCTTGGTCTGACCATTGGACCGGTTGTGAAAACTGATAGCTCTTTGGAGGTAAGCCTGTTTCAGGGAGAGAGTGGAGCTAGCTTGGGGACCTTGGAAAGGCCAGACTCTTTAATTAGGGCAGCAGAGAAATTAATTGGATTGGGTGCCACTGCAATTGCTGTTGTAGCAAGATTTCCAGATGTCAAAAGTGACTCTTCTTTAGATGCCTACCGCAAAGGAGATGGTGTTGATGCTTTAGCTGGAGCAGAGGCTGTGATCAGTCATCTAATAGGTAGTCACTTCAAAATTCCTTGCGCTCATGCTCCTGCTATGCCCCCTCTACTACCTCAAGATCTATTGGATCCTCGTGTGGCGGCTGAAGAGATCGGTTATAGCTTTTTAGCATGTGTTTTGGTTGGCTTGAGCAGGGCTCCTAACTTGATTCCTCTATGTGATTTAGAAATTCAACAAATGCCTATTCCAGAAGATTTACTATTTGCTGATCATCTCGGTGCAGTTGTTGCCCCAGAAGGAGCACTTGGTGGGCCAGCAGTACTTGCTTCTTTAGAAAGAGGGACCAAATTAATTACCGTTAAAAATGATGGGATCTTGAAGGTTTTCCCAGAAAACCTGGGATTAAAAGCAGACAAGAAAAATATGGATCGCATGAATTTTTTTGAGGCAAGAAATTATGCGGAAGCTGCCGGTTGGTTGATGCTTATACGTGAAGGTATTAATCGAGAAGCTATTGAACGACCTATATCTTCAATAGACTTGCTGAGTCTTGATTCTTAATCTTAGAGCGAACTTTTACAAAAATAAAGTTTCTTGTTTAGCGTAAGCACGCCATAGGATGCCGAGGTGGTAGGCCAAGAGCTTTCGCTACTCCAGGGTGGCATACTGCCCCATTTACGGTATTTAGCCCTGACAGGAGCTCAGGTCTTTCTGTAACCGCTTCTTCAAGACCTCGACCTGCAATGCCAAGTATATAAGGGAGTGTAACGCTTACTAATGCTTCCGTCGAGGTAAAAGGTACAGCCCCTGGCATATTACCTACTGCATAGTGCTGTATCCCATGAATCGTCACAGTAGGGTTGGTATGGGTTGTTTCAATACTAGTTTCCACGCATCCACCTTGATCTATGGCTACGTCCACTATTACTGATTTCGTCTTCATACCTTTAACCATATTTTCGTCTACTAAAGTTGGGGCCCTGCCTCCAGGGGTCAGTACAGCTCCAATAAGTAGATCTGCAGTTGGTATAAGTCTTTCGAGTAAACCCCGGCTACTCACGACGCTCATGAGTCTACCTCTCCGGTCTGCCTCGAGATTGCGAAGTCGCTCAGGTGATCGATCTAATAACATTACTTCTGCATCCATTGCTGCAGCAAGTCTTGCAGCATTCCACCCTACGGTTCCAGCACCAAGCACTATTACTCGTGCTGGCCTTACACCTGTGCAGCCTCCAATTAATACTCCACTACCTCCATGTGGCCGTTCTAGTAAATGGGCTCCGACTTGGGCAGCAAGACGACCAGCGATTTCACTCATTGGTGCTAGAAGTGGCAATGAGCCATTTTCCATTTGCACAGTTTCATAACCGATACCTGTTGTTCCTGATGCGAGTAGGGCTTCTCCAACCTTTGGGTACGCAGCAAGGTGTAGATAGGTGAAAAGAACCATGTCTTTCCGGAGAAACCTAAATTCTTCCTTTTGAGGTTCTTTAACTTTCACTATGAGATGTGCTGACCAGGCCACATCGCGATCTACGATTCTTGCTCCGGAGTTTGCAAATTCTGTATCGCCAATGCCTGCACCTGCACCTGCACCTGCTTGAACAAGAACCTCTAAGCCGTGGCTTACCAGTTCCTTAACTCCGTCAGGAGTGAGGGCTACTCGAAGCTCATCAGCTTTGATTTCAGTTGGGACTCCGATTGTTGCTATTGGAGCGGAAAGAATTGAGGACGTCATGCGTAGCAGTGACTTCTTTTAGGGTGGCTAAAATGAGGCTTTCTTGCCAGATTTTGTTTCATCATGACGCTGCGATTGGCTTTCTCCATCCACTCCCAAATGCTTGGGGACTTACTTTTAGGAGTGGTGGTGCTTGATGCCGTTTGAATTCTGCGTTTCGCAACATTTTATGGATTCGTGAGACTTGAGTTGGATTGTGCCCTCTTTTTACAAGTTCTTCTGGACTCAATCGTTCCTCTATAAGGGCTTTGAGAATCGGATCGAGATCTGCATAATCGGGCAGTGAATCGCTATCAAGTTGATTGGCACGCAATTCAGCGCTAGGAGACTTGTTACGAATATTTCTTCCAATAAGTTCTATATTTGCAGGAAGTCCAATCTTCTCACGACAGTCTTTTGATACCTTGCTATCAATCCAAGCACAAAGATCAAACACACTTGTTTTATAAAGATCACCTATTACTGAAAGGCCACCATTCATATCGCCATAGAGTGTGCAGTACCCAACGGCTAATTCAGATTTATTTCCTGTAGATAGGAGTAGTTCACCTTGTTGATTTGCCAGTGCCATGAGTAGTGTTCCTCTGATCCTTGCTTGTAAATTTTCAGCGGCAATATTGTTTAACTCTTCCCCAAGGGTTTCTACTAGTCTCAATTCAAAACTTTCCATTAAATTTTTGATTGGTATTTTTCGTGTAGTGATGCCCAACCGCTCCGCTAAAGCATATGCATCTGTAACTGAACCTTTAGAGCTCCAAGGTGAAGGCATTAAAATCCCTTTTACATTTTGATGACCCAGGGCAGCGGTTGCAATTACTGCAACTAATGCTGAGTCGATACCCCCACTCAGGCCAACTAATGCTTTGCTAAAGCCACACTTTGTAGAGTAGTCATGAACGCCTAAGATTAAAGCTTTGAAAATCTCTTCTCTACTATCCTTAAGTAAGGAAAAATGTCGACTGTTAGTTGTACTAGAATCCCATAAGGAAATTGCTTCTTGATAGCTTGGTAGTTCAAGACTTACTTCTTCCTCATTGGTTACTACGAAACTGCCTCCATCAAAGATTAATTCGTCATTTGCCCCTACTTGATTTAGGTAAACAACTGGACAGTGAAGACGATTAGCAGCTTTTGCTACTAATCCTTTACGAATAATTTCTTTTGATTGGCTAAAAGGAGAGGCGGAAAGATTGATTAAGATGTCTATACACTTTGTAGTAAGTTTTTCTATTGGATCGGGACCTCTTAATTGTGGCCCTTGCAGCTGTTCTTCTACCCAAAGGTCTTCACAAATAGTTATACCAATTCTCCATCTTTTCTCGTGACATTGATAATCAAGAACACCTGGAAGATCACCTGCCCGGAAGTAGCGCTTTTCATCAAATACATCATAAGAAGGTAGTAGTTGCTTTCTGGCTATTACTCTCCACCCGGTTTGTTCAATGAGAGCAACTGCATTGAAAAGATTAGGGAGTTTGTTGTCTACTGCTGTTTCAGCTATCCCAACAAGTAAGGCAAGAGCAAGTTGTTCTTCTCGAAGAGTTTTAGATAAATTTTCTAGAATCTTATTTTGTGCTTTTAACAGTGTTGGATTGAACAGTAAGTCTTTCGGTGGATAACCCCATAACGAAAGTTCTGGAGTGGCTACTAAATCAGCTTTTAAATTATTGCCTTTGCGGCAAGCATTAAGAATTTTGTTGGCATTTCCTTGAAGGTCTCCTACCAAGGGATTTAGCTGTGCTAAAAGTAGTCTCATATGCTTATGTTTTTAGCCCATATAGGTTTTGTTGTAGAAGAATTGGCTGTAAAGAAATAGGTATCATTTCAAGGTTAGGTTCTTTACGTATTTCAGAACTGGCACTACCTGGTATCTCAAGAGGCAGTATTTCTATATCACCTCCAAGCTCTCGCAATTCTTTCAAATGATTTTCTTGTATTGGCCACCCTTCACGAGGTGCAACACCTATTTGAGTAGTTGATAAGACTCTTGTTGCATTTACCCATTGTGGAATTTGACCGATTAAATCACTACCTACCACAAAAATAAACTCTTTATCTGGCCAGAACTTTGACGCAATATTTAATGTATTAATTGTCAAAGGGCTGCTTAATTCTTGTGCTAGTTCTAGCGCTGGATTGTTGATTTCGTTGACTAAAGCTGAGAGCAATGCAACACGTTTGTCTAAGGGTGCACCATGATGCTTGAGGGGATTATTACTGGCCCATGTAATCACTTTAGGGAACAGTTTAAGTAGGCCTTCGAGAAGGGCTTGATGACCACAGGTTGGTGGATCTGCGCTGGTCCCAAGAAGGGCAATTTGATTGCTTATATTGCTCATGGGAGCAACGTTTTTAGTTCTTGAGGCTTTTCAAAAGGACTTGCTGGGCATTGATATAGCCATTGCTTTAACTCCGGATCATTATTTGTAAGTAATTGCAACATGGTTCTTGGCTGAGATTCTTTGCGATGACTATCAATTATTAGCTCTTTTGCTGTAAGTCGACCCATTACTCTGGTTGTATGGATAGCTAAGGCAGCTTGAGCAAGGGCAATAGGTCCGGTGGGCCCTAGGCTGAAGCCTGCTGTAAAAGGCGTAGCAAGGAATAGAAAATGTTTAAACAAACTTAGTAATAATTGAATTGCGATTTGTATTCCTCCTATTAGGGAATTGTAGCTAGAGATTTTTTTTATAAATTGTCTTGCTGTTGCCCCCCTCATTTCAATTCCATAAAGCTTGGATAGCTCAATCACAAGAGCCGTATCACAAGCAATACCACCTGCTAGATCAAGTAATAAAAGTGGGTTAGCGGCTAGGCCTGAGGCTTTTATTGTTGCGAATTTACCAATTAATCCTTGGGCATTGATTTTGTTGTAATTTAATCGAAGACGTTTAAGAGAGTGATAGAAATGATCAGCTTGCTTAAGTGTATTGATTGTTAAAAGGTAATCTCCTTGAGTAGTAAGGATTTCAGCTAGCTCTTGCTTTAAAGACTTAATCCTAGGAGCAGTCTTCTGACTCCGGATATGCCCAGTTGCACTTACTACAGCTTTACGTGGTGCAGCTGCAATAGAGATTAATTTTAAGTTCCTGGCTTCAGGCGGTAGGCGTTTAAGGATGCTTGACATGATTTCATTTTTTTGTTTCTCAGACCATTGATCAGAACGATTAAGAGTTAATAAAATAGGCTTACCTATAGCAAGTAGTTGTTCAAGAGCCATTAACTCAACTTTAGTTAAATCACTATCGAGGATGAAAAGTATTAAATCAGCTTGAGAGGCAATTCTTGTAGCCAGGCGAGCTCTCCCTTGAGCAGCAATTTCATCTATACCTGGGGTGTCAACTAGGTCAACAGCGTTTATATTTTTGATTTTTTGATTCCATCGATATACTTTTTGCACCCGGGTGCATCCATGAGCTACGTCCGTTGTAAATATTTCTTGCCCAACAAGTGCATTTAGCAAACTTGATTTACCAACACCTACGCGACCAAATGCGACCACTCTTAGCCGTCTCTCTCCTAACCTCTTCAGCTGTTTATCCAGTGAAAGCAACTCTCCTTTGAGTTGAGTCTTTTCACGATTGGTGAGGACTAAATTATTTCTCCATTCTTTTAGAAGAAGGTTGCAACGTATAGATGGGGAAGGCAGGTGATTCATGAGTTGGAATTGCCTCGCCAGCCTGCCAGCACAGCCAGTACTGCTTCTGAGCCAATGAGTCCAACGAAACCTCCAAACTCATCAACAACGACTCTTACATCACTTTTGTCTCCGCGAAAATCTGTTAGCAATCTGTCTGCTCGTATCATCTCAGGCACAAATTCAACTGATTCGCATAGGTCAGTGGGTGTCAACTTTCCCCTCCCTTCTAGTAGTGCGCTGAGCAAACGCTCTCTACTTGCTACTCCCAACACTTTATCTACTTCTTCGCCAAGCACTACCCACCATGGAGAGTTATTAGTTAAAAGATTTCCCCTAAGAACTTCAAGAGTGGTTGAACCATTTAGTGTTGGAGCAGCTACACGTGGGGTCATAAGATCTCTTGCTGTCAGATCATTTAATAGAAACACTTTTGTAATCATGGCTGCTTCATCAGCTTCAATTTGCCCTTTTAAAGAACCTATTGCTGCTAGCTGTCGAATTTCTTCTTCATCGGTACTTATCTCATCTTCTTTAGTGATTGCTGGTAGCAATTGTTCTAAAAGAAGAACTAGTGGCCGCATTAAAATGCTAAATAAATGAATTAATGGAGCAGTTGCTAAGGAAAATTGAAGTGCATAACGACTGCCAAGGGATTTTGGGAGTATTTCACCAAGCAAGATGACTAAAATTGTTAAGCCGATTGAAAAGACTGGAAAAACAACTCCACTTGCATCATGTTTTTCGAAGACATGTGCTGCGTATACACCAAGCATCAAGCTCCCGAAGATGTTGAAGCCGTTATTGACGATTACAAGTACAGATAGTGTTCTTCCTATCTTTTTTCGAAGTCGGGCTAATAACCTTGCGCGGGATATAGGTTTAGGCTTTATTGCTAGCTGGTGAACCCTTAATGGATTCACAGTTAGTAGAGCTGCTTCGACACCAGAGCAGAATGCAGAACCAATTACAACAATGACTACAAGTGAACAAAGAACTAATAAATCTGAGGTCATGCGGTAGTCAAATCACGGTGTGTTTCACTTTTGCAAGGTGTGCCATGTTTTGTTGATCTGATTTCAATAGTCCATAAATGATTTGGAAATAAAGGTTTCAAGGCTTAGATGAGGAAGAGGCTTGAGGATCTTTATGAGACTAATTTGACAAAGACTATGGGATTTCTCAAGAGGGGGATACTTTATATGAGAAATCCATTGCTTTGCTATAGCTAATTTTCTCAGTCATGGAGATTGGAATCAAGCTTTTGCGTAATAAAGTTCTTTTAATGGCATGCTTTGTTCAATTTCGGTGCTTTTTCTGTTGTGAAAGATTTGTCTACCTTTTCTAAAAGACGCGAGCGATTCCTGAGGCGTTTAGGTGGAATGGCAGCGATTATCCCAGCAGCTCATCTGGTCACTCATCACGCTGATTGTGAATATCCTTTTCGTCAGGATAGTGATTTTTGGTATTTAACTGGATTCGATGAGCCAGATGCAGTTGCCCTTTTTCTGCCACATAAGCCTGCAGGGGAACAATTTATATTGTTTGTACACCCTAAGAATCCCTCACTTGAGATATGGAACGGATCCCGGTCTGGAGTAGAAGGAGCAATTAAAGATTTAGAGGCTGATCGAGCGCATCCTCTGGATGAACTGCCAATTCGTCTTAGTGATTATCTTGAGGGTTCTGAAGCAATTGCTTTCAGAGTGGGTAGGCATTTAAAAGTTGAACCACTGGTGTTGAAAATATGGGCAGAACAATTGGATAGGGCTCCAAGAATAGGCTCGGCTACCAAAGCTTTGGTCCCTCCATGCCCAATATTGCATGAGATGAGATTGTATAAAGATTCTGAGGAATTGGATCGCATGCGGTTAGCTGCAAGGATTTCTGCAGAGGCCCATGAAATAGCTAGACAGGCTGTTCGACCAGGAATGAATGAGAGGCATCTTCAGTCCTTGATAGAACATCATTTCCTCGACGAAGGCGCACGAGGCCCCGCATATGGCTCGATTGTTGCCGGTGGAGACAATGCATGCATCTTGCATTACACAGCGAACAACTGCCTTTTACAGGATGGTGACCTTGTCCTTATTGATGCTGGATGTTCGTTATTTGACTACTACAACGGTGATGTCACTCGTACTTTTCCAGTGAATGGACGTTTTTCAAGTGAGCAGAGGGCCCTTTATGAAATAGTTCTTTCGGCTCAGCAAGCAGCTATTGGTCTGGCCACACCTGGTCAGACCGCTGAAAAAGTTCATGATCAAGCTGTTCGGGTATTGGTAGAAGGGTTAATAGACCTGGGCTTGCTTCACGGGAACATTGATGAGGTTATTGATCAAGGTGCCTATAAACATATCTACATGCATAGGACAGGTCATTGGTTGGGTTTAGATGTACATGATGTGGGTGCTTATAGGCTCGGAGAGCATCCAGTAGATCTTGAGCCGGGTATGGTTTTGACGGTGGAACCTGGTGTTTATATAAGTGACAGATTGCCTGTCCCTGATGGTCAGCCTGAAATTGATCAAAAATGGAAGGGTATAGGAATCAGAATCGAGGATGATGTCGCAATTATTGAAGGAGGACACGAGGTCCTTAGTGGGAAAGCAGTTACTTCTGTAAAAGAATTGGAACGTTGAAATAGTGATAAAGCCAATTGGTGTTTAGTCCTTGTAAAGAGAATCCATTGCTCTGACTGGCTTTAATGTTTAGTCCTTGCGGTTTATTAGCTATCAATGATCTAGAGCTGGTATTTTAGTAGTTTGTTTAGATCACTTCGATCATTGCTATGACCGGTTCAGAAGCAGCTGCTAAGGAACAGGAGATAGAAAGTAATCAAAACGTGATTCCAGAGGAGGGATCGCCGCAGGTTAAAGGGGATGGTGACTCCCCCAATAAGAATGGCCGTCCAGTAATGCTTGGAGGGACAGCAGCGCTAGCAACGGCAACAATTGATGCTGATGGAGTTCCTTCTGGATATACCCCCAAGGCTGATGAGGGCAGGTTTTTATTGAAAATTCTTTGGCTCCCCGATAATGTTGCTTTGGCTGTAGATCAAATCGTTGGTGGTGGCCCTAGTCCTCTCACGGCTTATTTCTTTTGGCCACGTGAAGATGCTTGGGAAACATTAAAAGGGGAACTGGAAGGTAAAAGTTGGATAACCGATAATGAGAGGGTGGAGGTGTTAAATAAGGCGACAGAAGTTATTAATTATTGGCAGGAGGAAGGAAAAGGCAAGACCCTTGAAGAGGCAAAGCTAAAGTTTCCAGACGTTACTTTTTGTGGAACGGCTTAGTTGAAAAGATATTTGATCAATATCTCCCAATTCTTCTAATTTTAAACAAGGAAATCCTTTTTTTTAGAGTCTTTTTCAAATGCTAAACTAGCATTAATTGTTTCGGGAACATTCATAAGTGTTTCTGCTAAATAAGGACTTATTGTGAAAGTAGATATTCCTTCTGAGGCAAGATTTATAAGTTGATTTTTATTCCTAATGCTAGCAACTAATAGCTTGCAATCACTTCCAATTCCATCAAGGGCCTTTTTCATGGAAATCACTTCTAAGCACCCATCTTTACCTGCATCATTAATTCGACTTAGATAAGGGGCTAAATAAGTAGCACCAAGTGAAGCTGCAATTAGTGATTGTGGTGCTTCATAACATGCTGTAAATGTTACAGAAATATTTGCTTCAATTAATTCATAAGCAGCTTGTATTCCTTGACTGGTAATTGGTATTTTTACATGAATCGTCAGTGCAGGAGTTTCTAGTTTTTTGATCGCATTGCCACAAGTGATTAACTCCTTGGTTGTATCACCCCAGGCTTGAATATGTAAGTCCCTGTAACCTAGCTCTTCGGCTGTGTTTGAAAGTGACTGTAAAGTATTTAAGTTGCATTCGAGATTCTCTTTCTTAAGGAGAGTGGGATTCGTTGTTATACCACTAAAAATTCTTGCCCCAATGAGATTTTCCCATTCAGAAGTATTTGCACTATCTATTAATAGTTCTAGGCTCAAAGAATCTCCTTTCTCCAGGTTTATGCTGTAGTTTTACTTGCTTGAGCTCTCGCTCTGGCGCGGTTGAAATCCTGTTGGGCTTTTAATTTCTCTGTGGAAGCGACTTCTCCCTCTAATTGATCAACAATATTTTTTGCTTGCTCTAATTCTTTCTCAGCATTAGCTTCATCAATGGTTGATCCAAGCTCTGCAGAGTTGACTAATACTGTTACATCGTCAGATTCAACTTCTGCAAAACCTCCCATTAGAGCAATGGAGTCCCATGTGCCGTTATTTAATACTCTTAAGACGCCTACATCTAGAGCTGTTACTAAGGATATGTGGCCTGGAAGTATTCCTATAAGACCTGTGGTGCTAGGAAGTATCACCTCCTCGGCTGTTCCATCGAAGACGCTCTGGTCAGGGGCTAGCACGCGGAGGGTAAGGGACATAATTAAGACCTTTGATTAGTTAAAAAGAGACTTTGGCTGAGTTGAATTAGGTTGCTTTGACCTTGTTCCCCGAAAAATTAACTCTTAGCTTCTGCAGATATCTTTTCGGCTTTAGCTTTAACTTCTTCAATGTTTCCTACAAGATAGAAAGCTTGCTCAGGCAAATGGTCTAATTCTCCAGCAAGGATACTATTAAAGCCAGCAATAGTTTCTTCAAGCTTGACGTACTTCCCAGACATCCCAGTAAAGATTTCAGCCACAAAGAAAGGTTGAGAAAGGAACTTCTCTATTTTACGAGCTCTATCGACTGTTCTTCTATCTTCTTCAGATAGCTCGTCAAGACCAAGGATTGCAATGATGTCTTGTAGTTCTTTATATCGTTGAAGAGTGGATTGTACCGCTCTGGCAGTTTTGTAGTGCTCATCTCCAACAACTGATGGCTGGAGCATGGTGCTTGTGGAATCTAGGGGGTCAACTGCTGGGTAAATACCCTTTGCGGCTAGGGCACGAGCTAGAACAGTTGTTGCATCTAAGTGGGCAAAAGTAGTAGCTGGAGCTGGATCTGTTAGGTCGTCAGCGGGTACATATACGGCTTGAATTGATGTTATGGATCCTTCGAGGGTGGAGGTAATTCTTTCTTGTAATTCTCCAACGTCTGTCCCTAAAGTAGGTTGATAGCCCACCGCTGAGGGCATTCTTCCTAGCAACGCAGAGACTTCCGATCCTGCTTGAACAAACCTAAAAATGTTGTCAACAAAAAGTAGAACGTCTTGTTTGTTTACATCGCGAAAATGTTCAGCCATTGTTAGAGCTGATAGCCCTACACGCATCCTTGCTCCGGGAGGTTCATTCATTTGCCCAAAGCACAGAGCGACTTTTGATTTAGTCAGATCATCTGCATTAATAACTCCAGATTCTTTGAATTCTTCATAAAGATCGTTACCTTCACGAGTACGTTCTCCAACTCCACCAAACACAGATACTCCTCCATGTTCTTTAGCGATGTTGTTAATTAGTTCCTGAATAAGAACAGTTTTACCAACTCCAGCACCCCCAAAAAGACCGACTTTCCCACCTTGACGATATGGAGCCAAGAGATCGATTACCTTGATTCCTGTTTCAAAGACCTTGGGCTTAGTTTCCAGATCTGTGAGTTTTGGAGCAGGACGATGGATTGGGGCAGTATTAGAACTAGTTACAGGACCTTGTTCATCTACAGGCTCTCCTAAAACATTAAATATTCTGCCAAGTGTTGCTTCTCCTACAGGAACAGATATTGGTGCACCTGTATCAAGAGCTTCCATCCCCCTCACTAGGCCGTCTGTACCGCTCATTGCTACGGCACGAACCCTGTGATCACCAAGAAGCTGTTGAACTTCAGCAGTGAGGGCGACAGTTTGACCAGCAGGGTTGGTTCCTTCTATGCGAAGTGCATTCAAAATCTTAGGCAGTTTGCCTGCGGGGAATTCCACATCCAACACAGGGCCAATAACCTGACGAACAACTCCTTTAGTGCCGGTAGAGGTTGAAGCAGCAACGGCCATGACAAATTAAAAAGTATGCGAGGGGTGCAAAAAGTGCATTCCCTTCTCTTACGGCGCAAGATTATCACTGTGCATGGTTCTTTGAGGAGTGTTCGGTCACCCGCACAGAAAAACCCTGGCCGACTTCCCCCTCTTCCGCATAAGTTGGCAGTCGGTGATCTTGAGTGCTAACTCAAGTCATTTGGTAGCGCTAATGCGCTCTGTTCTCGCTTCTGCATTCACTTATGGCAGCTGTTTCTCTAAGCGTCTCCACCGTTAAACCGCTCGGGGATCGAATTTTTGTAAAAGTCTCCGAATCAGAGGAGAAGACTGCAGGCGGCATACTCTTGCCAGATACTGCAAAGGAAAAGCCACAAGTTGGCGAAGTAGCTCAAGTTGGCCCAGGAAAGCGTAATGACGATGGTTCTCGTCAAGCTCCTGAGGTTGGGGTCGGTGACAAGGTCCTTTACAGCAAATATGCCGGCACCGATATCAAACTCGGCGGAGACGAATATGTTCTTTTGTCCGAGAAAGATATTTTGGCAATAGTTAACTGAACTTTTTGCCAATTTCTTCTAATTCATTCACCATTACTCTTCTTTTTCAAGGAAACTGCCTCCTATGGCTAAGCGCATTATTTACAACGAGCAAGCCCGTCGCGCTTTAGAGCGTGGAATTGACATCCTTGCTGAATCTGTTGCAGTAACTCTTGGCCCTAAGGGTCGCAACGTCGTTCTTGAGAAAAAGTTTGGTGCTCCTCAAATTATTAATGATGGTGTCACTATTGCTAAGGAAATCGAATTAGAAGATCACATCGAAAATACAGGAGTGGCTTTGATTCGTCAGGCGGCTTCTAAAACAAATGATGCTGCTGGTGATGGAACTACTACAGCAACTGTTCTAGCTCATGCAATGGTCAAGGCAGGCTTGAGAAATGTGGCTGCTGGTGCAAATGCTATTACCTTGAAAAAAGGAATAGATAAGGCTACAGATTTTTTAGTTCAAAAGATTCAAGAAAATTCAAAACCAATTAGTGATAGCAACGCAATTGCTCAGTGTGGAACAATCGCAGCCGGTAATGATGACGAAGTAGGCAAAATGATTGCTGACGCCATGGATAAGGTTGGGAAAGAAGGCGTGATTTCTTTGGAAGAAGGAAAATCAATGTCGACAGAATTAGAGGTAACGGAGGGAATGCGATTCGATAAGGGATATATCTCTCCTTATTTCGCAACTGATACAGAAAGAATGGAGGCAGTCCTTGATGAGCCTTATATTCTTTTGACTGACAAGAAGATTGGCTTGGTCCAGGATTTAGTTCCTGTCCTAGAGCAGGTAGCTCGTACAGGTAAGCCTCTTTTAATTATTGCTGAGGATATTGAGAAAGAAGCTCTTGCAACTTTGGTAGTGAATCGCCTTAGAGGAGTACTGAACGTTGCGGCCGTAAAGGCACCAGGTTTTGGAGATCGGAGAAAAGCCATGCTCGAGGATATGGCTGTATTAACTAATGGTCAGCTAATTACCGAGGATGCTGGATTAAAACTAGAGAATGCCAAGCTTGAGATGCTTGGGACTTCTAGAAGAGTCACTATTAATAAAGACACTACAACTATTGTTGCTGAAGGTAATGAAGCAGCGGTGAAAGCACGTTGCGAGCAAATTAAAAAGCAGATGGATGAAACTGATTCGACTTACGACAAAGAGAAACTACAAGAGCGACTTGCAAAATTGGCTGGTGGAGTTGCAGTAGTCAAAGTTGGAGCAGCAACAGAGACTGAAATGAAGGATAAAAAACTTCGTCTTGAGGACGCTATTAACGCAACTAAGGCGGCAGTTGAAGAAGGAATTGTTCCTGGAGGTGGCACCACGCTTGCACATCTTGCTCCTGCTCTTAACACATGGGCTTCCCAAACCCTTAAAGGTGAGGAGCTAATAGGTTCAAATATTGTTGAAGCTGCTCTTTCTTCTCCTCTGATGAGGATTGCAGAGAATGCAGGAGCAAATGGTGCTGTTGTTGCAGAGAATGTTAAGAGTAAGCCTATTAGTGATGGCTACAATGCTGCTACTGGCGAGTATGTAGACATGCTTGCAGCTGGAATTGTGGACCCTGCCAAGGTGACAAGGTCTGGATTGCAGAATGCAGCTTCTATAGCTGGAATGGTTCTTACAACAGAATGCATCGTCGCTGACTTGCCTGAGAAGAAGGATGCTGCTCCTTCTGGTGCTCCAGGCGGTATGGGTGGTGATTTTGATTATTGATTAGTAGCAGAATTGATCTGTTGATGAAATCAGTAAAGAGGGTTTTAAACCCCTCTTTACTGATTTTTTATTATTTAGTCAATTCACCTATTAAGTGCGTTGAACCTTATATTCATTTATAAGTTAAGTGAGTATGGCTGTAAAGATAACTCTGAAAGTAATTCGGTGCCAGGTTGATCTTGTGGTTTTGTAAGCATTATTTGATGATCAGACATTCATTCTTAAAGGTTTTGTATGCTTATTTCAATTGCATGCTTCTAAATGTCAAAGGTAAAGAAAAACAAGAAATGTTCATTTAGTAAATCTCTTCTTTGGTATGTATTTGGTGCAACAACTTTTTTTTCACGAGCATTTGCAGCGATAGCTCTTATTATTCTTGCTATTAAGGCTCACCCTCTTAAGCAAGAAGCAAAGTTGTTTAACTCTTGTGTCCAAGAATCGTTAGATAAGGGTAAAACCATTTCGAAATCAGTTCACTTTTGCAATGGTGGTAATTAAATAAAATTCAGGGCTAATTTAGCCTTAGAGGGCCAGCCTGATTGAGCTTAATACCTATTGTTTGATGTGGACATAATTTCTAGCTGTCTGAAGATTATCCTGTTCCCCTCCTCTGAAACCAATTTACCCTGAGCAACATCTGCATAATAGTACGCATATACTATTATGCAGATGTTGCTCAGGCTTTATGAATGATCCTGAAGGTTGGATAAAGGACCCTCAAGGAAAATGGTCTTTTCGATTTCATCGCGACCCCAATTCTTGGGGAAGGCATCCTTACTTTTTTATGGACAAAGGTATGGCGATGACCGATGGCTCTCCTGCCATGCTCAAAAGTAGAAGTTATGTACCTATGCAGGAGGCAAAGGTTTTTTGGGAGGAGCTTATTTCTCTGGGATGGACAATTGTTGAAGCTCAATGGGGTGCTGAGATTGATCCCTGAGAGGGCTATCGGCATTTCTTTGATATTAATTAATTCTTTTTATTTATGAGAATTGAGTGTTTTTTGAGAAGAGAAATAGATGGATGATATTGATTAGGTCAGCCACCCAGCACTGAGAATGATCGCCAGGCTGAGGAAAATTGCTAAAACTGTCCAAGTGATTCTATTCAGGGTTGCTTCAGCGCTGCTAGCACTTGTAAACATAGAACTTCCGCTTGCTGCTAAACCTCCCATGCCATCACCTTTGGGGCTATGCAAAAGAACAAACAGTATTAACAGGATGCCTGAAGATGCCCAGACCCAAGAAAGAATTTTTGTGATCATTATGTGACTCTAAGGGACTTTCTTTAAAATCATTTTGACTGAAATGATAACTGTTAGACAGGTTGTGGAATCCGATGAGGGAGAGAAGAGATGTCTGGAGCTTCTATTAAAGAAGAACCAGTCATTGCATCAGGTTTTGGGAGATTAAGAATCTGAAGAAGAGTTGGAGCAATATCTGCTAATCCGCCACCTTTTCTCAATTGAATAGAGTTTCCGTGGCCTGGTAATTTTCTTTTCTCACCTTCTATAAGAATCATAGGTACAGGATTTGTAGTATGAGCAGTCCAAGCTTGCCCGTCTTGGTTTTGCATAACCTCCGCATTGCCATGATCAGCAGTGATTAGTAGAGTCCCACTCATGAGGCCAGTGGCATCAAGTAGGCGACCAATACAATGATCAACTTTTGCAATAGCTTCTTTTGTCGCTGTCATTATCCCTGTATGTCCAACCATATCAGGATTGGCGTAATTGATAATCACAAGGGAATAGATGCCTTTTTTTATAGCTTCTATGCAGCTATCAGTTAGGGCATCAGCTGACATTTCTGGGGCAAGGTCATAAGTTGCGACTCTAGGAGAAGGTACAAGGTGCCGGTGCTCCCCTTTGAGGGGCTTTTCTATACCACCATTGAGGAAATATGTTACGTGGGGATATTTTTCAGTCTCAGAGGTTCGATATTGTAAAAGGCCGTTTTCAGAAACTATTTGCCCTAGAAGATTGTCTAGCGATTCAGGTGGAAATGCTATTTCGACTGGCAAATCTGCTTCATATTGTGTGAATGTAACTATGTCAAGTTCTGGTTGATTGACTATTGGGAAGTAATCAAAATTGTTAAGAGAAAGCGCTTTTACAAGTTGTCTGGAACGATCTGGACGGAAGTTGAACATGACAACACCATCTCCATCCTTGAGGTATGTAGGGGTTAGCCTTACAGGCTCTAAGAACTCATCTGTAATGCCTTGTTCGTAGCTGGCAGTGAGAATCTCTTGAGCAGTTTTTTTAGATATAGATTTCTTTGGGTTGGTAAATAATTCGTAGGCTTTGGCAGTACGTTCCCATCTATGGTCTCTATCCATTGCCCAATACCTGCCACAAAGGCTTGAAATTTCTCCAATCCCTTCACTATTTATAGATTTTTCAATCATTTGAATATATTTACTTCCACTTTGGGTAGGTGTGTCTCGTCCATCTGTAATTGCGTGGATGGCAACTTTCTTTACTCCGGCAGATGAGGCCCATTTCAAAAGCCCAGAAAGGTGATCTATGTGACTATGAACCCCGCCATCTGAGCAAAGTCCGATGAGGTGCAGAGTTTGACCAGATTTCTCAAGCTTATTAGCGAGGTCAGTGAGAGCAGGATTCTTTGCTAGTTCTCCTTCTCCCACTGTCTCGCTAATACGTACTAACTCTTGTTTTATTACGCGACCTGCTCCGATGGTGAGATGTCCTACCTCAGAGTTCCCCATTTGTTGGTCTGGCAAGCCAACCGCAGCTCCACTAGCTTCTATAAGAGTATGAGGGTAGCTATGCCATAAAGAATCCATTATGGGTGTTTGAGCCTTGCAAATAGCATTGTGTTCTTTCACTTCGCTGTAGCCCCAGCCATCAAGTATGGCCATCACTACAGGTGCAATATGCCCTGCTTGCGATGAGTCTTCGTGACTAATTGTTGTCATTCTGACTCCTACGGTTTATTCCCTATGTGCTTTACGCAATATCAAGTTACAACCTCCAAGGGCATGGGTAGCATTTATGCCAATTTCTGTCAGCTTTTGCCAATGGCTTTAGATAATTTGAGGGCCTAATAGGAATGATTTTGTTTTTTAATTTGCCTCTATGTCTGAAAATTCCCAAAATGAAAGAGTTGAGATACTTTCCGCAGATGATCTTCGCCGGACTCTTGTGAGACTTGCTTCTCAAGTACTTGAGTCAGTCCAAGACAGCCATGATCTCTTGCTTTTAGGAATCCCCACAAGGGGTGTACATCTATCACGTGTTCTTGCAAGTCAGATTGAAAGCCTCACGGGACACCAAATTGATCAAGGAAGTCTTGACCATACTTTTCATCGAGATGATCTTGTGAGAATAGGGACAAGGGTGCCTGAAGTCACGGATCTACCCTCAACTGTGGAAGGCAGACAAGTTGTTTTAGTGGATGATGTGATCTTTACGGGGAGAACTGTTCGAGCTGCGTTAGAAGCTCTTCAAGCATGGGGGAGACCTAAAAGGACAATGTTACTTGTAATGGTCGATCGGGGTCATCGTGAAGTCCCCATTCAGCCAGATTTCTGTGGCAGGAAAGTTCCAACAAGTAGAACAGAAAATATAGAATTAAGACTTCATGATTTAGATGGAGAAGAGGCTATATACCTTAGAAAGGATATGCCTTAGATTTTTAATTTTAAAAGCTTATTTTTAGGATTTAAATCAGTTCTTTGAAATCATATTAATTTTTTTATAAGTGATTTAATGTAATTTGCAAAGCTGCTGTTTGTGGATAACCCTTCCTGATCTTATGTCTAAGCCCTCTACTTGTAGTGAGCAATCTTGGTTGATGCTGAAGTTTAAATTCAAACAATCTTCACCTGGTTGCCCTGGCTCCTCTAACGGAATGATTAATGGATCTTGAAGAAGAAATTTGGTCGACTGATCTGACATTTGTGTTAGGACAGTTGGCAAGTTATCTTCGTAAATAACTTCATGACTGCCATCTATGTTTTTTTCTCCAATGATTATCTCGATCTCAGTTTGATTTATTTCACTTGTCGCCAAAACTATTTCTAGGTTGTTTGAAGTTGGCCAAGGTTGACCTATTGGGAAAAGATTATGCCATATATGCTTTTTAGTTCTTGGGTCCCAAAAACGAAGTGCAATACCTTTATGAAGTACATCTTTAATTGTTACTCCAGGAGTAAGCTTTAGAGCTCCGAGTGCAACTGCTTCTACCGGAGGGGGGGTGAGCAGTTGAAGTGGGTGTATCTCAGTTTTTAACCAATTTATAAATAAAGGAATTCTTGAGCTCCCTCCTACTGCAATGACGCCATCTAGATCAGCTAGATCGCAGCCATTGCTTCTGCCTGAAGCGAGGGTTTGTTTCATTAGTTGGTCTAAGACGTTTAAGAAGCCTTTTTCAATCAGAAGCTGGTCAAGAATTTCTCTGGAAAGATTTAATCGTTGAATTCCATAATTATTGGGAAAATTAATTACTTCCTCTAGAACTTGATTGTCAAGGATTTTTGTATTGCTTAGTTTGCACTTAAGTTTTTCAGTGACATTTAAGAGCTTTTCTGAAATGGGTTCATCTGGCAATAGGTGATTTGCGATCCAACGATCAATGTCTCGACCACCTAGTTGAATCCCTGATTTGCCTAGCACCTTTGCACAACGAAGAGTTTGACCAGTTGATCCGCCTAGATCTTCTCCGTTGAATCGTAATAGCTGAGCAATAGGGGCTGCACGTCCTTCCCCTCCCTCAAGTTCAACAAGAGCAATATCAAAAGTGCTACCCCCAAGATCAAAGACCAGAAGTTTTGCTCCTGCTGGCATTGCTGACCCCATGGCTGCGGCAGTAGGCTCATCAACTAGAGCTATTTCATCAACTTCTAGAGAATCGCAAATTTCTAGTAGCCACTGTCTATAGGATCTATAACATTCAACTGGAGCTGTGAGTACTAGCCTTTTTATATTCAAATCTTTAGGCAGTCTTTTCCAGATTTCTTTTATTAAAATCTCACCAGCTTTTTCAGGACAAATTTTTTCACCAGTGACTCCTTCTTTTGCTGGGGATTTGATAAGACGCTTGAAGTCACGTTGTAGATATTGGAGATCCTTACTAGAAAAGCCTTCATTGATTACTTGTTGACCTATTAATAGCTTCTGATTTGGTTCCTTCCTATACCAGACAAGGCTTGGGACTTCCCCTTTGCTCTTGCTAATTTGAGGGAGATCTATTAATTCTGGCTGCTCTCCTCTTTCATCTTGAAAAGCTACTACTGTGGTTGTGTTTCCCAGATCAATAGCCAAGGTTCCTGACTTCTGGGAAATCTGAAGTTTTTCTTCTACATTTGAGGATAAGTCCACGATTATTGCAAGTGTGTATTTAGGTAGCAGTGATTAAATCCTCTATGGACAGATTGCAATGTTTGATCTTCTCTTTTTATAGAGAAGATCCTCGTATCGAGATTTTGTTGAAGCCTTTGCTTAAATGCCATATGAAAAGGAGTTGGGGGAGTATTCGACTCGAGTGCTCTGATAGAGAACATCTAGAAAAAGTCAGTGGACTTATTAGATATGTTCGAGTTCCATTGGCAGCGCTCGGTCTTGGTAAACAGATTGTATTGCGTGCTCCAGGGGTAATAAACCGGACATACCCAATGCATGTTCCATTTCATAGTGATTTGATTGCATAATGTTTTCATCCTTTGCCTTAAGCTAAGCAAGACTTATTCAGTATTGAAGTGATTACTTCAGGTTTGGGCCCCAAAGATCTTGCTAAACGTGCCGAGAGTCTGATCAGACATTCAAGCAATAGATATCTAACTACAGTTCGAATCGCTTTTCGTGCAAAGCAAAGGCGTTTTGATGATTTTGATGGATTATTAGAAGAGTCCAGTGTAAAGCCAGTGCAAAGAGCAATCGTTGAATTAAGTGACGAGCAGGATCAGCCAGACTTGTTGCCAGGGTGAACTAAGAGGTAATGATTGAGAAGGAAGGACCTGGCTGGAGATTGGCCAGAGATGAGCAAAGAAATCCCTTCCCAGTACTGCTAGGAGGTGAAAATTGGGCTTGTGAGCTTACAGATCAGGAGTGGTCTCTGTTGGTACCACTTGTTTTTGAATTGATTGGGGAATATCAAAAAGTCCAAAAACAACTTTGCCCGGAAGAGGATATTTCTATGGAATTGGAACGTTTGCCATGGTGGGCCTGCATCGATGGTAATAGAGATGCTTGGAATCTCCGCCTAGTTCTTGAAGGAGATCGTGAGTATTTACGAGGTTTAGAAATGTTCTGGCCGATGCCTTCTGCTGAGGCGATCACATCTGCGATGAGAACCATGTGGGATTCCTACAACTGATTAGTTTGGCTAATCAATTTTTTTTAAATGATCTTTCCCCGAAATTTAAACCCTTATTGCACAGGTTTTCCACAGCTGTTTACTTCGCGAGTAGTTTTATGACCATTTTTGTGGAAAACGTTGTTTTAAGGAATTTGCCTCTTGACTCAAATTCAAAACTCATTCCATCAAGTGCTTTTGGTCAGATTCTTTTGGCACAGTATTGTTGAGCCCTAGATCTCAATATGAGACCTTATGAGAAAGGTAGGTAAAGAAGTGACTTGACTGATCTCTTTCTTTGTGGAGAACTAGTACGTCAGCAAGTGAGGCTTTGATGCAACAGATTGATTTTGCAAAGGTTTTAGTTCAGGCTCCTGATCAGCTCATAGATGGCAAGGTAGAGGCCTCTGAAGCTTTGGCTGGTGATGGAATTGTCAGCTTTCAGGCAGAGTTGCCAGAACCACTTCAATTGGCGATGCAGGGTTTTATAGAGAAGTATCCAAATTGGGATCAGTACCGACTTTTTCAGGCTGCATTGGCAGGGTTTTTAGTTCAACAAGGTGTTGATTCCAGGCAGATCACTCGTCTTTATGTAGCGAATATGTTTGGCAATGAATCTCTTGTTTGATGGTTTTAATCGATCGGATCAAGTTTCATCAACAAGTCTTTCGCGGTTTTTTCTGGGATAGGGAGTATTGATAGTCGATTACCTTTGCGCACCACTGCGATCTGGTCAACGTCATAAGAATTTTTAAGATCCTCAAGAGTCATCATTTTTTTGAATTGACCTACGTATTTGAGCTGGACACAATCCCAGCGTGGACTTTCTTTGGATGACTTTGGATCAAAATACTTATTTTGTGGATCGAATTGAGTTGGGTCGACGACACTTGTTTTTATAATTTCCATTAACCCAACTATTCCAGGGGGGCTGCAATTTGAGTGATAGAAAAATGCTTGATCACCCACTTTCATTGAACGCATAAAATTTCTTGCCTGATAGTTGCGAATTCCATCCCAAATTGTAGTTTGTTCTTTTTTGAGATCACTTATTGAATAAGCAACAGGCTCGCTTTTCATTAGCCAGTAGGAAATGTCTGTCATATCAAGGGATTTGGGCGAAAATGCTTGCTAGTATTTTGCTAGTATGGGATTCTTTGGTTCAGATTCGAGAGAGCCTTCTCTCTGGCTCCATTGTCTCTCATATGTTTCAAGGTTGAAAGAGTAGGAGAATTAGTGATATGAACAACTACAAGCAATTAACGGCTGCATTGTTTGCTGGGATTTCAGTAGTTGCAATATTTGGCGCCTTAAATCACTGGAGGTATTCACAGGAATGGAATGAATTCTTTGTTCAAGAGGCTTTGCCGGTAGATGATCGTTTACTTGGTCATTATCCATATCCGGAGGCAGCAGAAGATGATTTGGCTACGGTTGAGCCTGGTTTGAGAATTCATAAAGACGCTTACAAAGCTCTTCTCTCAATGAGGGCAGCGGCTAATGATGATGGCGTCGAGTTGATTTTTTTGAGTGGGTTTAGAACTCATGAATGGCAAAAGAAAATTTTTTTTGCAGCTAAATCAGACAAGGATTCCACTGCAATAGAGCGAGCAGGAGTATCTGCACCGCCTGGATATTCAGAACACAGCACTGGTTATGCAATAGATCTTGGAGATGGCAGTAGATCTAAGAGTCACTTTGAAATTGACTTCGAATCAACAGAGGTATTTCGCTGGCTTCAGGACAATGCTTCTAAGTTTGGCTTCGTCCTGTCATTCCCTAAGGCCAATATTCAGGGAGTGAGCTATCAGCCCTGGCACTGGAGATTTGAAGGGACTGAGAAAGCTAAAAGACAATTCAAACCAGCAAATTCATTGACTGGCAGGCAACGGTGAAACACGGCAGGATAAAAGTCCTTTAAGTAAGTTCTATGAATAGTCCAGTTGTTTTTGAGACTGGTCCCTTTGCAGTTACCCAAGAAGTAAGGCAAGCAGCCTGGAAATTTTTAGGAATAGACAAACAATGTGCTTTAACTCAAATCAAAAAGATTGGTCCGAATCATGTACAGATCATTCAATTTGAAAGTTTAGGTCAAAAAAATCCCTTCGAAAGTACTGATTTTATTCCGAGCACAATTATTGCTGAATTTATAGGAATTTTACAAGGTAATAGAATACTTTGGAGGCAAAATAACTGCTTATGATGAGCCATAGAGGAAGTTAAATAATTAATAGATCTGCTAAGATTCATCTACTATTTTTGATTCTTTGAAACAAAGTAAATAATGTATATAAAGGTGCAAATATAAACAATGTCCAAAATATACCGAAGAGACGTAGTCCGTAAGTTACAAATGCGCCAACACAGAGAGCATATAAAATACCCTTTGCAAACCCTACTTCAATTATAAAGAAAATTGAAGATATGAATACAGAGATCCAAGTTGCAAAAGACCTGGAAATAGAAGGCTGATTCCATATTCTTATTGTTTCATAAAATAAAAACTTTATGAAGCTAAAGCAGTTTAGCTCTTCATCTTTTTGTTGATATTTTTTGCTTGAAGATGTTTCATATACGTTTATAGCCATTTGGATTATTGAACGAATAGCTGGACCATTTTTTTTATGCCAGGCAAAATCTTCTTTGAATTCACTGTCACCCCTATTGTAGAGTTCTTCGAAACAAGTTATTACTTCCTGATCTAAGTTTTCTTGAGCAAAGATATCTAATATTCCTTCGTCCAAGCTTTCTGCATTGGCAATATTCTCATTCAATAAATCTTCTTCTTCTATCGATTTTTTGAGTAGTTTTGCAATTGCTTTAGTTGTTATCTGAGTCGCCTCTATCGCGCTAATTCTTTTTCCTATAAGGCATTCTCTACAGACTTGAATTCCACCTCTAACAAAGAAGTCTCCCCAGATATACTTGTTTACCTCTAGCGCCACCCATTTTTGTGGGGTTTGATCATTGCTTATTAATTGAATGGCTTCCTTTAATGGCCAAATTTTTCCTTCTATAATTAAAGGCTGAGAAACAAGAATTAGCTTATCTGTTTCATCATGTTGATATTCAGATGCGATTTTTAATGCAAAAACATCAATGATTTGGAATTTTGATGTGAGTTTTCTTTTTAGGTTTCCTGGCTCACAAAAAATTAATGCTCCATTCTCTTCTCTTACACAATCCCTTATCCGCAAGTTTTCAGGCATTTGTTTTGCTCTTTATTGGCTAACTGAATCAGAACTCGAACTATATTTTAGACAGATAAAATTACAATAGTTCAAATCCATTGTTATGACTGGATTCTTTGTCCATAGACATCTGGCTCGCACTCCATTAGCCAGTAGGAAATGTCAGTCATACCAATGGATCTCGAGGAAAAATTTTGCCTTTTTTGGCGTTCAAACCAAGAAAATGCCTGTGTTTTCTTCTTTATTCATAGAGCTTTTGCAGCAGCTGAGCAATCGTTCATGACCTATGGAGGGGGACTTCTTCTAGCTGCGCTTAGGACTTGAGAATGATTCGAGATTGAACATTACTATGAGAAAAGGGTTTAGCCTGTCTATATGTTCTATGTATAGGGGGTCCTTTGAAATGAGATTAAATAAATTCGCTTTCACTATGCTTTTTATTCCTTTCTTGTTGATAGCTTGTTCTTCGACAGACGATGCTGACGCTGGATCAAAAAAAACTGTTGCTGCGACAGACGAGGATATTTATCTCTATAGGGGGATCGGTTCTTCATATGTGTGCAATGCACGTAATGCTGGGCTCGAATTCCCTAAAGCAGTAGGGATAGCAGCAGCTTCGTATACACAACTACTAAATGGAAGACATGGTGGGAAAATTGCCGCGGTAGGGAACAAAAGACTAACTAACAAACAACTATTTACAGGCGCTGAGTTCCAGATAATTACAGGAGCAATTCAATACTGCTCAAAACATGTGCCTAAAGACGTTCAAGCAAAGGTTAAAAATGCGATCGAAGGACAGGGCTTAGCAAGTGGCTCGTACTCTGGCAATCGATATTTAGAACCTGCGCATGAAAAAAGAAGAAGAGCTGTTACTGGCGTTAATTCAGGGATTTTAATGCAGCAGAGCATTCAGAATTTGGGGGGTTATTAATGCAGGGGGTTCGTTAATGAATAGCGGGTTGTTTTGTCATTGCATTGATAGCCATTCTCTAAGTTTGATGCCTCTAAGAAAAGTGTGAATAATGTGTGAATGGATTTTGCAAATTCCTTGTAATCGCTTTCCCTTACTCAAAAGGAACTTTTCATTAGCCAGTACGAAATATTTTTGTCAGCCATTGCGATAAAAGAGGTTAGAGAGTTAATTGAGGGTTAGAGGCTTGCTGGAATTTTGCTGGAATTTGAGCAAGTTTTCCCTTTTCCATTTTGACTCAACTATCTGGTTCGTGCTTTTAGCTCTTCAAGTGTTTCGGACGCTCTGGGTCGCATGCTTGAATCTTTTTCTCCCAATTTAAAACGATCTAGAAGGACAGTGATAGCAAAGTAGGTTATAAAGAGTAATTTTATTTGTCTCCATACATCTTTTCAAGGGTTCTTTCTAGGATTTTGTCTCCGTAAGGAACTCCCCATTCGACTGAAAGCTCTTGCGCTAAAAAACTGGACCAATCGTCTAATAAAAAATCGCGAAAAACATATGTTGAGCACCTTGCTCTAGACCATTTAATAGGTGTTTTCTCGAACCATTGTAGTGACTTCTCTTTACCAACAAATGTGGGGTCTTGGATGTGAGTGCTTAGATGTTGATACCAACTTCCTAAAATCCAATCTTTTTTAGGGTTGATTCTTATTAAAATCTCACCTTTCTTTTCTGTGAGATCTTCCCAGAATGGAATATGGGAATTAGAATTGTATTTTATTTTGTATTTTGCTTTTAATTTAGATAAGGCATTTCTCTTCTTCTCAAATTCTATATACTGGGATAATTCTAACCAAGCATATGGATGCTCACCATATAAACTGTTGAATTTTTTTAGTTCATTGTATAACTGATTACTGCCTGCATATTTATTTGGAGCCTCAAAAACCTGTTTCCAAATTCTCCATGTCTTAGGCTTGATTGCATTACACTTTCTGAGCAAAGTAGAACGTAGGCTGTTTATCTTTTTTGCTAAATCTTTTTCCCTTCTAGATTCTTCTTGCAATTCTTTTTTAATTGTACGCTCACAATGTTTATAAGTCAGTTTTGCACTGTACTCATTGATCTCTTTTGATGCGCGCTCACGGCAGATACTTGCTTCTTCTCTTGTTAGTTTCCACCAAAAAGCTTGCACCGGGGATGGTGTGGTAAATATGAATCCTAGAAGAATTAATAGGGGTCTTTTCATTTTAAATGGATTAAGCAAGATACATATCTAGGGCTATTTAGTTATCAATAATCCCGTGGAAGATTCCCATTGAAGAACCAACCAAAAGAATAGAAATCTCAAAATAACCAATTGAGAAGGTCTCGAATTTCCCAACACTTATTAGTAAACCTCCTAATGCAATTAGTGAAATACAAATAAATATCTTACCAAGCTTTTCTAGTTGTCTTATGTCAAGGCAGCCAATGCCCATTTGCCATAACAATCTCTTGCTTAAGTAGCCTACAAAATAGCCTCCTAAGACTGCGAAGCTATAGCCGACAAGAGAACAAACTACCCATATCCCATTCAGAGGAATACTTAGAGCTCCTTGAATGAATAATAAAATCCACTGAAAATTAATGAAGAATAAAAAAACCTTTTTTAATTCTAGATATATTGCATTTTTTCTTTCAACTTTTAACTTATCCCGTTCAAAATCAGGATCGGAGGAGTCAGGTCCCTCAAAAGCTATTCGACCATCTGAATGCTCCCATTTGTTTAGATAACTGGGGTTACCATCAGAATCTTCGGTGTCGTAGTGAATTCTTAATTTCCAATCTCCCATTAAAGCAATTGCACCGTCGTCATAATCGCAACCCATTCTTTTAAAAAGTCTCTTAAGTATTTTTCTCATGCTTTCAGGTGGCCTTTAGTTCACCATTGATCGACCTTCTTCCATTCATAGTAAACATGTTCATTCTTGCCAGTACGTAGACAAGTGATATCAAAGCTTTGAGTGGTAAGGATTGCTAGAATTTTGCTAGAATAGATTTATAGGAATCGCTCAGATCCATTGGTATCATTGGTTTATAACTGTTCATTAGCCAGTAGTTAGGTTCAGTCATAGTCTGTAATCTTGGCGATACTTGATGGTTGGAATGGAGTTGGAATGAAGCCTCATTCTTCCATCTCTTTTCTTTACTCTATCTAATCCGTATTTGAAGGGAATCAGAGTTGCTCATCATGCACACTGCGTGGTTTTATTTTTTGCGCTTGTAAATGAAATAAGAAGCTAGACCTGTTAACAGGACAACATCAAGTGCGATATGCCAAGGCGGATATAGCTGATGTAGAAGTTGGAGCATTACTGAAGAATAGTCTTATCCCTCATGCCAACATGAATCTTCATGTAGGTCTGATAAACGAGCGCCATGCCACTTTAAAAAGTCAGAATCATCGATATTTATACTGACATCATCGACACAATACACATTGTTTACATACATAGTCATCATTGGCTCGCTAAAAGATATATGTTCGAAATCTTCTTCATCTACATCGCACCAATCTTCAATTGTATAGAAGTCTGCGTCCGCAAGAATTAATCTTTTAGGAACAAAGAGAGAACCTCCATGGTCGTCATCCTTATAACAAAACCTTCCATCACCAGAGGAGTCGTAGATAATTATCTCGCCATTTTCGAAATCATCTTCCCAGTCCCTTAAAAACTCCTGAAGCTCTTTTGCTAAAGCTGCTTTCCAAAAATCAAGTTCTAACTGCTCAATTAGATCATAATATTTTTCTATAACTTTCATTTGTTTTCTAGTGGCAGCTTCTTCTAAGTCAACGCCCGTATGTCTTAATCCACCTTGGACTAAGCCAGGGTGTTTGTTATACCAAGAAACCTGTTCAGGGTCAGCTTCTTTGTCTAATTCAATTAGTAGAGTTAAATCTTCCGGTTGAAGTATTCGAACTTGCTTGAAAAGCCAGCTGCCTCCTTCTTGTTTTTCTTTGTTAGCAATCTCTTCAAATCTTTTTTGAGTTGATTGAAGTTCTGGTGTCATTTCATATTTGTCTTTTGTTTCTTTAATCCAATTCGCTGCCTCTTTGTCTCCTAAATCTACGGCTTCATACCAATCAGAAAGAGCACCTTTGTTGTCTCCTAACTCTTCCTTGGTGCATCCTCGATTGGCGTATGCTTCGGCATACTTTGGATAGATTTCTAATGCCTTGGTGTAATCCTCTATTGCACCTTGAGCATCTTTCTTATCATCTTTATCGCAACCACTATCTAGATACTTAGCGGCTAATGCTTTGCTTTCATTTTCTTTCTCAGTAGCTATTGCCTTATTTTTTTGGAGATTTTTAAAGAAGTCTCTTGAAGATTGATTGCTCATTGAACATAAGCTTCACCTTTGTACTTCCTTTCTAGCTGATCTAATTTGATTCATCATCATCATGCTGATTTTGCTAAAACGATCATGAGAATTGCAGTATGTACAGATCGGATCTGATGGAAATCATCCCTTGCTCTCAATAATTCTCGTCTAATTGAGAAGTCTAGTAATAGCAGTTGGTTCGGAGGAAAGCTATTAGGAATCATTCCAACCTTTTTGTAAATCCATTCCAACTTTGAATAAATAACTAGTAATACCAAGCTGGTTCGCTTTTCTTCTAGGAGTATTCAATCCTCCCTTTCCTCTCCAACGTTGAGGATCGATTCCAAGACGTTAGAAACCAGTTCGATGAATCAATCCATTCATCCTCACAGCTTCTTTAGAGAGGGGCGCATGGGGGTAATGAGCGTCCTTCCTACATCGTTAAACAACTTCTCAAATTTGTGAGAATTTTTTTGGGAACTTATCTACGCCTAAGTCTTCCAGTACTCATCCCACTCATTCTGTAGTTCAGTGCTTGATAAGGAGTTATAGAAACCTTTCCACTTCTTTTCTGAATTGGCATCTGTAGCCACTAAGGACACCAGCAGATCTATTGCCTGTTCTTGGTTAAAGGATTTGCCGTCATCTGATTTGAATATCACTTTTGTCTATTGCCCATACCTAAAACTTACTGCTTTCTGACGGGATCGACTGCCCTGACTAGATTACCTAGGTAGTCCGACGGTCTGAATGAAACTCCTAAACACTGCTATTGCAATAGGAGTTGGTGCTGCCACTGCTGCTGGCCTATCTCTGCTGAAGGTAGATAAATTAGTTCTTATTGGTTCGACTGCTGTTGTTGCTGCTGGAGGTTTCATGGTTGCTGGAAAGAAGGCAGACGAATTAAGTGCTGATGAATATCTAGTAAGAGGTAAAGATAAAAGAGAGAATGGTGATCAAGAAGGATCAATTGATGATTTCACAAAAGCAATTGAAATTGACCCAAAATGTGAAAGTGCTTATTGCGAACTTGCAGATATAAAGTGGTTTATTGGTGATAAATCAGGAGCGATATCTGATTACAGCAAAGCAATTAAAATCAATCCAAGGAATGCTGCTTCATATTTCAATCGTGGTATGGCAAAAGATTACTTAGAAGACTATCAAGGAGCAATATGTGATTACAGTAAGGCAATTGAAATTGATCCGAAGGATGAAAGCTATTATTATTGGCGTGGAAAGTCTAAAAACAAATCTCAGGACCTTCAAGGTGCACTAATAGATTGGAATAAAGCAGCCGAATTAGGATGTAAAGATGCTTCAACAATGTTGAAGGAATCTTCTAATTATAAAGATCAACTGCCAGTTTATTCTTCAAAAGATTCTCCGTTAGATCCTAATCCCGAATCCCTATCTTATGTAGCAGGATTTTCCCCTAAAGGTGAACTCACCGTGAGAAGGGAATACAATGAACTACTTGATTTAAGACCTGGCGATATTTTCAAAATACTCCTAGGACGCTATGAGGGAATAAAACAAATCCGTTTAGTTGCCTCTGGTCCAGAAGAATTTGAAGATTTTGATCAGACATTAGAAGCACATAAAATGAAATCTGCTATTGATTTAGATCTGGACTTTGAGATAGAAGTTAATGAGAACTTAGATCTAATTATTGATAGGCCTTATACAGATTTAATCGATTTGTACCCTGGCGATGAACTTAACATTTTGTTCGGTAGATATGGTTTTGTACTTAATCATATAAATAAGGATAATAGCAATGAAGACACTCAATTAGACCAGAATATAGAGAACACCTACGACTCAAAGCAATCCAATATTTTTGCGTCAGGAGATTCTGCAGAGACACATGCGGAACGATTAAACAATCTACTTTTAGAATTTTGGGAGTTCACGCCATTTTCAGAGGACAATCCTGTGCCAGTTTGTCTGGCAAGCAAAAATGAGGACAAATCAATAAATATAAGTTTCTGTGGTGGGACTTTAGAAAATAAAGATTACTCTAAGAAATCCTGTTTTTATAGAATTGATCAAGAAGGAATGGCACATGTCAAAGAAAGTAATGAAGTTCTAAACCTAAATGATTTGCATCATATTTATGGAATTATTTATACGATAATTGCTGATATGTACGGTGAATATGATGGGAACGAAGTAATGGAGAAACTTACAAATAATAAGAATCAAACTGAAGACAATACTCTAATGCTTCAAAATTTAGTAGGAGGAGAAGAGAACTACGGTAAATTGATAGCTTGGGCTGGAGAAAATTTAGATCAGCATGCTATAGCTGAGTTTGATCAAGTATTAGAGTCTGGTGATATAGAAAAATGCAAAGAGAATGTGTTAAGACTGAAAGATCAATATGAGTCTAAAGGTAATACTAATCTCTCAAATAAGGAGATAACTGCTGATGATTTTATACAGAAAGCTTATGCCAAACTAGATAATAGAGATCCACAAGGTGCAATCAAGAATTTCACAAGAGCTATAGAAATACTAGGGACTCTCGAGCCAGAACTATTTAAATTTCGTGGCAATGCTAAAAGAGATTTAGGAGAGTTTGACTCTGCACGCCTTGATTGGAAGATGGCAGCAGAAAATGGTGATAAAGAAGCGTCCCTAATGTTAGAGGTTTATTTAACTGATAAACAGCTAGATGTAAATACCAAGGAACGTCTATTAGAAGAAGAATTTATGATGCATGTAATGAAATATAGGGGACTTAGTTATGACGAGCTAGTTCGATCATGTGGATATTTCTCTAGAGATGTTAATGGTAAAATAAATATTGAATATATACTCTATGAAGAATGTATTCTTGATTCACTAGCTCATAGTTATGGAATTAATCTAAAAAAGAGCAGTGACGATTTCAGTGATTATATGCATGAACACATTGAAATGTTTTATGATGATACACGAGAATTTAGATTTAACGCGATACAGCATTTTGCTACAGGCCTAAAAGATTTAGAGAATGTACGAGATTTTCTAGAAACAGTTAATGGTTTAAATAAGGTTAAAGATCTCCAGAAAGTGGATTGGGAATTTATACGCAAATGGAGAGAGGAAAACTTATATTCACTATTTGGAGGTTATGAAAATTTTTGGGATTTAGTATTATGGTCAATAGAGAACTTAAGAGAAAATGAGAGGCAGTATTTAGATCAATTAAGCAAATCTGGATATCCTCTTTATATGCAGTATGCATGGGCCAAGGTTAAAAGAATTCAAGAAGAAAGAGAAGGAGTGGAAGAGACTTTATATGAGGACTGGAGACTAAATATGATTCTCTCTCAAAAAAGAGTTTTACATGCTATTTGGGATAAACAATCACATGAAGAGTATAACAACCTCAGTCATACACATACTTATACAAGTGGTAATTACCTTCAAGAGAATCCGGTGCCAGAACTTCTTACATTCTTTACTTATGTTGAGACCAATCATTGGTGCCTAAATCAAATAAGTGAGTTACTGCTTACCAGAAAGATTCATCCATTACAGGAAGGTGAGATAAGAGAAGTTATTGGGATTGTAGGAGAAAACTGTGAAGTTCCTATTAGATTAAAACTTTTGTCAGAAGAAGATCGAAAGAGTGCTAATAAAGAATATACAACTCAAATAAGTGTAGAAACGCCTCTGATTCTAGTTGATATACCTGATTTAAAGAGTCGATTTTCTAATGAAGATAATTGCGATTCTTTTGTTAAAGATAAAATTCCTGAGCAATTCAGAGTAGATAACTGCACAACTACTCAAGAATTCCCACTTACAAATTTACCAGTCTCTATCGATGCTTTCTACGTAGCTCTTAATGTGACTATGGACGGGTTAAGAGCGAAGAATGAAATGTCTGCTGCTACATTTTCCACTGTTTGTAGGATTATTGATAATGCTAACCCAGAGTTATACCCATTTATTGATTACTTCGATCTAATAGAGTTAAAGAAAGAAACAACTGATATTGAATCATTGAAGGAGTGGGTTGAATTAGATGATGAATTCTATGCAAATAATGATACTGATAATGTCTGGAATATTGGAGATAATGAATCTTGCGATTATAGAGATGAAGAATCTTTCTTGTCTGATCTTAATTACGATATGGTTAATTTCATTGTTCAACGGTCATGGGAATCTTGCCAGTCAGAAGAGAAAATGAAGGAGCTTAGACATTTTAAGAAGTTATTTGATGACGAATACAGGAAGATGAAGACGAATGATTGACCTCAAACGCAACAGTAAGAAAGAACCTGTCAAAGCAACTGGAGTGCGAGCAAGGGAAACATCGTCTTATACGCCTAATCAAACGTATGACTTCAAAATCAGTCGAGGTCGCTTTTCTAATTTCCTGACTTGTAAAAGGTGCTTCTATCTCGATCGAGTCATGGGATTGGATCCGCCTGGAACACCCGGTTGGACTCTGAACGAAACAACTGATCTTCTACTCAAAAAAGAATTTGATGACTGCAGGGAGAAGCAAATCCCCCATCGTTTATTTACTGAGAATGGATTAGGCCATGTGGTTCCCTTTGATCATCCAGAAATGGATAACTGGAGGAACTCTCTGCATCACGGATTGATGCTTCGGCATAAAGACACGCCAATCATTCTCACGGGAGGAGTTGATGACATTTGGCAGGACACAAGAACTCAACAATTGATCGTTGTTGACTACAAATCACAAGCAAAAAATGGATTAGTGGATAAGCAAGATTATTTGGATGATCCATATCATGAGGGATACAAACTTCAGATGAACTTCTATGCCTACCTACTGAAAGGAATGGGATTTGATGTTCATCCCACTTCTTACTTCTTGGTCTGCAATGCCAAGAGAGATGATGATGGATTTCATAAGACGATGAACTTTGATGAGTACCTCGTTCCCTATAACTGGACTATTGATGGGCTGGAACAGCAGATTGATGAGATGGTTGCTCTGATGAATCAGCACGAAATTCCTGAACCTAATGAGTGCTGCAAGAACTGTGCTTATTCAGAGCAGTATGCAAAGGTTGTGCACCCAGAAGGAAACAGTGGAAGCAAACCTGTTCAAAGAAGGTTATTTTTCTGAATGAAGGTGGAAGATTAATGACGGATCAAACAACAACACAACCAGTTGAAGATGGTGATTTTGAATTTGATCCATCAAAGACTGAGGGTTACGTTTCTTTAGGAAATAACGAATGGGCTCAAATTGATGATGAGCATGGTGGAGAGCTTTGGTTCACTCAATCTCATCAAGATAAATTTGGCTGTGGTGACGAAAAAATTGATTGGGATGATGAAGAATACAGAGATGAAGACGGAAATATTGTTGAATCCCTTCAAGAAGATTTCGATGATGGATATCGGTGGTTGGTAAATATCATCCTAATAGAGTGGACAATAGTTAATGAAAAAGGATTAGAAATTAGGGATAGCGATGAGGCTGACGTAATGAAGGTAAATGATATGCCTCCAGAGGCGTTATATGCAGCAGGCTGCAAAGTGATGAGCTGGGGTTGACGGTTAACTCTTAATTATCTACTTAACGAATCTCTTCTTACTCCAAACCTCATCAATGATTTCCTTGGCTCTTTCGGGAGTTAAGGGTTTATCTGGGTCTGGTTTAGTAGTTGTCTTGGTATTGAGTTTTGGTAGATGCTTTGGAGTTTTCATTTGACTGTGAATTAATTAACTAACTATCTCTCCATACAGTCTCAACAGGGATGATACGGAATGTCCAATGAGCGGACATTCAGATCATCAGGGTTGAACCTTTAGATATTGAGTGTTGGGGTTTGTGTGTTTGGGAGATACAGACGGTGCTTTCGTAATGGTTGTTCGCTTCGCTCACCGAACCATCAGTAAAGGAAATTGTTGTCTTTAAGTTCCTCTTCCTTCTATAGGTGCGACACCAGCCGAATCGGTTCTGGGAACTAGGTGATGCAGGATTAGTTTTATCTTTCCTGTATAGGTGCGGAACCAACTAAATCGTTGCTGCTGACAGTGTTTATCAGGGATAAATTTTCTCATCTCCTCTATACGTGCGGAACCAACCAAATTCTTTCTGCTAACTGTGTTTCTGAACTATGAGTTTTATCTCTCCCCTTATAAGGGAGGGGTCAAGAAATCCATTCCCTTGCAGTGCCTCTGGAGAATGAGGTTTCTCTCCCCCTGTATACAGTCCCCATTACCTCTCCCTGTATAGGGCAGTTATTGCTCCCCTGTATAGGGAAGTCATCACGAGAGATATTGCTATGACTGAATTAATCGGCGTATAACTGTACGACTGCTGCATTACTTGTTTTCTTGCCGTACTCGATGTCCGTGATTTCTTTCGTTCGTTTTCTTATGTCTATCCGTTCGTAGGTGTCCATGATGGTCTTGACGCTATTACCGCAAATACGAGCCAATAAGAAGATGTCTGTTCCTTTCATTAAGTGATTCTCAATGAAAGTAGATCGCAGTGAATAGAGGGTATAGGGACGATCAGAGAACTTATGACCCTTGAGCTTCCCTTCCTCCATTAACTGATCAACCGTCCATCTCCAATGCTGTTGGATCTTTCGTTGATTGGGTTGCTTCATCTCGTTATGGATCTGAGCAAAGACAAAGTCATCACCTCTGACTGTGTGCTTCATCTCGTTCTCTAGAAAGTATTTCCATCTCCTAAAGACATAACCAAGGTTGCAAGGTATCTCTCTAACTCTTGAAGTCTTGGCTCTAACTGTGGTGATAAATGAAATGAGCCTTTCTTCTCGTCCCCAAGCGTCATGGTTTAAAACCCAATCAGAAGGGTTTACGTCTAAGTCAGGAGGTTCGATATAGATCTCATCCTCTTTCCCTTCTTCTCTGATCTCATCAAGGATCTGTTCATACTCTTCTATGGCTTTGGACTTGCTGATTCGTCCGACATCAATAATCTCGACACTCTTCCACTTCATCTTGCAGATCTCTTCTGGACTCATGCCTGTGCTCTTGGCAATGAGTAACCAATGCCAAAACATGTTCCTGAAATAGATCGACTTCTTTGAACGTCTACCAAATTGATCTTTCTCATAGGCCAATGGCCTCCACTCTTCTCTGATGTAATCAATAATCGTTCTCCAGTCCTCTGGATTAATTGCAGGGTTAGCGTCTTTATCTGTTTCTCTGACTGTGATTCGTGGTAAGAACTGACCATCTAGCCATAGGTGAGCAGGAATGTATTTGTGCTTGACCAGATAGCTCTTGATGAATTCCCCTAAGACTGCAAGCTCTCGATGAATAACGATGCGTCTTTGTGTTTGCCGCATCCTGAACTCAGGGTATTGATCAAAGGTTGTATTGATTATTTGGCTGGTGAGAAGGACTTTCCTTTTCTTGAGGAAGTCCATGATGTGTTTTGAACAGTTCAACTTGTGCTCATAACTGTTCTGAGAAAACGTCCCAGCATCCACTCTTCTTTGCTGTTCAGCTAACCATTGATCCATCGCTTTTTCGATGGAGACCTTTGGGTTCTCTTTCTTCTGTTGTTCCCTTGCAAGCTTCTCTTTTTTCTTGAGCAGCTTCTCTTCCCTTTGAACCAAATTCATCGGGTCATAGTTCTCGACTATGCGTTCTGCATCCTTGAGTTCATCCCTTAATTCGATGGCTGCATCAGCTGCTAAGGATTCAGCCTCATCGAGATTCTTGGCATCAGGAAGAACCTTGAATTTATAAGCTTTCTGGCCTTGTACCTTTTCTCGATAAAAGAATTTCCCCTCGCTGGTTCCAACACCAAACTGCCCAACTATTCCACGCCCATTCAGGACCTTTCTTTTCTCTAAAATCTTTGGCATTACTGGGCGTTTGAGTAAAGAAGAAACGAACTCAAAGTTGGAATGGAGTTGGAATGAAATTATCCGATTCCTTTAAAACCCAGTCCTTTACTCATCTTACGTACTTCATTAGCCAGTAGCTAGGTTCCTGTTGTGCCATGGGATCTCAGCGAAAATGGGTGGTTTGAATAGAGTTTGGATAGACCTTCGATCTAGAGGGTTTCAGCTCTGTACTCATTATCTATATGACCTGCAAACAGGTTTTTTCCTGTAAGTAGATGACTTGCAGATGTCTTCTAGTTCTCTAGTTGTTTTCTTTGACCAGTCAGTGATTGGTGGATTGTCATAGGGGTTTAGCCCTTTATCCCTTCCATGTGTGTCTTGAGGACCTTGACTAGCTGGTAATCGATAGTTCGGAATCGGCTTGGCGACTTGTCTTTTCCAGCGCATAAAGGCTCTAAGGAAATTTTGCTGGGCTCCACTGTGAGCAAAGAGGAAAAGCGCCTCTCTCTGTTGCCCACTTTTTGATTGATAGGTGATGTAGTTGTAGTACTCCTCTCCTTCAATGTCATATCTATATCGAATGAGTTGATCGCGTTGGATACCGCCTTGTCCCTCTACCCACATTGCTGGACCTTGGAAACGAACACGACACTCATTTTTGATTTTTCTGCACCAAGCATCGTGATAACTCTTGGGACCATCGTCAAACATTCCAGTTGGGAAATCAGCATCACCAAAGTCTGCTTTTGCTGGAGAAAAAACTGTTATGCCAAGGGCTATAGAAAGTAGTAAAAGAGATCTTTTCATTTTCCCTTTAAGCATTCGAATCCCTTTTCATTTTGGTGACGTATGCCAATTCTCTTGCTTGCTAGAAAAGCAGCACCCTGCTCTTCGCATTGTTCCATATCTTTCATCTCTATCTTTTCAAGAGTGGAATAATTGCGACCATCGTCAACACTTAATAACAACCAAACACTTTCAGCAATTGCAGCCTGAGGGGCAGAAAAGATTATTGCAGCAAGTGGAAAGAGGACTTTTCTCATGATTCATCTTTCCCAGAAATACATGCGAAATACACATGTTGATCTACATACCCTTTTCGGGAAGTAAACGTTGAACTGGCTTTTAATGTTATGCCAGCGTTTTCACAAGCATCAAGAGTTTCCATTGGCACAACTCCCGATGTCTTTACTGTCGACCAAACTAGATAATAATTTTCTGCAGCTATTAAAGATTGAGGTGCAAAGAGTATTAATGATGAAAGGAGTAGAAGAGATCTTTTCATTTTCCAATTATGCATTCGAAATATGTTCTTTCATCTCCGTTGAAACGTTTGCTTGATTTCATAACAAGCCCTGCTTCTTCACATTGATCCATTGACTCCATAGGTACAACCCCTAATGAATGCCCAGCTCCGTATCTGAAGAATCTCAAAACAAGGTATACGGTTTCTGCTTTAGCAGTAGTTGGGAATGCAAGTCCAGCGGTTAGAACTAAAAGTAGTAAGCGACGCATCACTCCTTCAACTCAATAATTTCATAGTAAGGACGATCTTCGTAGTCAGCATCAGAGCAGCACATATCTCCGTAGATCTCCTCGAGTAATTCATAGGCATCGTCGTAATTGTCGAAATCCTGAGAGGTAATGTCGTCCTCTTCTCCATCGTGTCTGGTGATGCGATATGTCATGCCTTGGTTTTCTTAGACCTCCCAGTCGACACCATCGTCATCTTCGTCGTATTCATAATTCAGTAGAGAGTTCTCCTCCTTTTCTTTGGTCTCTTCTTTATTTGTAAGAGGCTTTTCTTCTTCCATTTTCACCATTTCTCTAGTTTGGATAAAGTTTGGATAGAAATTCCTGATTCGCTGAGATCGGTTGCTATCACTCAAAAAGAACTTTTCATTAGCCAGTAAGAAATCTCAGTCATACCAAGGGATCTCAGCGAAAATTTTGCTAGTATGAGGCTGTTTTTGGGTGTTGAAACCTAAGGAAAAGCCTGCTTTCCTTCTCTATTAATAGAGCTTTTTATCGACAATGACCAAGACTCTTCAGATCTTTTTTGTGCGAACTCGAAGTGCGTTAGAACAACCCTTTACCAACGACCAAGTACTTTGATGGATGTCTACAGTGCCTTGTGTTCGGATGAGAAGTTCTTTTTCTTGACAACTAATAAAGTAAGCCTCTACCAAGTCTTTTTAGTTTCATCTGCCTAGTCCATGTACTTCTTCTGCACAATATTCTAGGAGGATTCCTCTAATTGACGCTCTGCTTTCTTCATCCAAGTAGCGGGAAAGTCTTCCAACCATTACTATGTCAAATTCAATACTTTCTCTTGCGTCTTTAGTTGAAATCTTTTTTGCCTTGTGCAATATACAAACAGTTTGCATTGAACCCATTAAGGCTCCAAGCCTTTGAATGTTTTTAGGATCATCTGGCAATGCTTGGACCGAAGAACCTAAGAAACTCAAATAAGTAATTGTAGCGGCTAGAACTTTTTTCATTGCAAAGACTTAGGTGATCTAACTTTAATTGAAAACTCAATTTCTAACCCTAAAAACTTCTAGTTGTTAGAGCTTTTAATCTGAGGCTTACTTGCATATTTTATTTTTCATCTTCCTGTATTTACTTTCGAGGCTTGGTTTTAGTTTGATTAGATCCTTTACATCTAAACAGGCTTTTTCGTAATCTCCTAATTTGTTGTAAGCTCCAATCCTAATAGTTAGATACATGGCGAGCCTTTCTTTACCTGAGTCGTCAACTCTGATTAGGTCGATGGCTTTATTAAAGTCATCTAATGATCCTATTTCATCATTAAAGAATTTCGATCTTATTACACCTCGCAACTCATAAAGTTTGTAGCTTTCTCTATTCCTATTAATCCCCTCATTTAATATAGAAATTGCTTTTTTATAATCTTTTTTTTTCACATATCTGGCGGCCCTCCCCCTATAATATGTATCTTCTCCAATGTCTTTATTTATAAGCCTAAAAAATTCTTCTTCTCCAAGTTTTTTCTTCATTGAATCATAATATTTTTCATCTCCTGTCTTTAGAAGCTTTGTATCGGCGATCAAGAAGCTTTTATTCTCAAAAGAGTAAATTCTATTTGCTGAAATTAGAGAATAAGTAAAACAAAGACTAAATAGTAAAATCAGCTTAGGTAACCCTCTCCACATGGCATCAACCCTAACCAATTCCATATTTTATAGCTCTTAATTTTTTAAATGCTTTCCCTTAATATCTCGAAAGATCTATCTTTATCTAAACCCTGTATTGAATTTCTTAGGCGAATTACTTTGTCGTCAACTTCTCCAGCGCATATTTTGGAAAGGGCATGTTTAGTAAGCTCAGATGTTGGAGTTCCCCATTTGCTATGTCGTGACCATGGTTTATATTTTTTCTCTTTGCAATCTGCAAGAAATGAAGACTTGATTTCTTTATTATTGAAACTCTTTATTCTTAATAAGAAAGAATATTTTTCTTCACCCACTGATTTTCTATCTTTCACCCAAGCAAATTTGCAATCTTCAATATAGTTTTTACAAGATTGAGTAAAGCTTGCGAAGATTAACTCCCATTCATTGGTTGACTCTTCTATAGACCTTTTCCATGAATGTTCTTCCTTCTTTGGCAATAAAGAAATCTTGTCGCAATATTTTTTAGCTACTGCATTAGCAACAGGGTCTTCATCGACTCTCATCCAACCTTTAAGACCTCCACCCGCTGAAGCTCTATCACCTTGTCGGTTAAATGTTCTATCGACACAATCTAGTTCATAGATATACCTTCTATTTTGAACACCCCCTGGTCTGCCTGGTGTATAGGACGGAGCAACATATCCAGTAGTCGTGCAAGAGGTATATCCACCAAAATCAGAGCAATTAACAGTCCCTGGTGAGCCTGCGCTATAACTACCAGCAGTGCCACTAACTTTATTTTTAGTCTTTCCTACAAATGTTATATAGCGTCCATATTTACCTCTGACTTTTAATTGCATGATTGATGTGTCTTCATAAAAATATGGATTAGGTTCTGGCACTACAACCTCTTCAGCAATAGCTGGTGCAATGAGCATTAAAGAAGCAATTACAAGCATAGAAGGATTATTTTTCATGCGTTTATATTTTCTTGAGCTGCATTGGTGATCGACCTTATATATTGCATGGTAAACGTGGTTTTTACTGTCAGCATCCAAGCTAGTCATATCAACGGGTTTGCCTGCTAAGACTTGCTAGTATTTTGCTAGTATGGCTTTTCGCGATTCCTTGAGATCGACTGGTATCAAAGGCTTTTAACTTTTCATTAGCCAGTAGTTAATTTCAGTCATATCAAGGGATCTTAGGGAATTGCAGTGTGTGAACACTGTGTGAATGGAACCTGCTAGCAGGTATTAAGCCGGCCTTCATTGTGCCTCAGCATTACGCATTGTTTTCACAGCTAGCTGATGATTTCTGACAGTCTTTTGTGAGTTGTTTTAGCCAAAGTTGTAATTCATTTAATGCGCCTATATCTAGTTTGTAGTAAACCCAGCGCCCACTTTGCCTATCAGTGATAAGGCCAGACTCTTTAAGGACCTTAAGGTGAAAGGAAATCTTGGATTGAGCAAGACCGATCTCTGCAATGAGATCGCAGACACATTTTTCTCCGTTAGACAAGGATTCAATGATTTGCAATCTCAGAGGATCCGCCAATGCTTTAAGCAGGTCTCTCGCCTGTGATTGGGCTACGACTGAACCCATTAACGAAGCAGTTAAAGAAAAATCGATTTCATTTTATAAGAATTTGAGAATCTGCGCTCATCAACTAGATTTGACATATCAAAATAAGTTGATGGGTTGATTTATGAGGCCCTTCGACTTTTCTGCAATTGTCTTGCATGCGAATTGGAATCAATGGATTTGGGCGCATAGGTCGTCTTGTTTTTCGTGCTTTATGGGGTCGACCAAATATTGAGTTAGTTCAGATTAATGATCCTGCTGGTGATGCAAAAGTTGCTGCGCATTTGCTTGAGTTTGATTCTGTTCATGGGCGTTGGACTCATTCGATTCGATCTGACCTGTCTCAAATACTGATTGATGAACATGTTTTGGGCTACGCCCAGGAAAGTGATTTCACCCTTTGCCCATGGAGAGATGCAGGGGTAGATATTGTCTTGGATTGCTCGGGTAAGAACAAAACTCCAGAAGCCCTTAGCCCGTATTTCGACAAACTCGGGATAAGTAAGGTCATCGTTGCTTGTCCAGTAACAGGACAAGTTGCAGGAGAAGAAGCACTCAACATCGTCTATGGAATTAACCACAATCTGTATGACCCCAATATTCATCGTGTTGTCACAGCTGCTTCTTGCACAACTAACTGCTTGGCGCCAATCGTAAAAGTCGTCAATGAAAACTTTGGAATCATGCATGGAGCCATTACCACTCTTCATGACATCACCAATACACAGGTTCCAATTGACTCTTTTAAAAGCGACTTAAGGCGAGCACGCAGCAGTATTCAAAGCCTCATCCCCACTACAACTGGTTCGGCTAAAGCTATAGGAATGATTTTCCCCGAGCTTCAAGGCAAATTAAACGGACATGCTGTTCGTGTCCCTCTCCTTAATGCTTCTCTCACGGATGCTGTCTTTGAATTAAATCGCAAAATCTCCGTAGAAGAAGCGAACCAAGCTTTTAAAAGTGCCTCCGATGGAGATTTGAAAGGCATTCTTGGCTATGAAGAAAGGCCCTTAGTCTCCATTGACTACGTCAATGATTCACGCAGTTCAATTATTGATGCTTTGTCCACAATGGTTATAGATGGGAATCAATTAAAAGTTTTTGCCTGGTATGACAATGAATGGGGTTACAGCTGTCGTATGGCAGACCTAACTTCTTATGTCGTGAATCTAGATAGCAAAGGTTAAAAGATAACCAAATGAAATTGTCGTCTCTGCAGCAATACGGGATCGTCACAGCCAACTATTGGGCGTTCACTCTTACTGATGGCGCTCTGCGTATGTTGGTGGTCTTTCATTTCCATCAGCTTGGATATACAGCTTTAGAAATTGCTTTTCTTTTTCTCTTTTATGAGTTCTTTGGCATTATTACCAATTTGTATGGCGGCTGGATTGGTGCTCGCTATGGCTTACGACTAACCCTATGGGCAGGAACTCTTCTGCAGATAGGTGCTCTACTGATGTTGGTTCCTGTTGCTGCTAGTTGGCCAAAGTTGTTAAGCGTTAGTTATGTCATGGTTGCGCAAGCAATCAGTGGCATCGCCAAAGACCTCAACAAAATGAGTGCAAAGAGTGCAATCAAAACAGTTGTTCCTGAAACGCCGGAAGAAGAACAGAAAGGTAAAAAGCAATTATTTAAATGGGTTGCGGTTCTAACAGGTTCCAAAAATGCTCTCAAGGGTGTGGGATTTTTTCTGGGTGGAGTTTTGCTGATTAGTTTTGGTTTCAATACGGCCGTTGAGCTAATGGCATTTGGCCTGGCTCTGTCTTTTGTTTTGACTCTGGTCTTGCCTGGTGATATGGGGCGTATGAAGGAGAAGCCGATGTTTAAAGATCTATTTTCAAAATCCAAAGGGATCAACGCACTTTCTATGGCACGTTTTTTTCTCTTTGGAGCTAGAGATGTGTGGTTTGTCGTTGCATTACCTGTTTTTCTAGAGACATCTCTTAACTGGAACTTTTCAGAGATTGGAGCTTTTCTAGGACTATGGGTGATTGGTTACGGCTTTGTGCAGGCTTTAGCGCCCACTTTAAGAAATGTCTGGGGCAAAAAATCCAGCCCAGGAGTTTCCACAGTCAAGTTTTGGAGTGCTGTTCTTATTGCAATTCCTGGACTCATCGCTATTGCATTGTGGAGGCAGAGTGATCCAGGCATTGCTATTACCGCTGGCTTAATTGCTTTTGGAGTGGTTTTTGCAATGAACTCATCTATCCATTCCTACATGGTATTGGCTTATACGGATGCAGACAGCGTGAGTCTGAATGTTGGTTTCTATTACATGGCGAATGCAGCTGGCAGGCTTCTTGGGACATTGCTTTCAGGAGCTTTATTTGTTCTTGGAGAAAATGCATCTCTCGGGATGCAACTTTGTTTATGGTGCTCCAGTTTACTCGTGCTCTTCTCATGGCTAAGCAGCTTACGTCTACCAGCATTAATTAACTCTGTATCGCTTAAAGGAAGTTCGATATAAGTCCATAATCAAATGATTTTAAATCTTTATATAGCCAATAAAAAGAGGGGTTAAATACCCCTCTTAAAAATTTTGGAGTTGATGAAAGCTCCTATTAAATTGATCCTAAAACTCAGTTTCCAATTCTATTTACGGCAGCGCGTGCCTTATTAAGGATGTCACCCTTCAGAGGAACAAATCCAAGTGTAGGAGCTTTGTTTTGAGCTTTATCGCTAAGTAGATAGTTTAAGGTCTCTTGGATGGCTTTTGTTTTAGAGCCATTGCCTGTTTCATAAGCTAGCACCCAAGTCAGAGTAGCAATTGGATAGGCACCTTTTGCAGTTGGATTTGGATTTTTACCTGCAAGATTTCGATCCAATCTGATTCCATTAAGAGCAGTGGCACCTGCCTTAGTACTGGGTTTTAAGAATTCACCTGAAAGATTTTGTAGGGCGGCTGCCTTGATATTCCCTTTTATGTAGGACTGGTTGACGTAACCGATGGCTCCAGGTGTTTGTATGATTACACCTGCGACCCCTGCGTTGCCTTTACCTCCCACACCCGCTGGCCATTTCACAGATTTACCAGTACCTAGAGACCATTCACTGGAGTCATTTGAGAAAGCTTGCATTGAATTGGTAAAAGCTTTGGTCGTTCCTGAGCCATCAGAACGATGGACCCAAGTGAGTTTTCCAGTAGGACAACCGAGTTCACTCCAGTCTTTGATGTTGCCCATTGCGACTCTGACCGCTTGGAGTTGGGTCAACTTAAGATCACAATCTGCTTTGTTGTAGCCAAAGGCGATTGTGCCTCCCACTATAGGAATTTGAACTAGGCCACGAGTGACTTTGGCGATCTCTCTCGCTTTCATCGGATCATCCGAGGCCCCAAAATCCACGGTTTCATCAATAAAAGCTTTGCGTCCAGAGCCCGAACCAATGGCTTGATAATTAACCTTTGGCCCGCCAGATTTAGCTAGATCAGAAAACCAGCGTGTGTAAACCTTTGCGGGGAAGGTTGCACCTGCACCACTTAGGCGACCACTGGAGGTTGAATCAGAAGACCCACAAGCAAATAGTCCTGTGCTAGTGGCAAGGACAGAAGAGAAAATGAAAGCCTTCTTTGCGAAGGACATTGGCTTAGAAGCTTTGACTGCTTACTTATACTAATCAAATAATATTGATTTAATCAAGTTTTATTGATGCATTCTCGGTCTTGGGGAAATAAGGAAGGTTTTTAGACGCATCCCATCACTTTTAGACCCTTCTTTCCTTTGAAAATGTGTGAATAGTGTGTGAATGAATTTTGCAAATTCCTCGTAATCGCTTTCCCTCACTCAAATGCACTTGTTCATTAGCCAGTAGTTAATTTCAGTCATATCAAGGGATTTGGGCGAAAATGGGCAGTTTGAATAAAGTTTGAATAAACCCTAGATCTCGAGGGTTCCTGACTTTTAAATGAAGAAATTTCTGTATTGCTTCTTTTATTCATAGAGCTTTTGATGGCATTGAGCAATATTTGTTGCTACCAATCTCTCGCTCAAAATAATGACGAGTTTTATGCGAAACCCTTCCCTTTGGGATTTGTTTTGCTGCCGGCGGTAAGGAAGTGCGTTTTATCGCTACCAACGTCATAAAGGGTGTAATTCAAGCCAGCTCCAATTCCAATCACGCTTCGTTTGGGAACTTCCTGTTGTTGTTCACGTTTGCCGTTCAGATCCTTTACTTGTGAGTTGATCCCTCCTCCAGTCAGTTCAAGATGAAATTGTTTAGTACTGCGTGCTGTGAACAGTCTGTTCACATTGAGACGGGTGAGTCGATCAAGGAGGATCAGTGGAGACGTTTCAGATGTGAGGTTGTCACCCACGTCTGAAGAGCTCCCATGGATGAGTGCACAGTCAAGTTCAATGAAGCCAAATTGCAGTGATGCCAGCCATGTCAGGTGAGATGGATTAACCGTATTTAGCAGTGCGCTGACTGCGTCTTCACCTTGGCTGAGCCGCAGAGCATCAGCTTTGCGTTCACCACGAAACCCACGCTCTGCAAGTAGTTGCTCTTCCCACCAGCCATAGATGCAATCTGGTTTTAAATCGCCGCGATGGGGATTTTTTAGTCGATCTAAGAGTGCGTCACAGTTGCGTTCGGGTCCGACTAGGTCTCCAAGAACAAATAAGGCTGTAACCCCACGAGTCTTCTTTAGATCCCGTTGAATTAGGTCATAGGTCTCGAGATCTCCGCGTAGACCACTTACTAGTGCCCATCTTTCAATCATCTTTCACACACATGACTTGCATCTTCAGCCTGTTCGGCGAATTCAAAACCATGACTCAATCGCCATGCGAAGACTTTCGGTAGCCCCGCCTCGACAATCGCTTGACACGTTCGACCAACGTCATAGGGCACCTCTTTTATCTCAATTTCATCAGTTGCATCGTTGTGAATTACATAGGTGGCATTTGTACTTCCATGACGTGGCTCGCCCACTGATCCAGCATTGACGATTTTGCGCATAGGCAGGGTCAGTTCTTCACCCTGATCGCAGTCATGGTCAGCATTTTGCAAACGCACACGAATAGATCCATCTCTCAACTCACGTATATAAGGCTGGTGGGTATGCCCGCAAAAGAGAATATCGGCCCCCGCTGTTTCTACTCGCTCGAGAGCCGCAAATGCATCCATGTCTGGCAGAAGATACTCATGCTGACTGTTGGGACTGCCATGCACGAAGAGGAGTCGATCACGACGTAATGATGTTGGGAGGCTGGCTAAAAAACTTTTGTTTTCGTCCGTTAGCTGATCATCTGTCCATTGGTGGGCCAGGTGCCCACGTCTTTCTGCTAGCTGAGAAGGGTAGCTGCACTCGCAGGCATTAAGACCATCGATGATATCTTCATCCCAGCAGCCCTGGCAGGTAGCGATGTCACGATTTCGTATCAGCTCAACTACTTCGTTGGGCTGGGGGCCATAGCCCACTAGATCACCAAGACAGGTAATGGTGTCAATCCCTTGCCTATCAATGTCATTCAAGACAGCTTCCGCTGCAGGGAGATTGGCGTGTAGACAGGAGATAATTGCGTGATTCATGGCGATTAAGTTGAGGGAATAGCTTCTTTTTGTCGATCCCTAAGAGGCATTTGATGCATCTCAAGTACGGCATCGTTTAGTAGGCAGAGGTCGATCGTTGATTGAATACGTAAGCCATCAAGATTTTTTCCTTGCACGACAAGCTCTGACAAGCTGGCAGGCCTGCCATTTGGAGCTGAAATTTCTTCAAGTGGAAGGAACTGTGAGCTTTCTTGACTCACGATCCAGTTGAAGAACATAGAGCGCCCATCTGGCAAGTTCATCAAGGCCTTAGCTCGATAGACGTCGCCATATGCTCCGTTCACTAGCTCGAACCACAAGGTATTCAGACTGGGTGGATCCCAAACGCTGGCTTTAAGACTGAGGCTGAAAGATTCAAGTTTTTTGAATTCCAATGTGTCTTTGTTTGGTAATTCAGGATCCCGACCAAAGTGGAGATACCTGTCAGGATGAAGTTGCAAGGCTTCAAGCTGATTTTTGACGCGAGGATCCATACCCATTAGGCCTGCCTGCTGAGGAGACTGGAACTGGGGGAGCTCAATCAATGTGAGCAGGTCACCTTGTTGCGATCTGGAGGCATGATGGGAATCCGATAGATCTATTAGTTCAGGGAATTGATCCTTGAGAAATGCCTTATCGATTCCTGAGTCAGACACCTGCTCTAGCCCGTTAGAGGGATAGCCATCTAGTCGCAAATATCCGCATTTGCCTTGATGGCTTCGCATTGTTTTGAGTATCCAGCTGGTTTTGCCGCAGCCTGGCGAACCTGAGATCAGCCATGTCTGGCTCATTCTTTGAACAATGAGAATCTCCCTACGAAAATATCAGAATATGATAACGATAACCATTTTCATTATGTAACCCTGATTTTTTCTTTCATTTCTGCCATTTCTCTAGTTTGAATAAAGTTTGAATAGAAATTCCTGATTCGCTGAGATCGGTTGCTATCACCTAAAGGGAACTTTTCATTAGCCAGTAGCTAGGTTCCTGTTGTTCCAGAGATCTCAGCGAAAATGGGCGGTTTGGATAGAGTTTGGATAGACCCCAAATCAGGAGGATGATTGCTTATAACCTTCTTTAGGGCATCAAATTGGAATAATTTGGGATTATTCTTCTGATACTTTTTAGCTTGTTTAATTGCGATGCGTTATTTACTCACAATTTTGACTCTAATTGTTATAGCTCCTCAGTCAGCTATCGCTATGACATGGTATTTAGTTGTTGTAGCAGATGGGAAAGGGGGGAGTGACACTGAATATGTATTCACCTTGCCGATGGAGAGTGAAATGCAGTGCGAAATAGCTGGTAGCAAGCTTGAGCTAAGTGCTAAGCAAGGAAAATTTGATCAAAAAGGTACTGATTACATGGCCTATGAATGCGTTAAAGGGAAATGAATCCATCTTTAATACTGTTTATTTTTTCTCTTTTCTTTGTGTCCCCTGCTTCCTCTCAAGAGGTTGAAAGGTCTAGTGATTTTGGGGAAGCAGATTTCCCTGGTGTTGTAGAAGATGAACTATTAGTTACTTATCACGATGCCTGGTGTCGACGTATGGGCGAAAAATGCCGTGTCAAATTTACAGGCAGGACAATGCAAATAGATAACTACAGGGGAATTACTCGAGAACAATTACGGAGCTTCAGAACTACTGCTGATGGTAATGAGCGTTATTTCTATGTTCGATATCTAAATAGCAAGGGCAAAGCAACCACAGCGCTTTTCCTTTTTGCTAATGATGCAGCTGCTACAGAGTTTGGACAGGCACTTTCTCGTTGGTATGAACAAGAACCAAGGCATCAACCAAATTTTAGATTTCCTAATAGCCAAGGCCCTCAGGAGAAGCACAGCAGGTAAATCTTCCTTCTCTTAGACCTCCCAGTCGACACCATCGTCATCTTCGTCGGATTCATAATTCA
>CACPJY010000013.1 GCA_902634405.1 uncultured Synechococcaceae cyanobacterium
GGAGAAGTCTTTAAATTGACAGATCATGTCGATCTTGCACCAGAATTGGGGGACTACAGGAATTCACAACTGAAATCCAATTCAGATCTCCAAAATCAGGATAAAAATCACCTTTTCATGAAAATTCTGAAAAAAGCATATGAGGAGTTATGGGTCCCGATTTTCGGGAGACTTTTGATGTTTTTTGCAGGCTTAATCGAGGGAGAAACACCTAAGAATAAAACGCAACAAACTTATAATTTAAGAACAAAGGATGATGAATAGCCACCTCTTTATTGATCTAAGCCCTGAGATATCAAGATTTATAGAGATTGCATTTATTTCCGGTCCTATATCAATATTGGTACTATTAATCTATATCTCTAAAAGAAAAGAGAAAGAACCTGAGAAGTTTAGATGGTAAAGGAATTATAGATCTTATCTAAAGTTTTTTGAAGCGCAATATACCAGGTCTAGGAGAGGGAGGAAGCAGAGAGTTCTGCTTCCGTGAATTTTTAGAGAAAAGCTTTGGCATCGTATATGCAACTATTGCAATGATGAAGCCCACAAAAGCAACCTGGGCGACAGAAAGATAAAAAATCAAAGAAACGATTGGGGGCATAATCCACCTCCCTTCTACATACCTATACAATTAGCTCTAAACTAGCCCAAAAGGCAACAGGTAAATTTTAAAAAACAGAATTATGAGTATTTATAGTCAAAATTACTTATACATTAACCAAGTATTTATACATAGTATATTAGGATAATTAACTAAATATAGTCAACCGAATTCAAGCACAACACCATATGTAGTAATCAGTAGATAGTTAAAAATCAAGTTAAATTTCATACACAATTTGAGTTTTGAGGTCAAGGCAAAAAGCTGTGGTGGTGAAATTTTAGAAATCAGCTAGTTGGTTAGAGAAATACTAAAAAAAAGCATTATGATCAGTACCAAAAAAGCTCCACTGAAGTTCCCTACGCTAGATCGATATAAAATCATCTGTCAAAAATAGCTACAAACAGGATCAGCAAACCAAGCTAAAGGATCCATTAGAAAGAAATTATGAATTGAGCAATATGGAGTTCAGGTAAGGGTAGAAAGCGAATCGAGATAAATGTATTATGTTTAGTGAATAAATGTGCGATAGCGATGGAGAGCGTAAAAAAGCTGAAGGAAGATGGATATCTCATACTTAAGAATTTATTAAGCATAGAAGATCTAGAAGAAATAAACAAAGATATTAATAGTGTGGAGAAAGTTATTCCAGATTGTGTGGAATATAAAGACGAAATTATTTCTAAAACATTGACCAGGTTCGAGATAGAATGTATGCCGGCTGTTTCTGCTATAGCAACCAAAGCGATATTGTCATCTTCATTACCAGAAATTGCTAGTAACTACTTTGGAGAAGATGCAAGAGTAGGAGAATTAAGTGTGAGAAAATCAATTTTAACCTCAATAGACAATCCGTTTTCAAAAACTACTATTTATTCTGATGGAAATATTCTTAAAACACATGTTGATTACGTTGAAGGAGTAGCCCTATATGCATTCACTTCCCTAAATGAATCAAGCCTAGAGTCAGGGCCTACGTTCTTATTTAGCAAAACTCATTTATTGAGTCAAGCAATCAAAGGAAGATTTCATTTGGACAAAAAGGCTGATGGGAGTAAGAACACAACCTTTGTAAAGGAAGAAGATTATATACATGCCCAAAGTATTGGTAGCAATCTGATCATTGCAGACAAATTATCCCCTGGCGATACACTAATTTTTGACTTAAGGATATGGCATGGCAGGATGCCAGCAATTAGCCCTGGTAGAACAATAATGCTAACAAAGTTCTTTCCTAGAAGTATTAAAGATGAAGGTAATGACCTCCTGATAAGAAGTTCGACTCTTGATTTGTTGAATGAGAGAGAAAGAGAAGTCTTAACAGGAATAAAGTCAGATGGATTTCAAAGAAAAAGAGTAGCAACTATGTTCTATGGATCGAGGACTACAAACAAATATGCTGATAATTTAATTGGGAAAATAAATTTTTCATTTAGAAGGCTAGGAGGATTAAAGCACCAGTTAAAAAAAATTTTTTTCAGTCAAAGAAAGAATGATGGTTACCCTAATCTGAAAAAGTTATTTGTAGAGTAGAAAATATAAATTTGGAAAAGAAATATATAGATATTTATTACTAAATATTTTTGAGAAACTGAACAAATTCTTCTAGATGGAATTCACTTGAAGTTGAATATATGATTCTCGAGGTTGAGTAGGATCGGCTTAAAAAGTCCTTAATAGCATATTGTGCTTTAGATACACCAAAAGTACTAAAAAAGCCTCTAACTACAAATTCAATACCTGTATATTTATGAGTCAACAGAATCAAATCCTCCATGCTATAAGCATCACTCGAGACTCGGATTTGTATTGTATCAATCCAGTTATTGTTCAAAATAATCTCCTCTAATTCGCTAATACTTTCATGCCCTTCAAGAGAAATTCCTATTTTCGAAGTTAACTTATTGGACTTTGATGATTTAAGAAATTGAATCAATTCTTGAGTCCACAAAGTGCTGGAGATTCCATGAAGTAAATAACAAGATAGGGAGTTAACGCCGCAAGATCGCAATGATTTAGACAAAGATTGTTCCATAGGTAAAATAGACTTGCTGTCGTATATTCTTACTGTATAAATGGTATCAAGAATCTTACGGATATATTTACGGTTGACAATACGATAGAAGAGAGGGAATATTTCTTTAGGGACCCAAGTATTAGGCATTATATTCAATGGCAACTTGCTAGTAATGTTGACTTGACTCCTAAAATTAAATAGAAACTTTTCTGCATAACCCCAGTAATAAGTAGGTGCAGTGTCAAAATTAATAATTTCCAAATCAACTGCTAACTGTACTAAATCCTGGATTGCACTATAAGAACTTAAAGATTCCAAACCGCCACAACCAAAAACAACTCTATCAGTACTCATGCGTTGGAATTAAGCTGACATTTTTCAAATCTAATATGTAAAGGAGGTCACGACTAAACTTAATAAGAGTTTGAATTGAGTTTTGAATAGGTCAGCACAACGACCAATTAAATCTGCAAAATAAGTTTTCTAAGATGTCTGACATAGAAGAAACTAGTTTAGGAAGGGGGGATTGTAGAGAATTGATCAAAAAATTATCCCTCCTCAGGAGAGGCTGATTCCCTAAAGCAAGGTAGAGAACCAACAGGTCTTTATTACTCCCTTTCCCAATTGCAGTCTTTACACAGAGGTTTTGATCAATTCGATTTTTCAGAAGAACTTTTCTATTTCACCAAATGAAAAGCTGAGTTAATTAGCGAAAGGAATCTTGAGTTTTCTATAAATTTTTGACTTATGCTTTCTTAATTATAATATAAATGATAGTGTCTTTTTCACTCAAGGTTCTATTATAAATTCATTAATAGATACTTTCTTTTTTAATGGATACTAAAAGCAGAAATCATACTAGCGGAAATCTAATAGCTATTCTCTTTGGCTTTGCGCTATCGATTGGTTCACTAGAAGTTGTCTCTAGATTTCTCCCATCCTCTAGTTATTTTTCAGTAGAGAGGCCGATTATCTGTAATGACATCACTAAATTAAAACTCAAGTGTTTTGTAAGGAGATCAAGAAATATACAAGGAAGGTATATCAAAGGTATTGCACCACCTTTCCCTATAAATGCTTATAAAAAAACAAATGATATAGGTCAATTTTCAGATCTAGATTTTTCTAAATTCATTTTAAATACGACTAATAAAATAAAAATTCTTAGTATTGGTGATTCATTAACTGAAGGGCTTCAGATATCAAACAGTCAGTCATATCATGGGATCCTAAACTCCATTCGTTCATCAGAAAGCTTAGGTCTAGATAGACAAGTCCAATCCACTATGATGGCAGCTTCGGCGTTAGCTCTGCCTGATTATTTAAAGATTTTAGAGTTCGCTACTGCTCAAAAATCATTAAATAATGCATATTTTGTCATAGCTATAAATGAAAGTGATTTTGATCGTTCATTTCAGAAATACTCAGGCGGTCACATTGGTAGATTCTTTTTCTCCATTGCAGATGGTTCTTTTGAGTTTGTACCTAGTCCTATAACTATCAAAGGGATTATTCTTAGAACTTTACTGAGATTTTCAGGTCTTTTTCGTTATCTTTTTATTAATATAGAGAGTCACTCAATTTTAAATAGATACCCATTGTGCAAGTTGTCTACTTGTGAATCAGAAGTTCCGAAAGAAAATACAGATACTGAGAGATACTTGACATTTAAAAAAGAGATGTCTAAGAAGTTTGAAGATGGATACATGGCCAGCAGATATTTTATAGAATCACTTAGGAAATTAAGGGAGTCAAAGGAGCAAAAAGCTAAAACAATTTTATTATTTGATGCTGTTTCTAGAGGAGAGATTTTCTCTCCTGAAGAGGATAAACCAAATTTTTACGCTAGCCAACGTAGTTACCTTATAAGCCTTGCACTAAAAAATGGGTTTAGTGTAATTGATATGACTAGACCATTTTTTGATGATTATCAAGAAAATGGTGGTACATTTAGATTTATAAATGATAGTCACTGGAATCCCAAAGCTCATCAACTTGTAGCTGATGAAATAATACAAACTATTATTCAAGTAGAACAAAATAATAAAAATAGAATCTGAAATTAATCTACTATTCTTTTCCATTATTTGATATTAACTATGTGTTTATCAAGGAGAAAAACTCTCACATAGTAGGAAAAAGAATTACAATCAAGCGTGTCAGGCCCGATGTAAAGTTTGGCATATATTTTGACTATAGTATTTTACATATATAAAGAATCTAACCATAGATATGCTTCTATTTCTAATAAGATAGTTTCTCGAGTTTCAGGAAAATCTACTTACTCTGACCTCAACCTGTCTTCCCAAAGAGTTAAGGGGCCTCGCAGCCCCCGCGGGTCATTTGGGTGATAAGGCTGACCTCACCCCATCTCCCCTAAGGGTCAGGCAGCAACAGGGGCTGTCTGACGGGAGAAACGAACGATTTTGTTCGCTGTTACGGTTTTGCTCTTACCGAGCAGGCTTCAGTCACCCGCCTGATGTCCCGTCGAAACCATTGCAGCCCCAGAGTAAATTTAAGAAAGTGGAGCTGAGCGGAATCGAACCGCTGTCCGAAACATTGGTGTGGATCACCTAGTCCACCCAAAGGTGGACAAATACATTTTGTCAGGCCTAATGATCTTTTGCTGAATTTCAACTGCTGTAATTACGTCCTCCAAAGATCTAAAAAACATGGAAGTAATCGCTGTATTGCCTCAAAGCCTTGAAAAAGAAGGGTTGAAAGAAATTGAAAGTCTTGGAGGGACAAATGTTAAAGCTTTAAAACGCGCTGTTTCATTCGAATGTGATATGGCTTGTTTTTATCGCTTGCATCTTCAAGCAAGACTCCCATTTCGTTTTTTAAGAGAGATTGGTCGCTTTAAATGTACTAACCCAGAAATGCTCTATCGCGGAGTGCAAGACGCTATCGATTGGCAATACTGGCTTCATTATTCTATGAGTTTCAGAATTGACGTCTCAGGGACTACGGAAAGTCTGCGCCATTCGCATTTCACAGCATTACAAGTTAAAAATGCGATCGTAGATTTTCAGCGTCAACTTTGGGGAAAACGATCATCTGTAAGTCTCGACAAGCCAGACCTATCTATAAACCTTCATCTAAACAATGAAGATGCTGTATTAAGCCTTAATGGTTCTCATCGCAGTCTCCATAAAAGAGGGTATAGACCTCAAATGGGAGTAGCCCCTCTCAAAGAGAACCTGGCCGCTGGTTTGATTCGACTTAGCGAATGGTCTGGCTCCAATCCCTTAGTGGATCCCATGTGTGGTGCTGGGACACTAATCATTGAAGCAGCAAGAATAGCCCTCCGTATTGCTCCAGGAATCAACCAAAGTTTTGCATTTCAAAACTGGGCTGATTTTAGTAATGAACTATGGGCTAGAGAGCTTATCCGAGCAAGGGATATGGAGCTAGAGAACCAAGATTTACCAATAATGATTGGCTGTGAAAACAACCCAAAAATTGCTGCGCAAGCAAAGGAAAACATTGCTATCTCTGGACTATCAAATTTTATAAAAATACAAAATAGCCATTTTGAGAATATTATTTTACCTGAAAATCCTGGGCTAATAATCTGTAATCCACCTTATGGAAAAAGAATAGGAGACTATGAAAACCTTACTTCTTTATATACCGAACTTGGCGATTTCTTAAAAAGGAAAGCATCTGGTTGGGGGCTTTGGTTGTTAAGCGGAGACCCAAAACTAAGCAAATTTTTAAAAATGAAATGTAATCGCCGAATACCTATTAATAACGGGGGTATCGATTGTCGGTGGCTCAACTATGACATTCATTGACGACCTAACACAGCCCTGGTTGTTTTAGAAAGTCCTTCAAGAGTCTCAGCTAAATAAGGGCCCTTAGCAATTTGGCCGCCAACTCTCAAGCTAATTCCTGCGAAAACAAGATTCCCCAATGCCATCAACAACAACGTCCAAACCAAACTAAAGTCAAAATATTTCTGAATCAAGATGAGAATTGCCCCTTCCATCGCCAATAAAAAAAACAACATCAACGCACCTCCCATTGCTAAAAATATTCCGCCACTAATAATCCTGCGTTTTTCTCGATCTACTTCTTGTAAAGCAATGCGTACATGTAGGTCCATCACAGAACCTGCAAGTGCCGTAACTCTTGCAGCGGCGCCTAATCCCTTTGGACGTTGAGATCCACTCATTAGGTTCTTCGGCCTCCTCCTAGAAGCATCCCAAGAAATACACCAATTCCAGCAGCGATTCCTATCGCAAGCAAGGGTCTATTCCTTACTGGACGCTCAATTCGAGGCCGAAGAGTGGTGTTTAAGTCATCAAGAAGTTCTTCTAACTGCTTTTCCAATGGCTCCAAGGTATCTGCAAAGTCCCTTGTCTTATCTCCTGCAGAATCAAGCAACTCTTCAAGCTGTTCACGTACTCGATAATGAGAGCCATTGGCAGATTGCTTAGATAGAACACGTACCATTTCATCCAAGCTTCCACGAGTAGCCTCGAGTGTCTGTCTAGCTACATCTGGCCAGCGCTCTTGAATCCTAGGCAAGAGACTCTCAAAACGGTCAGTGAAAGTCTGATCTTGCTGATGAGGCTCTACCTGAGGAGCCTCATCAGCTGGTGCCTGAGGATCACAAGGTGAGGAATTCCGAGATTCCATTAGATCCACTCGTGTAAACCAAGCCTAATAAGACCTTTGCAACAAAGAAACCCCTCCCTGTCATTTTGATTGCAAGACAAAACTTTGCTTTTCGGTACCCCTACCAGATGACTTCCCTTTCTATTAAAGGAACTTTTGTAAATATGGAATTTGTTCTTTGATTACATTTAGCTTCAAGCTTCTCGCCAAAGAAAGGCGTCTGGTGCTAAATGTTTGCAGGTGTTTAACTTAAGACCATGGGCGCAGGACTGTCCGCACTGATTTTTGCTTCAAGCATGCTTCCTAACACTAATCAACAGATGGGTGTTGCTTTTGTGGGTGCCGCTGGGCTCCTAGCAATTGCCTTACGTTTCACCAAGACTTCATCAAATTAGAGAAAAGCCTTCTCTAACTTTTGATTAATCAAAATCAAAGAACTACTACATTAACGCCTTATTATTTAGGTCTTGATGTTGTTTTTGTTGTGTGAAAGTTTTTTATTTTATAATATTCTTTAGGTATCGATTTTAGGTCCTTTTATTTAAAAAAGTAAGTGCCGATAGAAGACCCAATAGAGCCTAGCGTTCCTTTGCAGTTGCAAACGGAAAAACTAAAAAGAACAATAGAAAATTGCCAGGATTTAGATCTTTTAAAAGAAATAGCCAAAGAGTTACTGAAATTGCACCAAAACAAAAGCGCGATAGCTCAATGGGCGACAAAGAGGGCTGCGGAGGGAGAACAAGGTTTCTATAATTACGCAAAAGGTCTCGACAATGAAAACAGAAGCGAAGAAAAATGAGGATCAGATCTAAATATGAATAGAATTTAGTTGATTACTTTAAAAGCATGATTAGGGATATCTAACCGCTCTAGTTAACTAGATAACTTACAAAGTCTTACAAGATTGGTTAACATTTAAAATACTTATTAGCAATAAATCATGGGTAAAGCAAAACGATGGGTATTGCTAGAACACACTGGTTCACCAAATGATCCAAAAGGAAGACACTTTGATCTAATGCTTGAGGGTAAAGAAAGCTGTAAGACATGGCAGCTCAGAAGTTTTCCGATAGCAGGAGGACCCGCTAGAGAGATGATTCCTTTGCCAGATCATGATTTGAAATGGCTTGAGAAAACTGAGGCAATTGTTTCCGGGAATAGGGGAAAAGCAAAAAGAGTCTTAGCAGGGACCTATATCGTCATCAAAGAAGAACAATCATCTACCTCTCAAAAAATAAAGCTTGAGGGAATTGCCTTTATGGCAATTCTCGATATAGAAGGTGAAAAGGCAAAATTCCTTTCCAAACTAATTAAATAATGCTTATTGAAACAGCAGACTTGAGCTTCTGAATACCTTCGCTAGAATTTCATAAGTATTTGCCCTTATCTGTTGGTTCATATCAATCAGGTCGGGCTAACGCATTTCAAATCCTTTGGGGGATCGATGTCGATCCCGCTTGAAGAAGGTTTTACCGTAGTTACTGGACCAAATGGATCTGGAAAAAGCAACATTCTCGATGGAGTACTTTTCTGCCTGGGCCTAGCATCAAGTCGCGGGATGAGGGCAGATCGCCTCCCTGATTTGGTAAATAGTGGATTACTTCGCGAAGGGAAGTCGGCAGAAACATCTGTAAGTGTTCGATTTGACCTAACCGATTGGGAGCCTGATCCTGCCGAAGAAGGACTAGAAATACCCAATGAGGGACCTTGGATTAAAAATGGTCAGAAAGAATGGGTAGTTACTAGGCGTCTAAGAGTTATGCCTGGAGGTTCATATAGCTCAAGCTATTCAGCCGATGGAGAAGCTTGCAACTTGCAACAACTTCAAACCCAACTGCGCAGGCTTCGCATAGATCCTGAAGGTAGCAATGTCGTTATGCAAGGCGACGTCACTCGAATAGTCTCCATGAGCAATAAAGATCGGCGAGGATTGATTGATGAACTTGCTGGAGTAGCTCTTTTCGATAGCAGAATTGAGCAAACTAGATCCAAATTAAATGATGTATATGAACGACAAGAAAGATGCGGTATTGTTCAACAGGAACTTTTAGCTAGCAAACAAAAGTTAGAAAGAGATTGCGCAAAAGCTCGAACATATAAGCAACTCAAGGAGGAGCATCTATTAGGGCGTAAGCACGAAATCGTCCTCACCTTCTCAAAAATGAAAGCAGATATTTGTATCTTAAAAGAAAAAAGTCAGAAGCTAGTAGAAGCTGAAAAAAGAGATTCCGAGTCTCTAAGGAATTCAGAAAAAAGACTTAAAGAGTCAATAGAAAAACTGAAAGGTTTGCAAGAAAGTGTTAAGGAGTTAGGTGAAGATCAGCTATTGAAAGTTCAAGCAGAGTTGGCTGGTATAGATACACAACAAAGAGAGCTAGACCGTCAATCTCTACAACACAAGCAGGAAGGGGAGCTACTCCAAAAAAACAGAGAAGATCTTTTTTTACAAAGACAGGAAATCGAACAATCCAATACTCATTTGGATGAAAGCCCTGATCAAGAACAACTAGATAATGCAGAAAAATTTTGCCTAGAAGCCGAGTCAGCTGTAGAGCTTTCAAGAAGAAGAATTAAAGAAATAGCTGGTCAGTCAGGTGCTTGGGTAGATGAACAGAGACAAAGAAGCAGTCATAGACAAGAACTTCAAAGTCAGATTTCATTCCTACAAAAAGAAGAGCAACAGCTAAAGGAGCGGGCCAGTAAAGATCTAGATAGACAAAAAGAACTTGAAGAGGAACAGAATATTGACAAGGCTGAGAATAAACAAATGCACGCTCAGCTTCAGAAAATTGAAGCCGAATGGCATACACTTTTAGAAAGAATTGATCAAAAGAAAAAGGAGATCGATGAATCAATCGAATCCCTTTCAATTCAAAAAAGAACTAGACTTAGATTAGAACAAGAGCAAAAAAAACTCGAAAAAGAAATCGCTCGAATAGAAAGTCGAAGGGAGACCATCTTCGAGAGTAGAGGCACAGGAGCACTTAGATTGCTTCTTGAATCAGGTCTTGAAGGAATACATGGGCCAGTTGCACAATTAGGCGAAGTTTCCGAGCATTATCGCTTGGCTCTCGAGGTGGCTGCAGGCGCAAGGATGAGTCAAATTGTCGTAGATGATGATGTTATAGCTTCAAAAGCAATTAATTTATTAAAGCTTAAAAAAGCAGGTCGCCTAACTTTCCTACCTTTAAATAAGCTAAAATCAATAACAAATATTGCATTATCGAAAGTTGAACGGAATGCAATCGAAGGTTGCCTTGGTAAAGCATTAGAACTTATTACATTCGAGCCTATATATAGAAATGTTTTTTCATATGTTTTTGGAGAAACGCTTGTATATAAAGATCTAACTTCTGCAAGAGGAAAGATAGGAAATTGTAGAGCAGTGACAATTGATGGCGAGTTATTAGAAAGAAGTGGAGCTATTACTGGTGGAAGTTTTGCGACTCGCAACCATCGGCTTAGCTTTGGGAATAGCAATGATAAAGATGATTCAGCGCCATTAAAAGAAAGACTTCTTGAATTAGGTGAAACATTAATTAGGTGTAGTAAAGAGGAGTCTACTCAAAGTCAAATCCTAGAAAAGTCTCGTCCATTAATCAATGAGCTCCTACAACGTAAGGCAGGTTTAGAAGCTGAAAAAGAAGCCTCAAATAGATCAAACAATCCTCTTATTAAAAGGTCAAATGAAAGATTCGAAAAATTAAACTTATTAAAGCAAAATCAAGAAGGTTACAAAGTGAGGTTGCAAAACATTTCTAAGGAACTAGCTCCCATTTTAAAAGAAATTAATGATATAAACAAACAAGAGGAACTTTATCAAGCTAAAGGAGACTCGAATACTTGGAAAACATTACAAGCCGACCTAGAAGACTCAGATAAAAAACTGGAAGATGCAAGAAGGAATAGAGATAATCTATTAAATCTACAAAGAGAGCGAAAGCTTACTAGTCAACGTATAGAAGATCAACAAAATGCTCTAAAAATCGATGAGACTAGATTGCAAAATGCGGTGAAGAAGCTATCAATTGCTCATGATGAATGGAAAAAATCACAAACTCAACTTCATGAAAAACGAAATGACCTAGAAGTTCAAAAGAGCAATATTGAGAATCGATTTGGAGAAAAACGAAGAGCTAGAGATGCAGCGGAACTAGAAGTATCCAATCAAAGACAAATGTTGCAGGAAACTCAATGGAAATTAGAGCGACTTAAAGAGGACCTTGTATCACTTGCTGAAGAATTGAGAAACAGAACAATTAGATTGAAAGAACTAGAGCATTCTCTGCCAGATCCACTCCCTGAAATACCAGAAGATGTTCAAGAAGGGGGCTTAGAAAATCTACAGAATAAACTACAACAATTACAAGCCCGTATGGAAGCTTTAGAGCCAGTAAATATGCTTGCTCTTGATGAGCTCAAAGAACTAGAAAGTCGCTTAACAGATTTAGGAGAAAGGCTTGAGGTCCTGGACCAAGAGAGAACAGAACTCTTGTTGCGAATTGAGACTGTGGCAACACTTCGCCAAGAAGCATTTATGGAGGCATTTAACGCTGTTGATGAACATTTCCGTGAAATTTTTGCCAGTCTTTCAGAGGGTGATGGACATTTACAGTTAGACAATCAAGAAAACCCTCTCGAAGGTGGTTTAACACTAGTTGCACACCCGAAAGGGAAAGCTGTTCGACGCCTTGCTGCAATGTCGGGAGGTGAAAAATCGCTAACAGCACTGAGTTTCCTCTTTGCACTTCAGAGATTTAGGCCTTCCCCTTTCTATGCTTTAGACGAAGTTGATAGTTTTTTAGATGGAGTAAATGTTGAGCGTCTCTCAACACTAATAGCTCGACAAGCAGAACAAGCTCAGTTCCTTGTCGTAAGCCATCGTCGTCCAATGATTGCTGCTTCTAGTAGAACAATAGGGGTTACACAAGCTCGTGGTTCGCACACACAAGTTGTAGGTTTACCTGATGCAGCTTGAAATGAACTCCAATAGATGTTTCATCACAATGGCACGATTCGCCCATTTCTGAGAGCCCACTTGTGACTTTGACTCAACCCTCTAACGATCCTTTTGAAAATATTCCCAGTGACCGCCTTTGGTTGCGTTCTGAACTGATGGGAACCCAAGTCATCACTAGAGATAGTGGTAGGAGGCTAGGAGTAGTAGGAGAAGTAGTTGTGGATATAGACCGAAGAGAAGTTGTAGCTCTTGGCCTACGTGACAACCCTCTGACTCGTTTCCTTCCAGGCTTACCAAGATGGATGCCTCTTGAAAGTATTAGGCAAGTTGGGGATGTCATTCTTGTTGATTCGGCAGATTCCTTGAGTGAAAGTTTCTCTCCAGAACGTTTTAGCCGTGTGATCAATTGTCAGGTAATTACTGAATCAGGAGAGCAATTAGGAAGAGTTTTAGGTTTCTCGTTTGATATTGAGACTGGTGAACTGATAACCCTTGTAATGGGAGCATTAGGAGTACCTCTCTTAGGAGAAGGTGTCCTAAGTACATGGGAAATCCCTGTCGAAGAAATTGTTAGCAGTGGGGTTGATCGAATTATTGTTTACGAAGGGGCAGAAGAAAAACTAAAGCAATTAAATAGTGGATTCTTGGAAAAACTTGGAGTTGGTGGTGCGAGCTGGGAGGAGAGGGAAAGAGATAGATACAGGGTCAATGTTGTTCCTGTAGAGAATCAACTAATTTCAGGACAATTAATAGATGAAGAACAAAATATTATTGATGAATCTAGTGATCAGATATATGAATCAGATGACGAGTTCGAGTATGTTGAAATAGATACTGCTCAGAAAGAAAGAGTCCAAAAAAGAAGATATTTAGATGAAGGGGTTTCAGAAAATGAATCTAATGGTATTGAAGATAGCAGGAATAGGATAAATCCCTTTCAAGATTCATCTAGATATGAGGAGAGCTTTGATGAGAATCTCTCCTTAAAGCCAAGACAAGCTTCTCGGCCTACAATTCAAATACCTGAAGAGCCTCTAGATGTAGAACCAATAACTCAATCAAAAGATAAAAAAAATTCTATCAACGATCCTTTGAATAATGCTGACCTTGAAGATCCCTGGTAACCTAATCAGGTGAAAAAGATTCACCTTCATCAAAATTTAAGGACGCGCTATTAACACAATATCTTTTCCCAGTTGGCGGTGGCCCATCATTAAAAACATGTCCAAGATGAGCCTGACAATTAGAGCAAATTATTTCAGATCGAACCATACCATGGCTCAAATCATTTCGACTAGTAATGGCATCTGAAGAGAACTGGTCCCAAAAACTTGGCCAGCCAGTTCCAGAATCAAACTTATGAACTGAAGAAAACAAAGGGGAATTACAACATACGCAAAGATATATACCATCAGCTTTATGGTTCCAATATTTTCCTGTAAACGCTCTTTCGGTACCACCCTCGATTGCAATCTGATACTGCTCTAGAGATAAATGTGAATAATTTTTTTTTGAGTTGGCCTGCTCCATAAAATAATTAATTAACAGAAAGCTTTATCAAGCTAAGGAATCTTTTATCCAGATTAGGTTAATATTCACAAACAAATAAATATATAAATATACTTTTCCAATTCTCATACATTGTCTGGCAAGAGAGCAATCACTTCTTCCGCCAATGCGGAAACCGCTCCAGGGGCCCCTCTAAGGCTTTGTAGGTCCTCCTTCTGTCCAATTAGGCGCCTTGGCGAGGAAAGCCACTCTGAGGCCTCTTTGGCGATCTCTTCTGGGGAGATTTTGCCTATTCTTTCTGGAACCACCATCCTTCCTGCTGAAATATTGGGCCAGGCAAGAAATCCTTGATTTTTCAAACGCCAAGCACTAATCAAAACCCCTAAGCACCATCGCAACCCAGGAAGTCTTGCCAAAATACCCAGAAAGCCATCCCAAGCTTGCATGACAATCAAGTGTTGAGTTGGAACAATCACAATCATTGGGACACCCAGTGCTCCCAATTCAGCAGTATTCGCTCCGACTGTTGTAAGAGCTAAATCACACTGGCTCAATGGAGCATGTGCAGGATATTTTTCTTGTAAAAAAATTCTCGTCCCTGCTTTAGTTTTCAAGCTTCTCCAAGGCTCAGAAGAATTCTCGGGATATATTGCTTCAATAGAAGAACTATAAAAATTGCTAATTGGGTTTCTCAAACTAATAAATTTTTGAATCTCTGAGATATTTGTAGTTGGAGCCACTATTAGAAGAAAATTGCATCCTGGTCTTTTATTAGCAATTCGATCAGCTGCTTCTAAAAGGAAAGGAACGCCAACAGCTAACTTTGATTTCTTAGAACCAGGTAAAAGTGCTATCCACTCTCCTTGAGGCAGGGGAGCCTCTGCCCTAGAGATGGAAGATAAATCTGCCATAAGGTCCCCAACCACAACGCAACGCTTTCTATGTCGAGTTTTTAGATCATTTCTAACTTTTGATGACATTGCTGCAATCCTGTCATTCCACCCTGGCCATCTAGCTACCCACTCTGCATAGGTCAAATGCCGATAACCCAGCCTTGCCGAGAGAAGCACAGTCCAAAACTGATCACCTCCTAGAAAAACCACTACGCCTTTGCTAGGCCATGGGCCATATTTTCGAGGTCGAAGCAACAATTTCCAAAAATTTCCTGCTTTTTTGATCTGTTCAAATTGTCCCCACTCACTTGCTACTTCAGCTTCCTGACCCGTGGAATTAGGACAAGGGACTAATACAAGTCTTAAACCTGTAGAAGAAGTCCGGACCCTTGGCCTCAGCGCAAGGTTTTCATGTAGATAATCCGCGAGGGGTTTGACCCAAGTAGCTAGTTCTCCAGGACCATTTGAAACAAGAACAACAACTTGTGAAGGCCCATTTTGGGGGTCAAATGTTTTGTCCAATTTCAAAATATGTCATGCGGATGGCGAGACTTGAACTCGCAAGGCCGAAGCCACACGCTCCTTAGACGTGCGTGTCTACCAATTCCACCACATCCGCATCAAAGACGTCTTGATTTGCCTTTATCAAATGATCATAACGGGCAAGAGGAATCCCCTTGATAACTAGGTTGGCTTCTATCACTGATACGATCCGCCCAAAGACTGCATAGTGCCGGATGCAAATCGGCAAACTTCTAATTGCCAATCGTGGCGAGATTGCTTTAAGAGTTCTCCGCAGCTGCAGAGAACTTGGAATCGCGACCGTGGCGGTTTATAGCACCGTTGATCGGAATGCTCTTCATGTTCAACTTGCCGATGAAGCGGTATGCGTTGGCGATCCTCCAAGTAACAAGAGTTACTTGAACATTCCGAATATTCTTGCAGCTGCGACCTCTAGAGGTGTCGATGCGATACACCCTGGATATGGTTTCCTTGCTGAGAATGACAAGTTCGCTGAAATCTGCAATGCCCATGGAATTACTTTCGTAGGCCCGTCGCCAAATGCCATTCGTTCCATGGGGGACAAATCAACGGCAAAAGCAACCATGCAAAAAGTAGGGGTTCCAACAGTCCCTGGAAGCGATGGATTACTACGAAACTCAAATCAGGCTTCTGAATTAGCTGAGAGGATGGGGTATCCAGTAATGATCAAAGCCACCGCCGGAGGCGGTGGCAGAGGCATGCGACTAGTTCATAGCCCAGATCAACTTGAGACCCTTTATAAAGCTGCGCAAGGCGAAGCAGAGGCAGCCTTTGGCAATGCAGGCCTCTATTTAGAAAAATTTATCGATCGTCCCAGACATGTTGAAGTACAGATCCTTGCTGATCGACATGGAAACGTTGTTCATCTTGGTGAACGGGATTGCTCCATTCAACGCCGTCATCAAAAACTTTTAGAAGAATCACCTAGTCCAGCTTTAGATCCAACGTTGAGAGATCGCATGGGTGCAGCAGCTGTTGCCGCTGCAAAAAGTATTAATTATGAGGGCGCAGGAACAGTAGAGTTTTTGCTCGATAGAAATGGAAGTTTTTATTTCATGGAAATGAATACGCGTATTCAAGTTGAACATCCTGTAACAGAAATGGTGACAGGAATCGACTTAATTGCTGAACAACTAAAGATCGCAGGGGGCGAGCCACTAAAACTGAAACAAGAAGAAATAAAGCTAAATGGACATGCAATCGAATGTCGAATCAATGCAGAAGATGCAAGTCACAATTTCCGCCCATCTCCAGGCAGGATTACTGGGTGGTTGCCACCAGGTGGGCCAGGAGTTCGTGTAGATAGTCATGTTTACACAGGCTATGATATCCCTCCTTTTTATGACTCACTAATTGGGAAATTAATTGTATGGGGTAGTAATCGAGAAGTTGCTTTAAAAAGAATGAAAAGAGCTTTAAATGAATGCGCTGTTACAGGAATAACTACAACAATTGACTTTCATTTAGTGCTTCTTAATAGAGAGGAATTTTTAAAGGGAGATGTACACACAAAATTTGTAGAGCAGGAAATGCTCGAATAATCATTCTTTTTTATGAAACAAGTTAATTATCATCCAACAACCTGACTATTAAACATGACTTGAGAAAGCAATCCTTGCTGACCTACCAATAATTCTCTTAAAAGGCTAACCAAGCCGACCCAAATCACAGGAGTAACATCCACCCCGCCAATAGGGGCTACAAAACGGCGAGTAAAAGAAAGTATTGGTTCGGTGAGCAAAGCCGCCAAACTCCAAAAACCCTTACTTAGACTTACTTCTGGATACCAGCTAAGAACGATTCGTATCAAAAAAGCAACAGTCCAAATGGACAAAAGCAAACCAATTACAAAATGGGCAATCGGAACCCATTGGATCAAAGCAGGCATCACAAAGCTCAAAGCATCTTCACGTACATCGTAGAAAGTCACTCTTTATAACTAGTATTGCTAAGGTTTGAGCTCAACAAACAGCTGTTATGACACCCTCACTAATCAATCTCTTACTCAGCCTAGTCGGTGCAATTGTCCTGGTAGTCCCAGCAATAGTCGCCTTAGTATGGGTCAGCCAAAAAGATCAGATAGTCAGATAACCCTCTTATCTATTGGAGACCCCCTTACACCCTTCTTAGACTAGGGAAGAACTGAGAACGATCTGAGTTCTTCTTTATACCTTCAATGGGGTCGAAATTGTGGTCAATGCCAGTCTGAACTGGGCCAGCATCGTGGGCATTGTGCTCGCAGTTTCTGGTGCAGGCTTGTATTTCATGAGGTCTTTCAAGCCAGCCTTAGCAAGAGACTATGACGTATTTTTTGCTGCCATCGGTCTCTTGTGTGGTGGAATACTTTTCTTTCAAGGTTGGCGTTTAGACCCAATTTTGCAATTTGGGCAATTTCTTCTTGCAGGAACCACTGTTTTTTTCGCTTACGAAAGTGTTCGATTAAGAGGAGTTACAACTGATCAAGCAAGGAGGTCATCATATTTCGATGACGAGGCATCGCCACCAGGAATGCCTGGTAAGGAAAGATGGGATGAAGAGAACTCCTATGGAGGTTATGAAAGGTTTGATGGCCCTAGTCCTTCACCTCGCAGAAGATTTCAAAGTTCTAGTGCAGATGCAGATGAACAAGACTTTTACCGCACTAGGCGCAGTCCAAGAGCAGCTATCCCAGAAGAAGCAGCAAGCAGGCGTATAAGAAGTTCAGGTGATCAGGGGGAATGGAACGAACAAAACGAAAGATCAAGACGCATGTCAAGATTTGAAAGAAATAATGACGATGTAGAAATCGATAGAAGAGCCAATTTTGGAGAACGACGTAATATTCGACAAGATCAACGCCAAGGCAGCAGACCTTCTGCTAATCCACAAACTAAGGGTCGTTTCTCTAGAGAAAGTAATACATCTCGAGCTTCAGAAAGAGATATTGCGAAACCAAGAAGAAATGAAATACCTCAAGGTTCTCCTATGAGGCCATCCGCTGAAGATGCAGCCTTCAGTGCCTCAAAACAAACTTCTTCTAGGCCTACAAGGATTGCGAAACCTTCTTCTAATTCAAGGGAATCATCAACTGCTTATTCCAAATCCCCTAAAAGAGATCAGACTAGGCGTATCCAAAGGCCTCGGGATAACAGTTCCCGCTTTGACGACTGAAAAACAATTCTAAACATTTTAAGTTAATTGGCTTGCTGGTTATTGCCAGCCTGAGTCTTTCTAGCTGTGGAATTGCAAGACAAAGAATCCCAAACGATTTTTCCCAGAGCAATCAACAAGAACCTGCGCTTAGTGGAAATGGGCAGAAATTAGCCCTAATTGTTGATCAATTAGGGCGTCCAACTGTTCAAGTAAAGAATTTAGTTAATGGGAAGAAATTATCTCTTCGGCATCTTTCAAGGAACCAACCTCACAGCTCTCCTTCATTAAGCTGGAATGGGAGGTATCTCGCAATAATCACACAAAGAGGGACAAGAAGAATTGCTGTAATTGAAGACTTAGTAACTGGCCGTTACCATACTTTTCCACTGTTTCAAGATAAAGACCCATATCTCCTAAGTCTTGCGCCTTCCGGAGCAAGACTTGCTGTGCAAATAGTAAAAAACGGAAAATGGCAAGTGCAAATTTTTGATTTAAGTCAAGTCTTAGAGCCAGACAAACCAAGTGGCATCATTCGTCAAACCAATTTATGAGAAAAGATTTTCTGAATCAGGCTTTTAAAAAGATCTTCTTTTTTTACATCCCATTCTTAACTTGTTTGATTGGTATATCTTCTTGCGGAAATAGTTTCCAAAAGCCTTTAAGAAGTCTAAACAGTTCTCTTATTCAGTCCGCAAACAGTCATCGAGAGCCATCACTTGCATCAGAATGGCTAATCACTCTTGCGAACCACCAAGGGAAAGAATTAATTGAAGTAATTAATCTTCGCAGCAAAAAGAAAGTTGCACTGCCAGGACTTAATAGAGCTGATACTCAGCCAATAAGTGTAAGTATTAGCGGCAATGGTGAAAGAATCGCTTTGGTGAGACAAAGAGGAAATAAAACCGAATTATTGGTTTACCGAAGAAACACCGAAACAGTTCAATTAATAGAAATAAACCCAACTGGAATACCAAGAAAAGTTTCAATGGATGGGACTGGAAAGCTTCTAGCAGTACAAGTCAGTCGCGGAGGGAATTGGGAAATTGATCTAATTCGTATTCCTTAGGGGCTGCTTGTCCAAAAGGACTACTTAGGTACGAAACCGGCCCAATGTAAGAACGTATCTCGTGAAAAAGCCTCGATCAATAAAACAGCTGCAAAGCCAATCATTGCAAAACGTCCATTCACCCTTTCTGCGTAGCCGCTCCAACCAAAAGCAGGAACATCTTTTGTGGTTGCACTTGTCTTTGGAGTCTCAGGTAATAACTGAGACTCATCGTTAGCTTCCTTCGAGACTTTAGAAGAATCTGGTGATTCAGATAATTGAGACATCAGAAAGAGTTTCCTAAGTTGAAGTCATAGCCAGATGCAGGAAAAATCTTCCAGCCTCCCTGACCATCAAGTTCAAGAACAGTATCGTGAAATTGTTTTAATGTAGGTCGGTGACCCACACTTACAAAAGCCATATCTCTTTGGCCTAAAAGGTGATAAAGGTGCTTTTCAGTGGAAACATCTAGTGCGCTAGTTGCTTCATCCAGTACAACAAACCGAGGAGAGTTCAACAACAATCGTGCGAATGCAAGCCTCTGTTGTTCTCCTAACGAAAGCAACCTAGGCCAATCTTGCTTAATGTCAAAGTTAGGGTATCTATCATTAAAATCTGACAGTCGAACTTCTTCTAAAACACTTCGTAAGTGCTGGTTACTAAATCTTTTAGAGTCTTGAGGGTAACAAAGCTGTTCTCTCAAACTCCCCAGAATCATGTAGGGCTTTTGGGGGATAAACATCAAATCTGAAATACGAGGTCTCTGTACATCTCCTAGAGAAGGTTGCCAAAGGCCACTGACCATCCGAAGAAAAGAGGTCTTTCCACAACCACTGGGTCCTACAACCAGCAAACGCTGTGAAGGGCCAACCTCAAGACTAAGGCCCTTAATAAGTGAACGATCACTATTAGGAGGAACTAAATCAACATTATTTATAACTATTGAAGATTCTTCCTGTTCCACAAAAGAGTCATTGCTATTTTCAATTTTTCTACTAGCTATTTCATCCACCTTTCCTTGAAATGCCTCAAGACGACTAATAGAAGCAGAAAAGGCAGCCAATCTATCAATATTATTTACTATATAGCTAACTGATCCCAACACCTGGCTAAACGCAATAAATGCTTGACCAAATACACCAAAATCAACTTCTCTTGCAAAGTAAATTGGTGCAATTACTAACCAAGGCAAAAATCTTGAAAAATAATCATAAGACCTTTGAATTACACTTATAAGGGCTTCCCATATAATCAATCGATTGTAATTCTTAATTGCTCCACCCAAGCGCCTTTGAGCCTCCCTTGACTCCTGCTTTTCACCTCTATAAAAAGCTATGGATTCCGCATTATCTCTAATATGAACTAATCCATAACGAAAATCAGCCTCTAGCTTAAGCTGTTGATTATTAAGAGCAACTAATTTACGACTTGCAAAAACAACAATTGTCGTTCCACCGATAGAATAAAGTAAAAGCCATAATGCCAAGTTAGAACTAATACTCCAAAGAACAATTATAAAACTAAAGAAAGTAAGTAATGCTGCTAAAATCTCTACAGAAACACTAAGACTTGTGTTCGTAAAGCTAGCAGTATCTTGAGAAATTCTCTGGTCTGGGTTATCTATTTCTTCCGATTCTTCATCATTAGGGTTAAGCATATAATATGCTCTGTTACTTAGATACCTTGAAAGCATACGACTACTCAACCACTCACGCCAAAGCAAGCCAAGTCGAGGGACTAAATAGCTTTGAATTGCACGTATAGGCAATGCCAAAACCAAACAAAATGCATATATAGTTACTACATTCCAGAAACCAGTTTGATCGTAACCGACTAAGGCATTCTCAACATTTCTTGCGACAAAACTAATTCCTACATTAATACCATTAATCACAAGAATCAACAAAAGAATTGTTCCGAGCAAAAGCCAAGGGAGCCAACGACCATTGCGTAATTTAGACCGGTAAAAAACAAAGCATGCGCAACCTGATCCCATAGAAATTATTATTATTGGGCCTATAGTTCCTTGCCAAAGCGATGCTAATCGCTCGGATACACCTGGTAAAAAGCGGCTTTGCAGTTCTGGCGTGAAAGTTCCACTAATAGCGACCAAAACAGTTAGTAATAAGAATGTCGCCCCAACTACAACAAAAAGGAGGGCGAGTATTAATAAGAGAAACTGCCAAGCTGGAGTCTCTTCAAGTGGAAGAAAATAAGGCTGAGCTAGTCTTTGCAGCTTCGAAAGCTGCAACCTAAAAGAATTTAATGGCTTCATTTCCTAATCCTATGAAACCATTCCTACTATTCAACCAGGAGGCCAGGAAAGAGAACGTCCGCCAATTACATGAATATGTAAATGAAAAACCGTCTGACCTGCTTCCTCTCCAGTATTAATGACAGTTCGCCAACTTTTTAGGCCCTGCTCCTTAGCAACCTTCTTCGCAATTAGCAATAAATGGCCCAATAAGTGAACATCTTCAATCTCAGCATTTGCCAAATCCACAATGGGTTTTCTAGGAATCACTAAAAAGTGAACAGGAGCCTGAGGTTGAATGTCTTTAAAAGCAATGCAAATCTCATCGCGAAAGAGCTCATCGCATGGAATTTCTCCACTAATGATTTTTCCAAAAATCGTATCGTCAGCCATAAAGCAAACTCAAGTCAAAGCAACCCTTAGAGCAAGGTAGCGTTCTTACTGAACCCAAAAACTATCTCAAAATTCAGCAAAAATTATCCAAGAGGAATTGTGACTCAAAAGTGAACCTTCTCTGGCTTGTCCGAATAAGGCTGTGGACCGATTGGTGGAGGGAGATGCCTTCCGTCACTTGGGTTTCCTAACGTGTATTCAAGTGCTTGTCCAAACCAATAGCGTAAACCTTTACGTGCCATGCTCATGACTAAAACCCTATATAGCTAGCAATAGTCTGGCAACGGTAAAAAAATCAGACAAGAGGTATATACACCGATAAATCCTGATTTTTCATCTTTGGATGATTCAGAAATTAAGCCCTGAAAATCTTCCAATATTCATCTAAGCGCACGAACATCACCCGAATCAAATCCATGCTCAGCCAACTCACGATTCAACTCTGTCTTATCAGAAACTCTATCGACAAATAAGACCCCATTTAAATGGTCCATCTCATGCTGAATGCATCTAGCTATCAAGCCATCAGCATTCATCTTTCTTGGCCTTCCCATCTCATCACGAAAATTCAGTTTTATCTCGGAAGGTCTAACCACATTTAAATACACCCCTGGAATAGACAAGCACCCTTCCTCATAGGTTTCCAAACTAGCGCTACATCCAACAATTTCAGGGTTTATCAAAACCAATGGTGGAGTTGAAGAAGTCTCTAGATCTATATCAATAACTAATAACTGTTTATGAATCCCAACTTGAGGAGCTGCTAACCCAATCCCTTTGGCTGTATACATACTCCCAAGCATATCTCTAGCCAAATCTCTAATTGAATCATCAACCTTGCTGATGCGTTTAGCTGACTGCCTCAAAACATTATTGCCTAAAGTTCGTATCTCAAGAGGGGAAATCTCAAGAGGTTCTTTAGCTACATCTAAAGACGCATTGATCTTTTCTGCAGATCTTGCAAGCTGAGCAAAGCTTCTGGCCAAGGGAAAATTTTCATCTGTGATGACTGATCTTAGACAGTTAATCAACCCCTAGAGCAAAAAAAAATGACAATTCAAAAAAAAATCTCTAACACACTCTCTGCAAGAGTTGCTCTAGGTGAAAAAATCTCTTTAAAAGAACCACAAATCTTAGGGGATTGGGTCTTTTGGTTAGAGCAACGTCCTCTTGAAGCTGGAAGAACCACATTAATTGCAAGGCCTTGGGGGAAATCCGTTCTGCCAGGCCAAGAATTAACACCTGCTCCAACAAACCTCCGTAGTCGTGTTCATAATTACGGTGGAGGAGTTACATCTATCTGCAAAAAAAACAATGAATTTTTAGTGACTTGGATAGATGACACAAATAAAGGTTTATGGGCTCAATCATGGAAAGAAAATAAATTTCAAAAGGAAGGCTCAACTTCTTTTTTCATTGCAGTCACAACTCCTATCCGTCTCTCTTCAGAACATTGCCCACCGCTTGCAGATGGATTGATAGATATCTCACGAAAGAGATGGATAGGGATAATGGAAAAAGAAGAGCAAGATTACATAGTCAGTTTTTTCTTAGGAAAAAAGAATCAAGAACCGACTACCATTCACAAGCCTCAAGATTTTGCTGGTTATGCGGCTTTAAGTCCTGATGGGCATCATTTGGTCTGGGTGGAATGGGAGAAACCATCAATGCCTTGGGACGCAAGTCAACTTTGGTGGGCAGATATGACTAAAGAAGGAGAGCTTGTCAAAAAAACAGTAATAGCTGGGAATAGCAACAAAGGATTAGATGAGATTTCAGTTTTTCAACCCAGTTGGTCCCCACACGGAAAGCTAGTGGTAGCTGAAGACAGCTCAGGCTGGTGGAATTTAATAGTTTCAAACCCAATAAAGAACGCCAAGCCACCTCAGACTTGGAAAAGGCCATGGCCTATGAACGCTGAAGCCGCGATGCCACAATGGGTATATGGCATGCGTACGATTGCATGGTATGGAGAAGACTTAATTGCAGCATGTTGCGAGGAAGGGATCTGGAAAATCCTCAAATTATGCTCAACAGGTGATGTAAAAGAAATTCAACAACCTTTTGACGAACTCTCAGGTCTATATGTAAACGGTACCCATGCTTTAGCAATAGCTGGCAATTCAACAACAGAATCCGGCCTTCTACAAATGAACTTAGATTCAATGGATTGGGAACATTATCCAAGCCGACCAGCTCTCATGAATGAGAAGGAGATCAGCAAAGCAGAAAATTTTTGGTTTCAAGGAACTCAAGGGAAAAACACTCATGCTTTCTATTACCCTCCAATAGGGAAAGAAGGTTTAGCCGCACCATTATTAGTCAGAAGTCATAGTGGACCAACAAGTATGGCTAACAAAGGCTTAAACCTTGAAATACAATTCTGGACTACTCGTGGATGGGGTGTAATAGATGTGAACTATGGAGGGTCAACAGGTTTTGGTAGAGCCTATAGACAAAGAATTAACGAGGAGTGGGGAGTCGTAGATGTACAAGATTGTGCATCAGCAGCAAAAGCATTAATTGACATGGGGAAAGCTAATCCAGCTCATATCGCTATATCTGGCGGCAGTGCAGGAGGTTTTACAACTCTCTCCTGTTTGTGTTTCACAGATATTTTCAAGGTAGGGGCATGTCGTTATGCAGTTAGCGACCTTTCTTCCATGGCCAAAGATTCACATCGTTTTGAAGCTCAATATCTTGATACGCTTATAGGGGAATGGCCCGATACAAAAGAGCGGTACTTGCAACGTTCACCACTGGCAAACGCCAACAAAATCAAGTGTCCTATAATTTTCTTTCAAGGACTTCAAGACAAAGTAGTTCCTCCAGAACAAACGACACATATAGCAGGAGAACTGAAAAAAAATGGAATACCTGTAGAAGTCCATATCTTCCCCGAAGAAGGACATGGGTTCAAAAACAGCAACAACCGAATAGCAGTATTAGAAAATACAGAAAGATTCTTCCAAAAACATCTCGGTCTTTAGTTACTAAACAAAGTAGTTAAAATCTTCATTCCCGAAAAATATTAGAGTTCAAGAATTCAATTTCAAAAATTGAATTGCCGAATTCAATTCGTCAAGAAAAAAATCAATCTCAGACATCGTAGAAGTAAAGCTAAGGCTTGCTCTTGCAGAAGCCGTTATACCAAAATGTCTATGAAGTGGTTGACAACAATGATGACCACTTCGAATACATATGCCTCTAGCATCTAAGAGTGCAGATATATCATTTGCATGAATTCCATCAACTATAAAAGTTGCAAGCACCCCTCGATTTGGCTGTTCATCTAGAGTAGGTCCGAGGATCTGTAACCCATTAATTTTCGTCAAACCTGCAAAAAGATGTTGCATGAGTTTCTGTTCCCAAGCTTGAATATTTTCCATACCTAAAGATGTCAAATAATCAAGAGCTGTTCCCATAGCAATGGCTTCTCCAATCGCAGGTGTGCCAGCCTCAAATTTATGTGGCAATTCAGCCCAAGTACTATGGTCCAAAAAAACATCTTGAATCATTTCCCCACCTCCCAACATAGGAGGCATTAATTCAAGAATTTCTTCTCTTGCCCAAAGAAACCCCACGCCAGTTGGACCGCAAAGCTTATGAGAAGAGCCAACTAAAAAGTCGATATCTAATAAAGGGATGTCAATAGTGTGATGTGCAAGACTTTGACAGCCATCAACCATTACTAGTGCTCCATATTTATGGGCTAATTCAGTAACAGCAGCAATTGGGTTACAACAACCCAAGGCATTACTTATATGAACCACTGTGACCAACTTGGTTCGACTACTAATCTTAGAACGAAAATCCTCGAAATTGAATTGGCCTTTTTCATCTATGTCAACGTATTTAAGAACACATCCAGATCTTTTGGCCAACATTTGCCATGGAACAATATTGCTGTGATGTTCCATTAGGGTGAGAATTATCTCATCACCTTCACGAATACAAGAGTCTCCCCAAGACCTTGCCACAAGATTAATCCCTTCGGTGGCATTCCTTGTAAACAAGATCTCATTGGAAGAATCTACGTTAATAAATCGGGCTGTTTTCTCCCTAGCTGCTTCGAAGGCCTCTGTAGCTTTTGCACTTAACTGATGTGCACCACGATGAACATTCGCATTTTCATGCGAATAGTAATTTCGCAAAGTTTCCAAAACCTGTCGGGGCTTTTGACTAGTAGCTGCATGATCTAAGTAAACAAGTTGCTGACCACCCTCAACAGATGAGAAAAGAGGGAAGTCCTTTCTAGTCATTTGAGCCAAGTTAAAACTATCCACAACTAATCACCAACACTCTCAAGCAATCTCTCAAGCACAGACCAACGTTCTGCTTCAACAGGAAGTGATCTCAAAATATCTTGAAAATAACCTTGCAACAGAAGTTTTGTTGCCTGCCTTGTATCCACTCCTCTACTCCTCATATAAAAAAGTTCTTCTTTTTGAAGTTCACTAACAGTTGCGCCATGAGAGCATCGAACATCATCAGCAATAATTTCCAACTCTGGTTTTGTATCAACACGAGCATTGTTCGACAACAACAAGTTTCTACTCAATTGCACTGCATTAGTTCTCTGTGCAATTTGAGGGACCTCAACTGCACCATTAAAAATACTATGTGATTTATCAGCTACCAAAGCTTTGTGCAATTGATCAAGCGTGCCTTCAGGCCCCTGAAAACTAATCTTTGAGTGAGTCGCCACTTGCCTAGTTCCTTTAGAGACCTGCAATCCCCTTAAAGTTGTATGAGCATGGCCATCTCCCTGACAAATATCAGGTTCGATTCGCCCAAGCGACCATCCTTCTTGAATCATCGATAATGAATAAGAGCTATCTCTCTTCTGATGAACAATTACATTGGCGAGTAAGCCAGCCTCACCACCGCCAAGAGCAATTAAACCATGATTTAAAGAGGCACCTTCAGCTAAATGTATCTCTAAGAAATGACTTTGAGCAGAGCATCCCTTTCCAAGAATGACTTCTAGCAAGTCAAGTTGAGTATTGGAATCTAAAACAAGTACTACACGACTTGGAGAAAACCTATCTAATTGAGCCTCAGCAACCAACTCCAAAGGTGGTGGATTGCATCCTTTCACTCTTAAGGCAAGAACGGTACCGGCTGTCGCCTGATTTAGTCCGATAGCCCAATCTTTATCAGAAGCACTATTAGGAATATTGCTACTTAATAGACGTTCCAAGTCTGCACCAGTTATTTGACGAAATTCTTTCGGTAATTTTTGGTCATCTATCGATTGAAGTGAAGGAGAAAGGACCAGCCTGACCCCATCACTTGGGGGGACAGCCATTGACCTGATTAAGTTACTTTCGTTCTCGTCTCGAGAAAGAAAAAAAGGACGACTTAATAGCGTCTTGAGACGTTCTAAATCAGTAATGCGCCAAGGCTCGCTCTTTCCACTAGGCAATCCAAAGCGTTCTAAATAATCTCTACCTCTTATTTGAACTGACCGGAGAATCCCCCTTGGTTCAGGCAATGATTTCAGGAAATCTCCTCGAAGCATTATCAATTATCTCCCCCCCCTTGAAGTTCTTTATCAACCCATTCATAACCAGATTGCTCCAACTCCAATGCAAGCTCTCTGCCTCCAGTTCTAAGAATTCTCCCTGAAGCCATTACATGAACAAAATCAGGAGTAATTTCATCTAAAAGACGCTGATAATGTGTAATTAAAACTGTGGCATTAGTTTGGCTTGAAAGTTGATTGACACCAGAAGAAACTACCCTCAAAGCATCTATGTCTAGACCAGAATCGGTTTCATCAAGAATGGATAGAACAGGATCTAATAAAGCCATCTGAAGAATCTCATTTCTTTTTTTCTCTCCGCCTGAAAACCCTTCATTTACACTACGCTCAAGGAAAGATGGATCCATTTGAACAATCTTAAGACGATCATTAACTAAATCCTCAAATTCAAACACATCTAATTCATCCTTGCCGTTCTCTTTCCTGCAAGAATTAGTTGCTACGCGCAAAAATTCTATATTGCTTACACCAGGAATCTCAACAGGATATTGGAAGCCCAAAAACAAGCCTAGACGCGCTCGTTCCTCTGGATCAAAATCAAAAAGATTCTTCCCAAGATAATCAACTCTTCCAGAAGTAACCGAATATGCAGGGTGCCCGGCAAGAGCCTTTGCAAGAGTACTTTTTCCACTCCCATTCCTTCCCATGATTGCATGAACTTCGCCAGCCCGGATCTGTAAGTTAACTCCTTTAAGTATATTTTGACCTTCCACACTTACATGGAGATCAGATATATCAAGAATTAATTTTGCTTCTGGTTGAATCACTTTAAGTAAAGATGAGTGTTAAAAGAAAGTCAAAGCATTTTAAAGCTTATATTGTAAAACTTATCCAACTGAACCCTCCAATTTTAAAGCAAGGAGCTTATCCGCTTCTGCCGCAAATTCCATCGGTAACTGGTTAAATACTTCTCTACAAAAACCACTAACCATTATCGAGATTGCTTCCTCAAAGCCAATACCTCTGCTTTGTAAGTAAAAAAGTTGCTCTTCAGAAATCCTACAAGTACTCGCTTCATGTTCGATGCTAGATCGAGGTTGCTGCGAACGAATATAAGGGTATGTATTTGCAGATGCCTTATCACCAATCAACATGGAATCACATTGACTGTAATTTCGTGAGTCTTTCGCAGATTTAGTCATCTGAACTAATCCTCTATAACTATTAGATGATTGACCTGCACTAATTCCCTTGCTTACAATTGTCGATCGTGTTCGCTTACCCACATGAATCATTTTAGTTCCTGTATCTGCCTTCTGCTTGTTGTTAGTTAATGCTACTGAATAAAATTCGCCAACTGAATCGTCTCCTTGTAAAACGCAACTTGGATACTTCCATGTTATTGCGGAACCAGTTTCAACCTGAGACCAGCTAATTTTACTTTTATATCCTCTACAGTGCCCTCTCTTAGTGACAAAATTGTATACTCCACCAACACCTTTTTCATCTCCAGAATACCAATTCTGAACTGTTGAATACTTCACAGAAGCTTTATCAAGGGCAATAATCTCAACTACTGCTGCATGGAGAGTTTTAGTATCAAACATAGGAGCGGTACATCCTTCTAGGTAACTTACTGAAGAATTCTCTTCAGCAATTATCAAAGTACGCTCAAACTGACCTACATCTCCAGAATTAATTCTAAAATAAGAAGATAACTCCATTGGGCAATCTACTCCTTTAGGAATAAAGACAAAAGAGCCGTCACTGAAAACAGCAGAGTTAAGTGCAGCAAAAAAATTATCATTAGAAGGTACAACACTACCTATATAGCGTTGAACCAATTCGGGGTATTGCAAGACAGCCTCACTAATTGAACAAAACACAACACCATGTTCAGCCAGTTTTTCTTTATAAGTAGTCGCAATAGAGACACTGTCGAAAACTGCATCTACAGCAACATTTGTCAGCCTTTTTTGCTCACTTAATGGTATCCCAAGTTTATCAAATGTTTCTAGCAATTTAGGGTCTACTTCATCAAGACTTTGCTTCTTTTCGTTTTGTTTTGGGGCTGAATAATAAACAATATCCTGATAACTTAACTGAGGGAAGCCAAGATCTGCCCATTTAGGTTCTTCCATTTGCAACCATTTTTTATAAGCACGCAAACGAAAATCAAGTAAGAAAGCAGGCTCTTCTTTCTTTGATGAAATCAATCTAACAATATCTTCATTCAACCCTTTAGAAATTTTATCTGTTTCAATCTCAGTGACAAAACCGTACTTATAAGGCTTCCCTACAAGTTCATTAAGTGCATTTTGAGTGGTCATCAAAGACTCCCTGAGGAACTACAAACGGTTGCTTATTTCAAAAGCCTTGCCTTTGGTAAAGCTATATCACCAAAAAGGACTTGAATCTAAAGCAACGAAGTTGCTTGTCAAAGGTAGAAGCCATTAATACAGGTACAAAGAGAACCCATTGTGGCTTTAGCAGAAAGGTAACCTTGATTAGATAAGGTAAGTCCAAGATTACGAAACAGTTATGTTTCCTTTGTAGAGCCTACGCCAAGGAGTAATGAAAAAAGAAGCAGTTTTACCAACTCGTGAAAAAGCTCTAACACTTCTTCTAAAAAGTGGGAAAAGAAGCGCTGGTGAACTAGCCAGCTCATTAGGAGTATCTGTACAAGTAATGCGCAGACACCTTCGGATTCTTGAGGAAACCGGCCTAGTAGAAGCGCACTCAATCCCCGTCGGACGGGGACGCCCTTCTAATTCATGGCAGTTAACAGAGCAAGGGCAAAATCACTTCAACAATGGGAATCAAATATTTACTTTAGACCTGCTAACTTCGATGGAGGCAACATTTTCTAAGGAGAAGTTAGAAGAGCTATGGAGCAACCAACTATCCAGAAAAGTCAAATATTACCGTAATCAAATAGGCCAGGGAAACATTGCTGAGAGGATAAAGAAGCTTATACAGTTAAGAAGTGATGAGGGTTACTTAGCTGATTATAAAAAGGATAGTAAAGGCCAAGGCTGGTACATAAATGCATTTCATTGTTCAATCAGCAAGATCGCAGAAGATCATCCTTTTATATGCGATCAAGAACTAGAGATAATCAGATTATCTTTTCCTGATTGCACTGTAAGTCGAATCGAATGGAGGATAAATGGTGGGCACACATGTGGATTTCATATTTTACCCTATAAACACGTTATGTAAAACAAATTTATTGTAAACGCCTTTATACTAAAAGGAAGCAAGTTTTTTTATTTACCTATGCATTAAAGCTCTAATGATTTAATTTGCCAGAAAAATTTAAGCAAATAGATCTGAGAAAGACAAACCGGTACTCTTAGAAAATCTGATCAAGATTCTCTGGAGTCAGTGGATGCTGACCACGAAGACATTTTGGGCACTCCAGACCACAGAATATCCCCAACGAAACGAAGCAACCCTGAACGTGACTCAAGCCCAAGATTCTCTGTCACGTCTAACACTACGCCAACTGCGCAAAAAAGCAAGCGAGTTGGACGTACCCCTCTACAGCAAAAAAAACAAATCTGATTTAATAAAAGAAATATCTCAAAGACAAGCGAGCTATACGCAAAACGCTCAAAAGAATAATCATTTACTCAATCCATTTTGGCGATCATCCTCTAACTCAGAATCACAGAACTCTTTAATAAATCCTCCTCAACCGAACAAATCTGACCTATCAGAGAAAAGCAATACAAGAGTCGTTTTCCTTCCTAGAGATCCTGAATGGGCATATGTCTTTTGGGAAATCTCCGAAACAGATAGGGAGCAAGCTATGAACGAGGGCGCAAGTCGTTTGTCCCTTCGTTTAGCAGATGTAACTGGGAGAGCAGATGGAACTGCACATCACCACACACTTCAAGAAGTAATTGTTGATAGTCATAACACGGAATGGTATTTACCAATACCAATGGCGGATAGGGAATACCGAGTTGAACTTGGCTATCGAATCAAAAGCAACTGGATGTCATTGGCATTTTCATCAGTAGCCAAAGTTCCAAGCCTTCATCCAAGTTCAGAAGTTTTAGACCAATTCGTCCCATTTAATCTTGAAACGGCTCCAAGTAGTGAACCCTCAACAATAGTTCCTTTAGATACAGAATCTGAAGGTCATGAACTTCATGAGCGTCTTTATGAAAATGCGACACACTTTTTCCACAAGCATAGATCTGGTTCTGAAATTTTCCAAGACGAGAGCTCGAGATTGGAATCTGGCATAGGAGGAAACGATTCTGCCATAGGACTTTGGGCCAGCGGGAGAAACGAATCTGGATTAGGTGGCGTAACTCCACAACAACGATCTTTCTGGCTAGTAGCGGATGCTGAACTCATTGTCTATGGATCTACAGACCCTTCAGCAAAACTAACAATCGCTGGAGAAGAAGTGCCGCTTTCGAGTGATGGGACATTCAGATTACAAGTTCCTTTTAGAGACGGCCAACAAAATTACCCAATAGAAGCAACTGCTGCTGATGGGAGAGAGCGAAGAAACATCACATTGCAATTTGAGCGTAAAACTCCTGTGGACAACAGCATTCCGAAAGATCAAGCAGCAAGCAAATGGTTCTAAACCAATTCGTCTAATAGATGAAGAAATTTTTTGTAGGGTTTACACCTCTGGCAGGAGCGATCCTGTTCCCGGTTATTGTTCCCTTAACCATTGCTCGCATAGGCTTGGGAGCAGGTGTATTGACTGCCCTTATCCTTGCAACACTTTGGTTTATCTCAATGCTCATGACATCTGAAATGCCGCACTGAAAATTCATTGAACAAATGAATGTCAAATTAAATAAAGTTTAAGGGTTCAAAATTATCCAAAAATTAATTTATCGAGTCTTAAAGCCATGACAATCTTCAAAGATAAGTCCTTATTATTTATTTTAAGCATCTCTTTAAATATAGCCCCCTGCGCGAACGCGGAGACAAAATATGTCCCCATGCCGAACAAAGAAGTCTTGAGAAATATTCAAGAACAAGCCTATATATGCTCACAAAATAATGATGTAGAGGCTTGTAATAAAACAAGGGAATTAGCCGATCCTTTAATGGATCACCCTCGTCTACCCTATGCTTGTAAAGATACTATATGGGAATTAATTCAAATGGCAAAACATAGTGATTTAAATAGCTTTATCAGAAGAGATTCAATAGATTTACCTGCAAGAAGACTCTCGATAATATGTAAAAGTAATAAAAAAAATAAGAATCCATCAATGTTAAGAACCATGCCCAAAAGATCTACAAAGACATAACGATGCGTTCTAACTGAAGCTATTTTCGGAGTAATAACAAAGGTTCATGCAATTACAGCTCAATCTCAAGTATCATGATTTTGCAGAATTGAAGATAAATATTCTTTCTTACTGATCAAACTTAGACAACTCTCTTTCTAATGACAATCAATTCACCAAAAGAAAACTCGGTCCGGATCGTAAAAATAGAAAATCCTTTCCAAGACCAAAAGCCAGGAACATCAGGACTACGCAAAAGCACTAAGCATTTTGAATTGCCTAATTATCTTGAAAGCTTTATAGAAGCTGTTTTGCTAACTCTGCCTGGTATCAACGGTGGGACCTTAATACTGGGAGGAGATGGTAGATACGGGAACCTAAATGCAATAGATATAATTTTGAAAATGGCTGCTGCTCATGGCGCAGGAAAAGTTATTACAACAACTGGAGGAATTCTATCCACTCCTGCAGCTTCACATTTAATTCGAAAGCACAAAGCCGTTGGTGGGATTATTCTTTCCGCTAGTCATAATGCCGGTGGGCCCAAGGGAGACTTTGGGGTAAAAGTAAATGGTGCAAATGGTGGTCCTGCATCCGAATCACTAACCAACAATATTTATGAGAAAACAAAAGAATTAACCCATTTCAAAATATGGGAAGGATCACCCATAAATATCAACTCTCCTAGAAAAGATTTTCTAGGAGGTATGACTATAGAAATCATTGATGGAATAGACGATTACCTATCGTTAATGCAACAAATTTTCGATTTTGATGAAATAGAAAAACTATTGAGAAATAATTTCCCAATAGTTTTTGATGCACTCCATGCTGTTACTGGACCATACGCTAAACGTCTACTAGAAGGACTTCTAAGCGCACCTGAAGGATCAGTTAAGAACGCAGTTCCCTTACCAGATTTTGGAGGGGGGCACCCTGATCCAAACCTCACATATGCCCATGAACTATCTGATTTGTTATTGAATAGTGATAAGTATTGCTTTGGTGCAGCCTGTGACGGAGATGGTGATCGAAATATGATTTTAGGTCGAAGATGTTTTGTCAATCCAAGCGATAGTCTTGCAGTACTAGCCGCAAATGCTCTTTTAGTCCCGGCTTATTCGAATGGTCTTAAAGGGGTAGCACGATCAATGCCGACCAGTAGTGCTATTGATGTTGTCGCGAATGATCTAGGCATTAAGTGTTTCGAGACTCCTACAGGCTGGAAATTCTTTGGCAACCTACTTGATGCAGAACAAATAACCCTATGTGGAGAAGAAAGTTTTGGGACCGGAAGTGATCATATTCGTGAAAAAGATGGCTTATGGGCAGTTCTTTTCTGGTTACAAATTCTTGCTAGAAAAAAATGTTCTGTACAAGAATTAATAACTACACATTGGAGACAATACGGTCGGCATTACTACTCACGTCATGATTACGAAGAGGTAGAAACGGCTAAAGCCTACGATTTGTACAACAGGCTAGAGGGGATGCTTCCAAAGTTAATAGGGCAATCATTCGCAGGAAGTTCGATTTTAAAAGCAGATGATTTCAGCTATATGGATCCCATAGACAAGTCATTGACAACCAATCAAGGATTAAGAATTATTCTTGAAGATGCAAGCAGAATCATATTACGTCTATCAGGAACAGGTACAAAAGGAGCTACTTTAAGGGTTTATCTTGAACGCTATACCTCGCAAAATGGAGACCTCTCTCAGAATCCTCAAATAGCTTTAAAAGATCTCATTCAAGGGGTTAATAGTCTTGCGGAGATAAAGCAGCGAACTGGGATGTCAAGTCCAACTGTTATAACATGAGGAGCGAAGAGAACTGACCTCTAAAAAAATAATTATCTAAATTCATTTTCTTTTCTATGATTTTAATAATAAAAAGACTTATCTTCATTGAAGACACTCTTGCAAAATAGATTCTTGGAGATAAGAAAACTTGGAGCAAAATCTTTTTACATTTCATGGCGAACAAGCCCTTAAGAAGCATGCTCCTCTTGCCGATCGTCTAAGGCCTAAGGATCTCGAGGACTTTGTAGGGCAAAATTCAATTCTTGGAGAAGGTCGTCTACTACGTAGAGCTATTGATGCTGATCGAATTGGCAATCTACTCCTTCATGGACCACCTGGAGTAGGCAAAACAACGCTTGCTAGAATAATTGCAGGGCATACAAGAGCTATTTTTGTAAGCCTTAATGCAGTACTTGCTGGAGTAAAAGAACTACGAGTAGAGGTAGATGCTGCCAAGAAACGCCTTGAACAACATGGCTTACGCACAATCCTATTTATTGATGAAGTTCATCGTTTCAATAATATCCAACAAGATGCACTCTTACCATGGGTGGAAAATGGAACGGTCACCCTTATAGGTGCCACTACGGAAAATCCTTATTTTGAAGTCTCCAAAGCACTCCTCAGTCGATCAAGACTTTTTCGGTTACTACCTCTAGGCTCAGAAGATATGCATCGCCTTCTAGAGCGAGCATTGTTAGATAAAGAACAAGGTTATGGGCAACAAAAGGTAGAAATTACAAATGAAGCTAAAAAGCATCTCGTAGACATTGCGAATGGTGATGCAAGATGTTTACTAAATGCTCTTGAGCTTGCTGTCGAAACGACATCCTCCGGAAAGGCAGGTGTTATCGAGATAAACCTTTCAACCGCAGAAGAATCTATTCAAGAACGAGCAGTTCTTTATGACAAACAAGGTGATTTCCATTTTGACACGATTAGTGCTTTCATCAAATCTATAAGAGGTTCAGACCCTGATGCATCCTTGTTCTGGTTAGCCAAAATGATTGAAGCTGGTGAAAACCCTAGGTTTATTTTTCGACGTTTATTGATCTCTGCAGGCGAAGATATTGGGTTAGCAGATCCCCAAGCAATTGTGATTGTAGAAGCATGTGCTTCTACATTCGAAAGAGTTGGTTTACCAGAAGGACTTTACTCATTAGCACAAGCAACCCTTTACTTAGCATGTGCACAAAAAAGTAACAGTATCAATGGTTTTTTCGAAGCCCTGAAAACAGTCAAACAAACTCAACAACAAGAAGTACCAAGTCATCTACGAGATGGCAATCGAGATAAAGAAGCATATGGAGATGGCCTTGGATATAAGTATCCTCACGCCTTTGCAGAGCACTGGGTTTCACAGCAATACCTACCGAATGAACTACAAGGAGAAGTTTTCTGGCAACCGACCTCTAATGGATGGGAGGGCCAACGAAAGTCATTAATGATGGAACGTAGGGCTAGTCAACTAGCAGCTGCAGCAGAATCCGAACAAGAAAACCCTGTCTTAATTAGCAGTGGTCCAAAATCACCTGATATGGAAAGGTGGGTGCAAAGGCAATTACATAATGAGAGTGAGCGATTACAAAAACTAAGAAAGAAATTATGGCATGACTTGAACTGGAAGAGACATCATAGAGTTTTAGTTTTAGGTGAGAATTCACTTCTTTGGGCTATAGACCCCCTCCAAGCTGTTCCAGAAGGGGGAGTAACTATCCTCAGTGAAAGCTCTAAAAAATATTCTCGACTAATGGCTCAGATTGAAATTCTTGACCCTATACTCCAACCAAAAGTAGTTAATGCTGACTTTTTAGGAATAAGTGAATTAGCAAAAAACCATGCATTTGAATGGGTTGGGGGTCGACTCCTAAACCAAGCATATTGTCGCTCAAGCGAATCTGAGCTTTGGGAAGCAATTACCTTACGGTGCACAGAAAATGCAGGATTAAGACTTCTTGTAACTCACCCTCTTTTTGGACCTGCTAAAGCTCTCCAAAACATTACGCAAGACAAGATAAAGGATTCAAAAGACATAGATCTTCTTAAATTTTTAATTAAAAAAGAGACTAGCTGGTTAAAGCAACATCGAATAGACAATACCTTGCCACAAATACTTGTCCGACTAGGCTGGCAACTTGAATACAGTTCATGGGAAGAAACCCTTTACCAGACAATCGATAAAGACTTGGAACGTCGCTGGCTAGACAAAGGACGTCCATACAGAAAGCTATTGTCCAAAGAGAATTCAATATCATCAATAAAACGATTGCAAAACATTCTTAAAGGATTGAGAGGTCAAAAGTTTCCACAAGTCCTCGTACATCAAGTGATTTCAGGTCAACTAAGAAAACATTCTTAGTAAGAACTAAATAAAGCAAAAAAGTATTATTAATAATTTGCATAACAATACCTTTGATAACTTTCAGATGAAGCCTGTAATCCCAGATATCTTGCTTGCAAGCATGCAGGAAGAAATAAGTACCAAGAAAGTGTAGTAAGGCATTCATTTGAATCTTTACAATTAGAAGGGCGGCAAGGACCAGGGGAAATGCTTTTATCACACTCCTTTATAAGCAAAAACTCGTCAGATAGATTTGATGTTATTCCAATTGTAGAGACAAGCCCATCACTAGAATCTTTAAGTATTGCAGAGCGAATCTCATCTAAAAAAACATGCTCTTCAAATGATTGGTGAAAATATGGTTTAGAAAGTTTTTTCATAAAAAAAATACCTTCTTCTGAATAAAGAAATCTTTTCAGTGAATCTGAATCAAATTTATATATTTTGGTGATTGCTAATTTAATTTCATCTTTGCTCCACCCTGTTTTATGAATAGCCCATTGAAAAAGTTTATTTCTGGATTTACCAGTCTGAACAAATTCTTGAAACACATTTAATTCTAAGTTGTTATTCAATGATTCTTTTTCCATAGAAAGTGCTTTGCCTCCACCACCTCCCCAAATACTCACATTAAAAAATAGAGGAGTTATAAGTAGTGGTTGAAAGAAAAGAAAAGCCAAATTTAAAAATTTCATCTTTTTCATTTATAGAAAGCCCATAAGAAGAATTTGAATAGAATCTCTAGCCCAAGCAAAGCATAGGAGTAGGAAGATTGAGAATATCTTCAGAAACAACTGCCATAGTCCAGTTATGGTAGGTGATTTGATAAACACGCAGCTTATAACCCAGTACCTCATTTTGAGACAATGACAAATCAGGGTCAAAGCACCAATTCGTTAAATCATCAGAAAGACTACCTCTCTGCCATTTAATTGAGGCTTCCTTAACAACCCAATATCGCAATGCCTTTGCACGTAATTCATCTTCCTTGAAATCAGCAAAAAACCTTTTCTCTTCTCTGCAAAAATAACGATTTACAATCAGCTTAGAAGAAAAAGACCGATCAGAATTCTCAACATCCACTCCCAATCTAAACGGAGACCAACCAACCAAAAGTGCGTCTCTTGAATGACTAAAGCTCACAGACCCCCAACCCTTCTCAAGCATTGGGGGTTGGCCAGGCAATGCTTTTAAGGGGATATCAAGGGGACATACGTCCCATAAACCTGCTAAAGCATGTCTTACATACCCTCTAGAATGACGATATTCTAAAGACCTTCTAATTGACAATTGTGAAGCAACCTCTTCCTCTTTTTGAGTAATTGGTTGAAAAGGAGCTTCCTGCGGGAAAAGCCATAACGCAGTTAGTCTTAGTTGATTGGCTTCTGTAGGCAACAATGAACTTACAAATCGGAAACCCTGCACCAGATTTCACCCTCCCCAATCAAGATGGCATTCCAATAACCCTTTCATCCCTGAAAGGTAAACGAGTTGTCATTTACTTTTACCCAAAAGATGACACCCCAGGTTGCACAAAAGAAGCATGTAACTTCAGAGATCAATGGAAAATATTCGAACAACAAGAAATAAAAGTCTTAGGAATCAGTAAAGATGATCAAACATCCCACAAGAAATTTGTCAAAAAATACGATCTTCCTTTCATTCTACTTACAGACCCAGAGCCTTGCCCCGTAGCAAGCTCATATGAAAGTTATGGCCTCAAGAAGTTTATGGGTCGAGAATATATGGGAATGAAACGTCAAACATTTGTGATTGACCCTGATGGAAAAATAGAGCTCATATATTTAAAAGTAAAAGCAGACGCAATGGCCAATCAAATCATTGCCGACCTTGAACTTGAATAATTTGAGATTGAATATTAATCATCCCCTCTAAGACTAAATCAGGCTGATGGAATACATCTACTTTTCTCTCATTCAACAACTCTAAAAGAAGAGGAGCGTCTCCTCCGCATAACCATAAAGGCAAATCGCATAATTTCTTTGCTTCTATAAGAGCACCAAATAAAGCTTGTAAACTTCCTCTTCTCATAGCTTCAGATGTTTCTTGAGGAAATGGTTCAGGAAGATATGAAAAAAGGCCAGGGTCAAACAAATCTTTTGTTCCTCTAGCCATCGCCGTTAGCTGCAAGCGTAAGCCAGGGATTAACTGCCCACCATCAAAATCACCATTGGCCGTGACTCTTGTCAAACTACAAACCGTTCCAGCATCAACAACAAGTAATCCAGACGCATGAAGGCCTGATTCTCTTGCACGCATGAGTGCACCCCATGCGCCTAAAGCACGGTCTATACCAAGCCATCGTGGCATCTTTCCCAAGGGAATGTTTTCTTTTTGGAGTCGTGAAGATAAGTCCAAGAAATTACCCGAGGGCACGGGGCCTACCGCCGCCCATGTCATGAAAGTATCTGGAGAACATTTCTTGAGCCTTTGAATATCTGGATCACAATGCGAGAAATTCCATTGTGAGGAATCCTTTTCTGCCCAATGCCAATGAGTATTTCCAATTAACAAACACCTCCTTAGACAATTCACTTTCAGATCCCTTCTCTATTTGATTCAGAAGGAAGATGAATACCACACTCTTGCTTAAGTCCACCAAACCTGGTTCCTCTCCCCTTCAAATCCTCACTGTCAGGAGAACTAGAGTGCCAATCCCCTACCGTGGAATACCCCTTTTCAAATAAGGGATGTTGAGGCAAATTGTTGTCTTCCATGTAATAAAAAACTTCCTTTTGAGACCATTCAAGTAAAGGTCTCAAAGTAAAACGTTCACGAAGTGAGTCAAGCAACTGCATAGAACGTCGATGGTCAGTTTGCCCGCCCCTGACGCCACTAGCCCAGCAAAGGACATTCAAATCATTAAAAGCACGCTCTAAAGGCTCAACCTTCCTAATTGAATGATACCTCTCCAAATCCTTAACAGATTTGGTTTCCCAAAGCCTGCCATGCAAAGCCTCCATATTTGCAGGAGTCAAATGACTTTGAGCGATCCGAATATTCAATCCAAACTGATTTGTTAATTGTTCAGCGTATCTATATGTCTCAAAGGGTAAGTAACCTGTATCAACCCATATGACTGGAACCTCAGAACAAAAAGAACTCTTAGTGAGCATATGAAGCAAAACAGATGATTGAATTCCAAAACTAGTTGTCATCGCAAAGCGATTGCCAAATTTTTGATACGCCCAATCAAGTCTGTCTTGAGGTTGAAGGTCTTTTAAGTGTGCCCTGGCATCTAGGAGTGAAACCCCTTGAATTGATGGAATTTCTTCTCTAGAGTTTGCACCATCCACAGTTGAGTCAGGCAAAGAACTATCTTTCATATGACTATCTTCCAATATCACGTTGCCTAAACGCTTGGTTTCGCTTAAAAAATTGTATCTGGCCCGTTGAAATGGCCTCCAATCTTTCTTCTGCTAATGCAATAGTTTTTATAGGAGGTGGATTTGCAGGTCTAACTGCTGCATTAACTCTAAGTCGCTTGCAGCCAAAGTTTTCTATCTTTCTCATAGAGCCTCGCTCAGAATTCGTATTTCTACCTTTGCTATACGAGTTATTGAGTGAAGAGATAAACACTTGGGAAGTTGCTCCTTCCTACAATTCCCTTCTAAATAAGACTGGTATAATTCATCTCCAAGATAAAGTTTTAAAAATAAATACAAAAGAAAATAAAATTCATCTAGCTTCAGGAAAGAATCTTTTTTACAATAAACTAGTAGTTAGTACAGGATCCGAAATTGACGATTTTGGTATTCCTGGAATCAGAGAGAATGCTCTAAAGTTTGAAGGGATTAATGATGTAAATATACTTAGAAAAAAAATTAGAGATATAAATATTAAAAGCAATGTTCAAAAAAATCTTATCATTATTGGAGCTGGCCCAAGTGGTGTTGAGTTGGCATGTAAAGTTAGCGATATTATGACTAGAGAAGCAACTATTCATCTTATTGAGATGGGTGAGATAATTCTACCCAAGTCTAAATCCTTTAATCAAGAACAGGCTCGAATAGCACTATTAAACCGAGGTATTAAAATTCATTTAGCGACAAAAGTATTACAAGCTAGTGCAACTGATGTAGAGCTTGAAATGCTTAATCAGCAAGAAGGCTCGAAGTTTTCTCTTGTTCATCATGGCTTAATATGGACCGGAGGGAGGAAGGCTGTCATTCCCAAAATAGAGCCTCCAATTCACCTTATTGATAAATTGCTTCCAATTAATAAGTCACTGCAAGTTGAAGGACTAAAAAATGTGCTCGCTTTAGGAGATATAACATTGAATCAAAAGCATAAATTTCCCGCCACAGCTCAGGTAGCTATTCAGCAAGGTCAAACAGCTGCGAAAATCTTAATTGCACTTGATGGAGGGGAAGATCCTCCATCATTTGATTTTAATGACCTTGGTGAGATGCTTAGTCTTGGGATAAAAGAAGCCTCAATTACAGGCATGGGCTTTACTCTTTCAGGTCCACTTGCTTTTCAAATAAGACGAATTGCATACATCTCAAAATTTCCAAGATTTTCATTAGGTTTTCGCTCTGCAGGAGCATGGCTTTTAGAACATTGAGACAATCACATATCGCGGGCAGGACAAAGGGACTAAGGCCCTCACAAAAAAAAGAATTAGATCGACTAAGTCGCTGTAGGCATCCAACCGAAGTAGGTTCTGATGCATTAATACTCGCAGGAATAGCAAAGCAAGTTCTGGCTATAAATGTTACTTTGCACTTTTTAATAGACCCTAAAGGACTATGTCGTCTTGTATGGATTGGACCACTACATCAATCTGAGAAACTCAGCAACCATCTCCCGAAATCCCATCGTCTCCCGAGGGCTTCATGGAGACTAATCAGTTGTCAATTAAATAAAGATAAATACTTCCAAAATCCATCCAAAGAAGATTCAATTGTTGCACTAGATCTTGCTCCAAAGTATTGGTTACGTTTCCCTGCGAAGATTCCTGAGAATCATTCAAAGTGTGTGACCTTATGGCAACCAAACCAAATAGAGAAATCAGGGTGGGAACTTGTATGTGAAAATGATTTAGCAACAATTTGTTTAAAATCTAAATCTATTACTCCAAAACATCAAAGCAACACAGATACAATTCAGTCCTCAACAGAGAAAGTTCTTCTTTTAACATTTTCAAAACATGGAGACAAAAGAAAAGAAAGGCTCTTAGCTGAATTAGAGGGTTTAGTTAGAAGTGCCGGAGCTAAGACTATTGGTGTTATTAATCAAACATCTAGAACAATAAATAATCAAACCATCTGGGGCAAAGGAAAATTACAACAAGCCGGCCTAGATGCAAGAAGATATGGAGCTTCTATTGTCATTACAGATAGAGAGCTTACACCTGGTCAAGCTAGAAATTTAGAGACATTGCTGGATTGCCCTGTCATGGACCGATCTGAATTAATTCTGGACATCTTTGCGCAACGCGCCTCTAGTACTGCAGGACGTCTTCAAGTAGAACTTGCATTACTTAGATATCGCCTGCCAAGGCTGGTAGGTAGAGGGAAAGCCTTGTCTCGCCAAGGAGGTGGGATAGGAACTCGTGGCCCTGGAGAAAGTCAACTGGAAAAAGATCGACGTGCCATAGCTAAGCGCATAGAAAAGCTCAAAAAAGATTTAAAACAACTGAGTGCCCATCGTGCGAGGCTCCGAAGCAAAAGAACTGAAATCCCTCAAGTCGCCCTTGTGGGCTATACGAATGTAGGGAAATCTTCATTGCTCAATGCCCTATGTGGTCTGACCGAAAAGAAGAAGGTCCTTTCAGAAAACAACTTATTTGCAACATTAGACCCAATCACCAGACAGCTTGCCTTGCCTCAAGCATTAGGGCCTCCCAAAGAATTACTCATCACAGATACAGTTGGTTTTATTGAGGAGCTTCCAACTTCTCTAATAGAGGCCTTTAAAGCTACCCTTGAAGAAACTATCGAAGCTGACATATTGCTCTTAGTAGTTGACCTCTCAAATCCTGATTGGCACAACCAACTTAAAACAGTGAATAAAGTTCTTGATTCACTTGGCTCTAAATCCATGCGGCAAGTCCTAGCAAATCAAATCGATCGTTGCGAAAGTATTTGCATTGACGAGATACGCAAAATCGAACCAAAAGTGCTTTATCTTTCCGCTAAATCTGGAGCTGGCATGAAAGGTCTGAAGTCCTGGATACAGGATCAATTCTGGGGCACCAGTTCATCTTCGCCCAAAAGTCTTTCGAGAAATAAGAATTTATGAATGAGCTCAGCATTGCTCTTCAAAATCCTCAAGCCCTAATAACCTTAGGCATCCTGATACTTGCTGTTTGTCTTTTTATTACCGGTAGTCTCGCCCCAGAACTAACGGGAATAGTAAGTGTCTCACTACTCATGGCTACAGGAGTCCTCCCACCCCAACAAGCTTTAGCTGGATTTGGCAGTCCAGCACTGATTACTCTTATGGGGTTATTCGCAGTATCAGCAGGATTATTTCGTAGTGGTGCTTTAGACCGGCTAAGAGAACTGATAGCTTCAGAGCGTATTAGGTCACCTAGAAGATTAATTGCCTTATTAGCACTTGTAGTTGCGCCAATTTCTGGAGTAGTCCCAAATACACCAGTTGTTGCATCTCTACTACCTGTAATTGAATCTTGGTGCAATCGAAGAGGCCTATCCCCTTCTCGTGTCCTACTCCCTCTTTCATTCGCAACAGTAATTGGAGGTACCCTCACCCTTCTAGGAAGTTCAGTAAACCTTCTTGTGAGTGATATAAGCCAGCAACTTGGATATGGAGCTTTATCACTCTTCAGTTTCACCTCAATCGGAATACCTATCTGGATAGTAGGTACTCTCTATCTTTTATTGGCTCCACAATTTCTTTTACCAGATCGTGGTCAAGAAGAAAATGAATTTGGCAGACCAGGAAATCAAGCTGGATACTTTACAGAAGTAACCATTCCCCCAGATTCAGATCTTGTTGGACAATCTCTTCATAACAGTCGACTCCAAAGACGCTTCGATGTAGACGTTCTAGAGTTACAAAGAAAAGGGGAGCGTCTACTACCACCATTGGCTGATAGACAACTGGAAGCTGAAGACCGCCTCTTACTCCGAGTAACAAGAGCTGATCTGCTCCGTCTCCAGCAAGAACACACCATACAACTAGCTACAAATTCGTCAAAAAGTTCCACCTCCTCAAAATTATTTGAGCCAAAATGTGAAGAGCAACATACTGTAGAGGTTCTTTTACCTGCAGGATCCACTCTGGCTGGAGCAAGTCTTAGAGAGCTACGATTTCGCCAACGCCACAATGCCACCGTACTTGCTCTTAGAAGAGGACAACAAACAGTTCAGGAAAGACTAGGTCAAGCGATTTTACGAGAAGGGGATGTCTTGCTCTTACAAGCCCCAAAAGATTCAATTCGTGGCTTACAAGCAAGTAATGATTTACTCGTTCTAGATCAACTTGAAAATGATCTACCCACTTTGAAGCGAAAACCCTTGGCAAT
>CACPJY010000014.1 GCA_902634405.1 uncultured Synechococcaceae cyanobacterium
GTGTTTTGATTAGGTTCTACTAATCCATGATGGGGCGCCGCAAAACCAGTCAGCTAAATCATCTTCTTCAGGGTTATATGCCTTTTCTTTATCGGCAGAACCAAGTCCCAATTCATTGATTAATTCCTCAAGGCCGTCTTTAGGGTTTTGGCAACGTTGCTGAATACGAGCTTGATGAAGCCAATTCGCAACACTTTGATCTTGGTCCGCAACCTTATCTAGATAGAGTCTCTCGCTTAGGGTTACAGACTTGTTGTTAGCTACTCGTTCAAGAATATTGCGTAACCGATTTCGTTTAGAAGGTGACAACATGCTTTAGATCCATCTTTGTTTAGTTCTAAGCTGGAAAAAATCTTATGAGAATATCAATGCTACAAAGCTTTGCATTCTTTCATCATTTTTGATGGCTCTAATCAGTACACTTAGTTATGAAGCCATTTAATCCAATGTTAGTTCGACTATTCATTCCTTTCTTTATATCGATTTTGCTAATTGAATTAGCTCACCCAGCATTTGCTTTGGTTGATTACTCAAAACAGTCTTTAATAGGAGTTGATTTGTCAGAACAAGATTTACGGGGGGTCACATTTAATCTCACAAATTTAAAAAATGCCGATCTTTCGGGATCAGATTTGGAGGGCGCAAGCCTTTTTGGTGCAAAGCTACAGGATGCAAGTCTTGCAAATACAAATTTACAGAATGCAACTCTTGATTCTGCAGTTTTAAATGGTACAGATCTAACTAATGCTGTTCTCGAAGATGCATTTGCATTTAATACTAAGTTTGAAAATGTTTTAATTTCAGGAGCCGATTTTACAAATGTTCCAATGAGGGATGATATGTTAAAGCAACTTTGCTTAGACGCGGACGGAGAGAATCCTGTTACGGGTAAAAAAACAAGAGATACCTTAAATTGTTAACATTATTTTATAGATATAATATTTATTTTTTATAAATTATGTTATTAAATGAATTAAATACTGTTGACATCACTGGTTTGATAGCAGGAGTCCTTACGACCGTTGCTTTTGTACCACAACTGATTAAGACATGGAACTCTAAATCCGCCAATGATGTTTCATACGGAATGTTTCTTCTCTTTTCTTTAGGTGTAGTTTTATGGGGAGTCTATGGGTGGGAAATCCATGCCTTTCCAGTATTAATTGCTAATATAATTACTTTTATTTTAGCTGTTTCTATATTGACATTAAAGCTTATTTTCTCATGGAAAACTTAAAAGGTAATTTGACTTAATTAAGATATAAATAGACGCCTATCACTATATATGTTATTCCTGTAATAAAGAAAGAAAGTATTCTTTAAATTCTTCAATCCCTTCCCTACCTTTGTAGTTCAATGTATATCCACATGAATCGACAACTTGCTCTGACACGAGAGAAGCTAATCTCAAATTATCAATATCTTTATATTTCTTGTCTTTATCTTTTGAGAAGTCAAACCAATAACTTGGGCTAAAGGAAGGGTCTGAATTCTCTGCTATTGACATTTTTAAGGCGCCATCTTCTGATACACCCATTGCAATAGCGTTACAGAATTTCTTGGTGTAACTTTTAGAAAGTTTTATCTCTTGCTTACTGAACTCTGTTGACTCTGCCCCATATGCTTTTGACTGTGAGAAAAGTATAAGAACACAACATGACACAAGAATGATATTTATTGCTTGCTTCAAGCTATAACTTAAATAGTTCATGATTCAAAGAGTTGTTTGAGCTTAGAACTTGAAATGTTTTTCAGTTGTAAGCGGAGGGGGTGGGATTCGAACCCACGAACGGCTTGCACCGTTGCTGGTTTTCAAGACCAGAGCCATCAACCACTCGACCACCCCTCCTTGAAAGAGGGCAATGAATTGCCTTCAGAAGTTATATTAGCAATTCACTTAAAGAATTATCGATCATTTGTCAGCATGTCAAACCTCTCTAGGGAAGTGCTTGTTTCAGCTGATACAAATAGCCTCTGGCTTAGAATACTTTATGATTTAGCTACACTATCCTTAAAAGATTCACTACCCAATTAGTTGTTTTAAAGCTTTGTTAGCTATATCTGTCCTACTTCTATCGGTAATGGTGTTTAATTGGATTTTCTCGATTCAGTCAGCAAGCAAGCATCTTATTTTGACTAGTTGTTTTTGAATTTTAAAACAATGAACACTAGTTTAGAGGTTGCCAGCTTTTCTATGCGATAATCTTGGCACAATAAATACTGCCCCATCATGGCTTCTAACTCTGACAACTCAAGTGGTCGCTTATTAGGTGACATTCCATTGCAGGGGCAGATTGGCGAGAAGGAGAGGATCCGCTATATCGTTCATTTGATGTTTTTTATAGGTTGTGGTCTTTTCTCCTTTGGAGTATGGGCCCTTTCAGGCTTCACCAATTCAGCAGGTCAAACAGGCCCTTTCCCTTTTTAGATTTAAGGATAAGAGAATCACTTTAAACAAAAGCCTGTCTATCTAAGATGGGCTTTTTTATTGGCTCTTCTTCTTTACATGATTGATTTGAAATTAAATTCATCATCCTATTGCTTATAGCTAAAGTTCTTCTTTTAACCTTTAATTCTAAAAATTTTATTCACCATAAAACTCATCTAAGGCTATTCAATTAAGAAATGAGAGACCTTAAATTTAATCTTCTTCTTTCTATAATATTTATCTATCCTTTTTCTATAGATAAAATCACTAATAATTCTTTTTTAGAAAGAAAATACTTTTTAACTGAAAATATCAATAGACTTAGTCTGCCTACTGATGGCAATTTGCCAAGGATGTTAGATGGTAGGCACTATCCAATAGTCCCTAACAAGGCAAGTGAAGTTGCTGATTTAATTGTATTTGTTGAAGAAGCCTTGCGCTCTTCATCAACATCTGACAGTGATCTTCCTCTTTTAGGTCATCAACAGCAAGTGATTTATAGGTTCTTGTCAAGAGAATCTATTTTTTCAGAGGAGGTTTTGTTTTACCTCCCTGAGGACTGGAGGAGGGTAGTAGATAGGCATCTATCGGCTCGTAGAGAATTTCTAAAAATGCACGCCAATAGAGGTAGGCCACTTGTAATGCCAGCCTGGAGAGTAATTGCTCCTGAACCCCCAGAAAACTTACTCTCCTACTTCAAAAAAGCTGAACAATTAACAGGAATTGATTGGGAAGTCTTAGCGGCCATTAATTTAGTTGAGACTGGCATGGGAAGAATAGATGGCGTCTCTGTTGCTAATGCGCAGGGACCTATGCAGTTTCTTCCCTCAACTTGGCTTGAGAAGGGCATAGGTCAAGGAGGTGATATAAAAGATGCTAACGATTCGATTCAGGCAGCAGCAAGGTACCTTGTTAGACGAGGTGGTTTGATTGATATACGAAAAGGTTTATGGGGATATAACAACAGTGAGAATTACGTAGAGGCTGTATTGGAATATGCAAATTTGATGAAGGATGATCCGAAGGCTTTTATAGGGCTCTATCACTGGGAGATTCATTACCAAGTGGAGGAAGGCGATTTGTGGCTTCCAGTTGGCTATTTTTATAAACAAAGGATTCCTATCTCTAAGTACTTGAAAATTGTTCCAGCGAGCGCTCCACCGCCTACGCTTCCCCTTAAATACAGACTTAACTAAAAGTGGCAAAAGAATTAACTCCTCGAGCCGATGAACTAAAAGGTTTGGGCTGGTCTCCTGAAGAGGTCGCAAGATATGCTGAGCTTTGGGATTATCGACAGCGATGGGGAGCAATAAACCTTGAGAGAGAAGATAGGCAATTCTTAAGAAAGGCAGAGGCTGCTTTACCAAAGATCACATCAGGCAAGGCTTCTATAAGAAAGCCTCTCAAGGAGAAGTCTTACTACCGCTGGTTAAGTTTTTATCTCGAGGTAATGTCCGATTTTGAAAAAAAACAAAACCTGGTAACTGGAGCAAGAGGAGTTTGGTCAATTCTCTTAGAAGAAGAATTACGTGTTCTTGAGTATTTCGAACCCATTTTGGGCCTACCAGATACTTTAAAGGCTAAAGAACTTTTAACCTTTCGTGAGGATTTGGTCAAACGGGCAATGCCTTCTGTTTCTAATAGAGGCAAATCACTTACGTTTGATTACCAAGCACCGATTCTTGAACTGAAATCTAAACAAAATTCAAACTGGCAACCAATCAGAGACGGTGATTATGCAACAGATACTGTTTACAATATTCTTAGTGCTGATGACATTGAACAGTTCCGCAAGGAGGTCTATTCAGAGTTAGTTATTCGTATTAGAGATTTATTTCCATCTTTGGCCGATACGGATAAGCCATTGCCAATCTAAAGAGGATTCAGCCTCTAGATTGAATCGAGGATCCACTAAGCCGATTTCCTTCTATCATTTGAAGTGTTGCTGTACTAAAGCCTTCCCCACATAAGCTTTAGTCACTTTTATAGAGAACAAAGACTTTTCATGGCTCTGATTCTTCCAAGTAGCTATCACGAGATCGCTGCGTTGGAAAGAAACCGTATTTCGTGGATAGAACCTGAATTGGCTGAACGCCAAGATATTCGTCCTTTGAGAATCGGGATCCTAAACATAATGCCCTTGGGAAAGCAATATGAATTCAATTTGCTTCACCCCTTAGGCCTTTCACCACTTCAGATAGAACCCATTTGGATAAGATTGAAAAGTCACTCTTATAAGACTTGGGATACTGGTCACTTAGATACTCTTTACGTCAATTGGGGAGAAGCAATGAATCCCTATCCTTTAGATGGATTAATTATTACGGGTGCCCCTGTTGAGCATCTTCCCTTTGAAGAAGTTAATTATTGGCCAGAAATCGTTTCATTGATGGATGAAGCACGTCAAAAGTGTGCAAGTACGCTTGGTTTATGTTGGGCAGGCTTTGCAATGGCTTATTTAGCTGGTGTTAAAAAACAACCAATCTCTGAAAAGCTTTTTGGAGTTTTTCCCATGCGCAGCCTTGTACCTGGACATTCTTTAATGGGTACTCAAGATGATCATTTTGTGTGCCCTCAAAGTAGATATGCCGTCATACCTGATAAAGCCATGGAGGAGGCTCAGGCTGATGGAAGGATAAGACTTTTAGCACATGGAGAGAAGGTTGGTTATACAATCTTCGAGACCTCAGATCAGCGCCAATTAGCCCATTTAGGCCATCCGGAATATAATGTTGCTAGGATTTTATCTGAAATGGAGAGAGATAAGGAGAAAGGAGATGTCCCACCGCCACTTAATTTTGATCCGGAGAAACCTTTTACGATTTGGAGATCTCACAGGAATTTACTCTTTCAACAATGGCTTTGGTTTTGCTACCAACGTGTAAGCCTTATTAACAGTTAGCTAGAAATTATTTGAACTTGATAATTGATAGATTTATTTTTATTATTTAAATTTAATCAATGCATTTAATCTATTTATGCAATCTTCTATGGTGCTTAATTTATTATGTTTAATAGCTAACCTTTGCTCAGGGGGGCTTAGCTCCTCAAGCATATGTTTCTGACGATTGTATACATCTATATTGGCTTCAGACGGATCTTTGCCACTTGAAAGTCTTGATAATATTCTTTGCTTTGAATCTTCTTCATTGCAATAACAAGAAATTATAACAAAATCAACTCCTTCTTTTATAGCTAAATTGTTCATCATCTCTCTTTCCTGCCTTTTTAAAAAGGTTGCATCAATAATTGTTGTGTATCCACTATTCAAGCATTGTCTTGCTAGATAAGGTAACCATTCTTTAAATAACCAATTTGTGACCTTTCGGTGATAGGGGAAACAATTAAATTGAGGATATTTAATCGATTTTTCAATAAGAGAAACATTGCTCTCTAATTCTAGATTAATGGGCCTTCTATTGAACAACCTTTGGCGTTCAATATCAGAACTTATTCTAATAGCTCCTAACCTTTCGTTCAGCTTTTTGCTTAAGAAGCTTTTACCACTTCCACTAAGACCATGCATGATAATTAATGCTTTAGGTTTACTATTCATTGTTGAGATAGCATTCTCAAAGTATTTATCAAGGCCTTGTTTTAATACTTGAAGCTTATCTTTTGTGCAATCATTACTAGCTTTTAAACTATTAATCTTAAGGGATAGGACTTTAGCTCTCACAACCAACCTATATGTTGAATACCATTTCCATAGGTCCATACCTGCATAATCTCCTGTATGTTCAAGCCAGCAATTTAAAAGAAATAAAGAATAATTATAGTAATCCTTTGCTTGTAAATCACTTACTAAAAAAGCAATTTCGCTAATTGGATCTATCCATCTAAGTTCAGGGTTGAATTCTAATGAATCAAAAGCACTTAATGTTTTATGGGAAGTTAAGTAGATATTCTCTGTGTGCAAATCTCCATGACACTCTCTAATGGCTCCATTCTTTAACCTTTGATTAAACCTACCTTTAAGTACTTCTCCTTCTTTATTGCTCCAATAATTAATAGCTTTAGTAATATCTATTATTCTTTTATCTACAGAAAGTTGTTCTATTATTTTTAAATTCTCCAGTGCATGACTTAATATTATCTTTCCCGACCCATAAGGCCTGCTAGTATTTGAGCTGTCAGTACCGATATGAAAAGCGGCTAAACTCCTTCCAAACTTTTCAACACTAGTTTTCATTAGTCCTTTTTTCTTAAGGACATTACTAAGTAGATCTTCATTGGAGAACTGATACATCTTAATTGCGATTTCTATATATTTATTTAAGGCATTCTCTTTAGAGCTTATTAGTTCTCTTGAGAGTCTTGCTTTTTGTTTAGGTCCTCTTATCCCAACAACTCCTATATAGATTGAGGGTCCCATCCTTCTGTTAAGTCTTAATTCCTCGTTAGAGAAGAAAATTCTTTTCTCGTAAGTCTTATAATTTACAAAACCTAAATTTACTGGTTTTTTGACCTTATAAGCATATTTTCCAGTAAGAAAGATCCAGGAAATATTTGTCTCAATTAATTTTATTCCATTTGTCTTATGCGGATATGCCTGAGGTGTTTGCAGAACCCTCAACATTGCATTTGTATCTTTGTCAAGTCCCATTATCGAATTCTCATTTAGGTTTAAACTTTACTCTTCCTACATGATTCTTTTTCCGGAACCCCCTATTCTTTATCTGTTGTACAGACTATAAATGATTTAGGATTTGCTTAATGGGAACTATAAATAGAACTGACGACCCTTGGAGGCTATTAGTTGGATGGATGACTCCTTCGGAAACGGAGAAATGGACAGAGCGTCTTATTAAGGATCTTTGTTGGGAACAAGAGGAGATTTTTGTTTATGGAAAACGATATCTGACCCCTCGCCTAACTTCATTTGTGGGCGAATTTGGTATTAAATATAAATATAGTAAGGTTTTGCACGATGCAGTTGGTTTTCCACGTTGGTTTTACCCATTACTGCAGAGGATCAATAAGTCTGCTGGTAAGACTTTTAATGCTTGTCTACTGAATTTTTACCGCAATGGCAATGATCGAATGGGATGGCACTCTGATAATGAAGCAGAATTAGACCCTTTGATGCCAATCGCTTCATTATCATTAGGTGCCCGTAGAGATTTCTTTTTTAAGAAAAAGAATGATCATGAAAAAAGACATTTGAGTCTGGATAATGGCGACTTGTTGATTATGTACCCTCCTTGTCAGAGTGATTGGCTCCATTCACTTCCAAGGAGAAAAAATATCTATGAACCTCGCCTTAATCTAACATTTAGATGTTTTAGATAATTTATTTTGGAATGATTCAACTAGTTTGTATTTGATTTACAGTTTTTGGCCATTAAACATCATATGAATTTGGAACTCTAGAGAATAATTTTCAATTGAAATTTTGATAAGTTTTAGCCCTCATTTGAGTCTGCTTGGTTGAGAGGGGGATCTTGGGTCTTAGCTTTAGCTTCTGCTTTGGCTTTAGCTTTTGCTTCTGCTTGTGCCTTGGCTTTAGCTTCTGCCTCAGCTTTGGCTTTAGCTTCAGCCTCGGCTTTAGCTTTAGCTTCAGCCTCGGCTAATTCAAGAGCTGCTTGTTGTTTGACATAGTCACTGTTAGCAGTTCTTGTTTCAATGAGCTTAGCGACACCAATTAAGACAGGCACATGTGCTAGGCCACCTGCTATTACTGTGAAGTCGTTGTAAGCCATAATTATCTTTTGATTTTTTTGAGTCTACAACGAATTTCCTTATCTAAAAAATTCGCTGTCGGTAGCTTTTTTATTGTTTACAGAGCTGCAGATTATTTGATTTCGAGACTCATGTTTAGTAATTAATACTATTGTTCAAAGCTTTTGGACCTTTACATCATTTGATTGAGGAAACGTCGGCTTCGCTCCTCCTTGGCATTTTTGAAAAAAGTTTCTGGGGTAGAAGTCTCTATAACTTTCCCTTCGTCCATGAAAAGCACTCTATCTGCAACTTCTTTTGCAAAACCAATTTCGTGACTGACTACGACCATAGTCATACCTTTTTGAGCGAGGGACTTCATAGCGTCAAGCACCTCTTTAACTCTTTCGGGGTCAAGGGCGCTTGTTGGCTCGTCAAAAAGCATTAGCTCGGGATCTAAGGCAAGGGCTCTTGCTATAGCAACCCTTTGTTGCTGGCCCCCACTTAATTGGTTTGGGTACTTCTTGGCTTGTTCTTCTATTCCCATTTGAGATAGAAGTTCCAGGGCTCTATTTTCGGCATGTTCTTTAGGGGATTGTTTTACACGAATTGGTGCCAATGTGATGTTTTCGATTATTGATAAATGTGGAAATAAATTGAATTGTTGAAAAACCATTCCCACTCTGCGTCTTATTTCTCTCAATTGTCGTTCCGTGTGATCTGCATTCAAAGGAATGCCAAGAACTTCCAGGCTTCCGTTATCTATAGATTCAAGCCCATTAAATGTTCTTATAAGTGTACTTTTCCCTGATCCTGAAGGTCCCATTACTACAAGGACCTCTCCAATATCTACTTTTAATGAGACATGGTCAAGTGACTTTTGCTTATTACCTCCATATGTTTTAGTCAGATTTTTCGCATTTATTGCATTAGTCATAATTTCTAGTTGATATTAAGGTTGGAGTTGTTTCTCTAGATTTCTTGAAAGTAATGCCATTGCAGTACAAATTACCCAATAAATTAATCCTAGCCAGAGGTAAGTCTCTAAATGTCGACCAATGAATTCAGGATTAGCCAGAAGACTCCTACTGATTCCAAGCAGTTCAACAAGTCCTAAAATAGCCATTAGACTGGTATTTTGGATTAGCCCCACCGCCTGGTTTGTTAGTGATGGTAGGGCAATGCGGAGGGCTTGAGGAAGCAATATATATTGAATAGTTTGTCTTTTATTAAGGCCAAGAACATAGGCTGCTTCTTCTTGTGTTTTAGATATTGATTGGAGTCCTCCCCGTATATCTTCTGCAATATAGGCAGCTGCAAAAAATGCAAAAGCAAATATTGCTCGTAATACACGATTGATCTCTAAGTCAACAGGAAGAAACAGGGGAATTAGAAGTTGTCCAAAAAACAATACTGCAATTAGTGGTATTGATCTCATTACATCTATATATCCACCGCATAATTTGGTAATGATAAATAATCTACTTTGTCGTCCGATTGCTAATATTATCCCGAGAGGTAATGCAATTGCTCCACTACATGCAGTTAGTAGCAAGGTCAATGTTAATCCTCCCCAATGAGAAGAATTGACAGGCTTTAGTACAAAACCTCCTGAAAGTAATACCACTCCAATAGGTACCATTAGAATCCATACTGTTGGTAGTATTTTTCGAAGTTTTCGGCTGCGAGGAAGCGAAAGAGTCAGCAAAGTTAATATAACTAAAATTGATATCCAAGTTATAGGTCTCCAGGTTTCATCTAGTGGGTAACTACCAAAAGTAAATACACCAATATTTTCAGTTATAACTCCCCAACTTGCATCGTTCAAAACCCAAAAAAGGCTTTTAAATAATACCCAGGCTATAAGCAATGAAATTATTAAACTAATCAAAAGGTCGTTTTTGTTACTGGCAAGTCCTTTTGCCATTTGTTTAAAAATGTTTTGAAATTTAATTCTCATCTATTAATTATACCCTTATAATCTATGAATGTTTTCAAGGTTATAATTTATCATGTTGTGAGCGTAGTATGATTTTGTTGACAACTTGCATGCCTCTGTTGACTATTAAGTTTAGTAATAGAAAGCTTAAAAGTAGTATTGAAAAACCTTCAATCGCTCTCCCTGTTTGTGTAATGCTTGTATCACCAATCGCATAGATATCTGCGTACCCAACTGCAATAGCCAGAGTACTGTTTTTTGCGAGATTCAAATATTGACTTGTTAGCCCAGGGATAATTGCTGGAAGAGCTTGAGGGAAAATTACTTTTCTAAGACCATACTTGTCGGAAATACCAAGACTCCTAAATGCTTCCCACTGACCTTTCGAAACCGAATTTATTCCTCCACGAACAACTTCTGCGATTGATGCCCCTGTGAAAACACCTAGCCCTACAAGTAGTGCTGAGAACTCTGCGCTTAACTTGATTCCAAGTAATTCAATGCCTTGATTTGAGATATATATTAAAGACCCTAAAGGAGATAGAGGAGTCTCAGAAAGTTCAAGGATTGCGACAAAATACCAGAAAAAGAGCTGAAGAAGCAAGGGAACCTGCCTTACTAATGCTACATATGATGCGGAAACATTTTTCAATAGAATATTCTTGCTGAATCTTGATACTCCCGCCAAAAACCCTAGAATTGTTGATAATATAAGACCACAGAATATTACTTTTAAGCTGTTTAACCATCCAATTGTTAGAGCCCACATATAGCTGTCTGCAGGCTTATATGGTAATAAAAATTCAGATATCCCAAAACCAGCCGGATTAAATAGCCAATTGAAATCTAATCCCATATTGGTTCGTATTAAATTTACAATTAGGTTGTTGATTACAATCCCTGTAAAAATTAAAATAACTATTGATATGACTAATTGTACCCTTAGGTATTTTTTGAATCGCATCACTTTTTAATTCATAGGAGGCGCGAAAAGTAATCCTCCATTTATGTAGATGTTATTTAGTCCTCTAGGTATAGGGACTCTGCTTGTAGGGCCAAGATGACGGTTGTATATCTCTCCATAGTTCCCAGTACTTGTTAATATTTTTACGACAAAATCATTCCTAAGGCCAATTTTTTCTCCAAGTCGACCATCAATACCAAGAAAACGTCTAAGTGATGTAAGCTTCTTATCGGATTTTGCAAGAGCTAATTTTTCTTGAACATTATTTTTATTAATATCCAATTCTTCAGCTAAGAAAAGGGCATATATCACCCATCTTATTGAGTCACTTAGTTTTTGGTCTCCTCCAATAGAAGCTGGTGCCAATGGCTCTTTGCTGAGTATCTCTTCCATAATTATATGATCATTAGGATTTTTAAAACTTGTCCTGGCAGCTGCTAATTGTGAACGATCAGAGGTCATTGCTCTACATCTACCTTTGATGTATCCAGATACAACTTGATTTAAGTCTTGATATTTTATAGGTGTATAACTTATCCCTTGTTCTTGAAAGAAATCGTTTAGATTTTGTTCAGTTGTAGTACCTGAACCTACGCATATATTGCTATTCCTTAGCTCTTTACTACTGCTAATACCACTCGATCTTTTTACCATTAGCCCCTGTCCGTCATGAAATACGACAGGAGCAAAAGTAAGGCCATTACCTTTTATTGAATCTCTACTAAGGTTAAAGGTAGTATTGCGAGAGAGGACGTCTATCTCACCAGTTTTGAGTGCTGTAAATCTTTCAGGAGCAGTGAGAGGCCTAAATTGAACCTTTTCAGAGTCTCCTAAGAAAGCTGCTGCAAGAGCTCGACATATATCAACATCTAGACCCTCGTAATCCCCATTACCTTTTAAAAAACTAAATCCAGGTATTTTTCCACTTACACCACAATTTAGCTCTCCCCTATTCTGAATCAGGTCAAGTCTTGATACGTTAGTGGTTTCAAGTGTTGCGCAACCCGTAAAAAAAATCGAAATTGTTGCCAATACTTTTATCAAATGTTTAGTCACTCTTAAAACCTCCTGAGTGGTTAGGTGATTACAGTCTTTTTTTCTTGCCCATTTTAGGTATGGACAGTCTCTTGGCCTCCCATCCTTTCAAACAGATCAAGGCTTTCCTCATTTAAGCTGACAACCTCAACTTCAGATCCACCTAATGTAAGTTTTCTAATTACTTGATCTAAAGCCGCTACGCCACTTTGATCCCAAATGTGGGCTTTTGACATATCTATAGTTACTTTTGCGGGATGCTCATGAAGATCAAAGCCTTGTAAGAAATAGATTTTGCTTACGAAGAATAATTGACCTGTTACTTGATATCGGATTACGCCAGGACTCGTTTCCATAGCTTCAACACTTATTACTTTTGCAACTTTTCGGCTAAATAAGATCCCTGCAAGAGCAACTCCAGCAAGTACACCCAATGCAAGATTATGTGGTGTTGTTAGCATTGTCACAGCAAAAGTTGTCAACATAACTGCTGAATCACTTCTAGGAATCTTTCGAATATTCTTTAAACCTGATGTATCTGCTGTGCTAACTGCAATTGTTATCATCACTGCAACAAGTGCTGCCATTGGTATTTGTTCCAACCAAGTCCTACCAACCAAGATCATGGTTAATAAACTAATACCTGAAAATAAAGTCGATAGCCTTGACCTACCTCCATTCTCAGTATTCATTACAGATTGCCCCACAAGAGCACAGCCAGCCATTCCTCCAAAAAGGGAAGAAACAACATTGGCAATTCCTTGCCCTCTAGCCTCTGTATTTTTGTTCGAATTACTATCAGTAATATCATCAAGAATATCTTGTGTCAGAAATGTTTCCATAAGACCTACAAGCGATATAGCAAGAGCTGTTGGCAACACTAATCCAAATGTTTCTAGACTAAATGGTACTTTGCCTTGAGATAATGATCCAAATGGAAGTGTAAATGTAGGTAAGCCGTTTGGAAGTTGTCCTAAATCTTTTACTGTTGGAATGTCTAGAGATAAGCTTACAGATATAACTGTTAGAATGATTATTGCTATTAGTTGAGAGGGTAAAGCTCTAGTTAATTTTGGTAAACCATATATTATAACTAATCCTATTAATACCATTATCCAAACAATTGGTATTTGATTCCCAATAGGAACATTTTGAATTGCATGATTGCTTGCTACTTCGCTCCCATGATGTAAATCAATCCCCAATTGAGGAAATTGCGCTTGCAAAATTAATAATGCAAGAGCATTCACAAAGCCGCTCAAAACACCTTGAGGAACAAATCGCATTTGATATGCAAGGCGAAGGTATCCCCAAAGTATTTGGAAAAGACCAGTAAGAAGTCCGGCGGCCATCAGATAGGAGAATCCGAGCCCTTCCCCTTTGGCATTGCCCATAGCGACAACACCAGTCATTAGAAGAGCAGTGGAGCCTGTTGCTGACGTAATCATTCCCATGCGCCCGCCAACGATTGCAATCGTTATAGATAGGCAAAAAGCGCCGAAGAGACCAACTTGTGGATCTACACCAGCGATTCCTGAAAAGGCAATTGCCTCAGGAATCATGGCAAAAGCAACAACCAATCCTGAAAGTAGATCTTTTTTGGGGCTATTTAGCCACTGATTAAAAAATGAATGGTTTGATCTTTTGAGCACTTGAATAGTTCCTTTCTCGGCTGAACCGTATCTCATAGAGGTGGCATTGAGTTGTTTGGATCAAATTCTGACTTCAATTCTTTTAATTTCGGCAGCCATTCATTAAAGGCTGAATTGATTTCTTTCTGATGCCAAGGCAGATGCTGATGCATTTGTGCCAGATGGATCCAGGGACAATATGGTTCAAGTGCTGCCCAGGCATCTTCGGCCCATTTGAGACTTAGTTTTCTAGAAGTCAGATCCCCGGCAGGCCAAACAGCAGTAATCCAAGGCTTCCAAGTTGCTTTGCGATGTACGAAAGAAGTTTGAGGGTGAATGTTTTTTGACGAGACTCCACCAAGCTGCTGTGAGGCTATTGAACATTTTGGATGGGGCCTTTTTGACATTAACGATGAGATTATTTCAATTATTTCCAAGGAATCTTTTCCCCAATCAGGGCTAAGCAGACCTAGGACTTCATAATGTAATCGATCGAAAATACCAATATTTTTTTCTAGTGAATCCAATGCAGGAATTTTTTCGAGACTTGGAATTGTATATATATTCTCAGTACAACTATTAAAAGTACTTTTCAAATCATTTAATACTTTAACAGATGTGATGTTGTCAATTTTAATTATAACTAAAGCATAAATCTCTTCTTTCCACATCCATTGAAGACTTGCTTTAAGCGGCCATTTTTCTGCTTTTTGTATTAGTATATTAAGCTCCTTAGCGTTGATTTTTGCTTCCCAAATAATCAATTTTTCCAAAGGAAATGTATTAAGCTTTAGGTTGGTAATTATCCCAAGAAAAGGTGCTGCTCCACAAAGACCTTTCCAAATAGTTTTCTCTTTTTCAGGCGTTTCCTTTTTTGGACTTTTGTATAAAAAACGTTCTCCTGTAGGCCAAATCCCTCTGATTTCTTTTATTTGATCAATTGCAAGTCCTTGTGATCTGCTAAGAGGGCTTATTCCACCGGTAAGGATGTAGCCCATGCCTGTTTTGCCTGACAAACCAATAGGAAAGCTTCTTTGGAACCTAGAAAGCTCCTTTATAAGTTTTCCTGTTGAGAGGCCAGTACCCACATCTACAAGATTTTTACTTTGATCGAAATAGATATCTTTGAAACCATTACGAAGATCTAAGGTTAGATGGCCATCCCAGGCACAACGACTTGTTGTTCCTCCACTGCAGATAAGGAAGGGCTTTTGAGTAACTCTAAGTTCTAATAGCAATTGTTCTAGTTCAGCGTCAATAGGTTCTAGAACCCCTTCAAAAGAGCTGTCCTGGGCAACTGTGTTAGGAAAAATGAGATTAGTGTTGATGATGAGCTACAAAGTCTTAAACGAAGAGTAACTTGTCGTAAAGCAAAAAAAATGTACAACTAGAGATAAGATTTTATTTGGCATTCAATTTCAGTGAATCTAGATCTTTTAAAAAAATACGAAGGTTCTGGCATTTTAGTTTGCGGCCATGGCAGTAGAAATCGCATGGCAGTAGATGAGTTTGCTCAATTTGTAGAGTCAATAAGGTCTAGGTTGCCAGGTATTGCTGTTGAACATGGATACTTAGAGTTTGCTCGGCCAATATTGAGGGATGGTCTAGATAAGCTTCGTCAAAAATCTGTTAAGAAGGTTTTGGCAGTACCCGCAATGCTTTTTGCTGCTACTCATATTAAAAATGATATACCAGCGGTTTTAAATAAATATTCGATAGAAAATCAAATAAAAATTGAATTTGGTAGAGAACTAGGTGTCGACAGGTTGATGATCTCAGCGGCAGGAACCAGGATTCAGGAAGTGCTCGATGAGACTCAATCAATCCCACTCGCTGAAACAATGCTTGTTGTCGTAGGCCGTGGATCTTCGGACCCAGATGCGAATTCCAATATCTCAAAAATCACAAGAATGCTTGTGGAAGCTTTTGGTTTTGGGTGGGGAGAAACAGTTTTTTCTGGTGTTACCTTTCCTCTTGTGGAACCTGGCCTTCGTTACCTTTCCAGACTTGGTTTTAAACGAATAATTGTTTTCCCATATTTTCTTTTTTCAGGTGTTTTAGTGAGCCGGATAAAGACACAGACTAAAAAAGTAGCTAAAGATTTTCCAGATATTCAGTTTTTAAATGCAAGTTACTTAGGTAATCATCCGTTAGTAGTTGAAACTTTCCTCTCCCGAATTGAAGAAGCATTCAATGAAGAAGCATTAATGAATTGTGCATTATGTAAGTACAGAGACAAGTTGTTGGGATTTGAAAATGAAGTTGGCTTGGTTCAAGAAAGCCATCATCATCATGTTGAGGGTCTTGAAGAGTGCTGCACTCTTTGTGAGACTGAATGTACTGGTGCTTGCGAAACAGGAGAAGGTGATTTGAGTCATGGACACTCTCATGGACATTCTTCAACTCTGTACCCTCACGCAGATCATCCTTTAGGCCCAAAAACTCTTTGACAAAGATATATATTGCAAATCTGAAGATAAACAGTTGAAATCAAAGACTCACTCGTCTCTTTCTCGCCCTGGTCTCATGGGACTCTTGACTGTTAAGCAGAACTTATCAATCGATCTTCCTAGAGTTTTTCTCAATCTTTCCACAGGTTTTTTGGAGTTTTCCACTAATGATCTATAGAGATTTAAGTGCTTGCAGAGAAATTGTGGGTTTTGAACTAAGTAGCAACTATCACTTGACAGTATTGTGATTTCCTTGTTCGAACCTTTTGATTTAACTTTTTTAGCTCTTGACTTAAGTGGGAGACATGAGTCTTATGTTGTCGCGTAAATATTTTATAAACCTTCTTTCACTTTGACTGATTGCGGAATGGACGACATCCTTGTCCCAGTTATTCAAAGAGATTGATTGAATGAGTCGGAATTATCTAGAGCGCTGCGTTGAGATCAACTCGGATTTTTCGCAATTAAACGAAACTTCTTCTTATGTAAGCCTCGAAGCTGAAATACCAGAGGTCCTTTATCAAGGGATGAAGGATTTTCTAGGGTCTAACCCAGAATGGGATCAATATCGACTATTGAGTTCTGCCCTGGCAAATTTCCTTTTTCAGAATGGTTGCGTTGATAGGGCTGTGACGGAGTGTTATTTGAATGATCTATTTACTCGTCTAGAGGTCTAATAGCATTTAGGCAAGCTCTTCTACAGATAGACATCATTGTGAGAGTTGGGCTTTGCCAACCTGATGTTGGCCAGCAGGCACCATCAACTACAAGAACATTTTGGCAACGCCAGAGACGGTTCCATTTGTCGACAACACTGGAATTTTCATTTGAGCCCATAGGAGCTCCTCCTACTTCATGTATGTAATAACCAGGCGGAGGGGCTGAATCTTGAAGTGCAATCGCTTTAGAAATAAATGGTTCAATAAATGGCATTTTTATTAGATCTTTTAAAGGCAAGATATCTCCTCCAGAGACTGAGACTATTTCACTAATTGTGTTTTGCATGTCATTAAACATTGTCTTTTCATTTTCATTCCATTTACAATCAATATGAGGGACATTCATTCCCCACTTATCTTGTTTATTTGAAAGGCTGACTTTGTTTGCTTTGGAAGGTAGAACTTCTCCATGGGCTATAAGGAACCCTATTGCAGAGTGAGGCTTTCTTTTTAGGAATCTAGGGGGTTCAAAACGGTCTACGCCTCCCCATATTCCATAGTTTCTTAGAAAAGGTTTGTTTGTTGCACTTTTGGTTTTGGGATCAAAAGGAATTAAAAAGCTTCCTGCTCCAGATAATGTTTCATTACTAGGTGAGAATTTTTCTTCATAGGGAAGTGAGAAAAATCTACAAGTAGATATATGATCCATTAAAAAACAGCCTAAACTCCCTGATGGATCTACAAAACCATTGTCAGAGTTTTTCTCTTCAGAATTAAGTAGAATTCTTATGCTTTGAATTGTTGAAGAACATAGTACTATTAAATTAGCTTTTATCTCACACCTTTCTCCATTAAGTTGATTAACTACTACTACACCTTTGGCATTGGCTTTGTCTGGACTTAATGTAAATCTCTCAACCATGTGATTAGAGATGATCTCCACCTTTCCTGTCTCCAAAGCTAATTTTAGGGAGCTCCCAGGACTACTTGATCTTGGCCAGGTATTTGGAGATAGAGGTTTTGATGAACTAAAACCTCTAGAATGTATTAATTTGTACCCAAATTCTGAACTGATTCTTTTCGCAATTTGCTCTTCACTCTTGGTAAAAGGTAAGGGATCTATGTAATTACCATCTGGTAGAAATGTAAGTTTATCTTTGTTTCCATGAACAACTAGTAATTTTTCTAAGAAGCTATAATGAGGTTCAAGTTCTTTATATCCAATAGGCCACTTAGGCCCGAAACCATCTTTTTCTGAGGCTTTAAATTCACTATCAGAAAGTCTAAGGGTTATGCCACCCCAAGTAAGGCTTCTTCCGCCCACTTGATGTCCTTGAGACCAAAGATAAGGCTTGTTTGGAGGATAGGTGTAAGGATGATTTTTTTCATTAGAATATAGATCTGGATTAGCTTTCCAATAGCCTGGATGTTGAGCCTGATTTGATTTTTCCCCACTCACTAGACCATTTATTCGCTTAAGAGTATTTAAAGGTTCTGATCCGAAGGCTTTTTGTGCTGTTAAATCAGGACCAGCTTCAATTATTAATACTCGAACACCAGCTTTTGCAAAAGTTAGCGCAGCAATACCTCCTGTAGCTCCTGAGCCAATCACTATTACTTCATAGGGGCTTTTATTCAATAGGGATTAAACTCCTTTAATTAGTCTAACCTTGATTAAGTTGGTTATATGGAATTAGAAAATTTACCTGTCAAAGAAAAACTCAAATTACTTGTTGAGTCACTTGATGGAGCTGAGAAAACCAATCGGAGCTTGTCTCAGTGTAAGGATTCAGAAGCAATGCTCGATGTTCTTCTTGATATCTCATCTGAGTTAAAATTGGGGCTGACTCGTGATGACTTGACGCAGAACCCACCAATACGTGATTGGATTTGGTGGAAAAATAAAGAAGCCTTAGTAAATTTGGGCGATGAAAACCTTCGTTATCAAGGTGATAGTTCAGGAAAGACAAGATGGGACTCTTGGACTATTAGCTTTTTTAAATTTTTACGAATTTGGCGTTGAACTAAAGAATTGATCGCGAAAGCTGTGATGCTTCAAAGTAATAGATTAAAGTTATAATAGATTTAGCTTAAGTGCCCAAAAAACAATCATATCAATAGTTTTAGGCCAGTTAAATGCTATGACCACAAGCTGGTCATTACGGCTTACTCTTTTGAAGATCTGTTCTAAGTTTATCAATAGTTGCCTTTTCTCCAATTAAGTTTTTGAGATCCTTTGGAGGCAGCCAACTTCTATTAGCCCCATTTTTAAAGGCAAAGCGAAGGAATTCTGCGGCGTATTGGATCCTCAGTCGTCGGCTTGCTGAACCAGGTTCTCCTCCGTGACGTTCAATTAGGGCTTTTAACACCGAGTAGCCATTAGATACACGAGTTTCGCTAGTGAGAATAAGTAATGTGCGGTCAATAGGGGTTCGGTAGTTTCGATTCCAAACTCGTGACCCTTTCTTCCCCTGACTTGTTTTATGTGATTTGAATTTTCTAGCTAGTTGCTCCCAGTCGAATGAACTATTTAATCCAGATCCGTTCTTTTGTCTCACTAGCTCATATGCCTCAGCTAAACCCTTCTCTTGAGATTTCATTATTAGTGAGATATCGGTGGAGATTTTCAATATCCATCCAGAACTTGTGCCTACCCATGGAACAAAATCCGGATCGCTCTTGGCTTTTGGTCCAAGAACAATGCTAGTTCGGTTGCCATCATTCAAACGTACCGTCAGCTGAACTTTTTGAACAAGACCTTTCCCTATGCCCCTGACCATCCATCCATCGCCACATTCCTGTCGAATTTCTTCGCGGAGGGAGTTGATCCATTTCGAAGGCTTATCTGGCATTATTTTTTATTGAATACAAATAGGGGAAGTGGTTGGCCTATCATTAGCCATCCAACCTTTCTGCATAGTCTCTTAAAACCTCTGCCATTTTGTGGGGCGGAATTTCTTGCTGATATTCCCTACATAAATCAAAAAACTTGTTTAGAAATTCCTTCATGGGGTTTAGTTTCTTTTCTTCAGTCATTTCGAGTCTAAAAAGTGTGAAAATGGTGTGAATGGCTTTTGAGAATCCATTAAAAAGCCTTGCTGCTTCTTAAATTCATATGTGCACTCGCTGGTGTTGATTTCTGTTATAAGCTTAAGCCTTGGCGATAAGGGCTGGTTCGCATGAATTGTTAAAGCTTATTTGCTTTTTCTCTCAGGGAGTTTAATGAGTAGTTTTTCAGCTAAGCAAATTAGTAAAGGCACATTAGCCTTGTTCCTCCTTAGCTTTGGCTTTTTGACTATTTTCTTTGTTCAAAATAAGCATGCGTACAAGACATTAAAAATAAACACATATGACCTGATTACTATGTTTTATGATTGGCGAAATACTAGTAGATCAATTACAAAATGCCATATACCAGAGATTAAAGACATTCCAAAGAATTCAATTCTAGTAATTGGCCATGCTTATGGGAGTCAAAACAACAAAAGTGGTTTTCTTTCTAATAAAGTCAAGAGACTCTTAGATTCAAATAAAACAAAAGCTAAAAATCTTATTTTCTTGGGAGACTTGTTTAAGATCCCAAGTAGGTTGCGTTGGCAGAATTTGGCAAAGACATATCAGGGAAAATTTAATATATTAATAGCCCCTGGCAATCATGATGTCGGCCAAAATGGAACTCAAAACCCCCTTAGAGATATTTTCTTTAAATCCGCTTTTAATCAAGAAAGGAAAATATATCCCTTCAAAGAGACAATAAATGGAATTACTTTTATTATTGAAGACAGTTCTTCTAATCAAAGACAGGTTTCAGAAGCTGCAATCACTGCTCTCAATGAAATGCCACAATCTCAAGAAGTAATTGTTGCGATGCATCACTTGCCAATAAGAGAGTTTTATAATCAATCAAATATCAAGATGGAGAGGAATCATGCCAGATCTGATGATTTAACTAATATGATTACTCGTAATGTGACTATCCTGGCAGGAGATACAGGAGTAAAAGGACCGTCAACTTCTTGCTTTCAGAATAAACACATACGATTCATAGCAAATGGCGTTGGCGAGAGGAATTCTGATGAAGTTTTAATTATTTACGAAAAAAATATTTTCTCTTTGAATTTGGATAGGTTTCTAGATTCAGCTCAAGCTTCTGCAAAAAACAGAATTTTTATCAATGTCACGAATTAATCCTTTCAGCACAAATAATTTAGTCTGTTTATTTACTGCCGTCATTGCAGGATTATTTGTGGCTGTAGGAATCCAAGAATTAGCCAGACGAATTAATTTTGACATGCTTTTTAAAAGACTAAGCTACCATGAGAATGCTTTGATATCTAAAGGCATTTCCAGCTACAGCCATGAACTGCCTCAATGCGAAATTCCTCTTATAACTAATATTCCTGATCATTCAACTATTCTAATAGGCCATGTTTTTGGTGGTGAATATATGTATAAAAAGGATACTCAATTATTCCACCCAAATATACAAAAATTCCTTAATTACCTGACTAAAAGTAATGACATTACCCTTATTTTTGCAGGAGATGTATTTCATGAACCCACAGAAGAGAAATGGAATAAGTTAAAGAATACTTATGGCATTGGAATGGAAATTCATGTTTCTCCTGGTAACCATGATGCAGGTATTGCATATTTAGATAATCCTTATGCTGATATTTTCTATGCGACATCTTTTGGACAGAAAGGTTTTCCTTATACAATTAATAAATCAGGATTTTCTTTATATATCGGAGATAGTGCTCGTAATGGTTCAAACCTTTCACGAGACGAAGTTAATTTTCTATCTAATGATTTAAGTAGATTATCTAAAATCTTGATTAGGCATCACGCGCCTTTTAAGGAATTAAGGACTATGGCAAATATGTCATTGAGTCATCGGAGTATTACAGGGCAACAGCATCAGTACATAGAAGATGATATTGACTCTATAGATAACTATTCCACTAAATCATATGAAAACTCTACAATAATTGTAGGAGATGCTGGTGAAAAGTTAGATGGAAGGATATTTTGTACTCGCTATAACACATTGAGGTTGATCATGATAGGTTTTGGGAATTCTTATTCTGGGGATGTTTTAGTGATCACCAATGGCAATATTTTCAAATATCAAATATGAAATTTATTATAGTTAAAATGGACGTATTTTGTTTCCTTAGGAATTATCTTTGCGATGTACCTAAATTTTGGAGTATTAAGGCCAGTAAATATTAAAATGTTTAAATAAATAATTCGAACATCTTGATCTTTTGGTCTATTACAAGGAATTTAGCTTGAAGCGTCTAAATATAAGCAAGCCATCAACTATTGTTAACCTAGATTTAACTTAGTATTTGCCTTCTAATAACATTCTTTCGGTATTCTAATCATTACTATTCCTAATAGTATGCTTTTTTTAAAGCTTCTTGCACCTTGGAGTGTTTTAGGGAGCATAAGAAATGGTATTTTATATTAACCCTTATTTACCTTTAGCCTCATTAAACTTGGAGAACTCTCAACTTACTAGCCTCGTTTCTGAATCTATTTCTATTGGATTTTGGGATGGCCTATTGATTTTATGTCTTTCCGCTATCGCGGGATATCTTCTTAGGATTATTTTTCGACGTTATTCGATAACCTATTCTTCAAAAGAGGAGTTTGGCAATACTATTCTAATAGTAACCATTGGTGTTTCAGCATTAATAGCAGTTGTGAAATCTTCACTTGCTTTGTCCTTAGGCCTTGTAGGAGCTTTGTCTGTTGTAAGGTTTAGAACTGCTGTAAAGGAACCTTTTAATCTTGCTTATGTATTCTTTGCTATATGCATTGGTATCTCAATAGGTGCCTCACAGTTTTTATTTGCATTGATGTTACTTCTAGTAGGCGCAATATCTGTTTACCTGATTTATCATCGCGGTCCTCATAGATTTAAGCCTAGCCTCTATACTATGGATACATTAGTTATTCAATCCAAAGATCTAATAAATTCAGGGGACCTAGCTTCTCTTATTAGTCAGTCATTTGAGGATTTTTCTATTGTCTCTTACAGCACTTGCCCAGAGGATGGTACGTCTATGACTGCAAGAGTTAACACTTCTGGTATAGCAAAGATTGATCTTTTTAAAGAAAATATAGAAAATAATTATCCCTCAATTTATTTTTCATTCTTTAATTCTTTGACTCACTAATAAATTATAAAATGGATAGGTTTCGTCGTGAATCATTTATATTTAAGCTTATAAGGAAATCCCTTTTAAAAGACAAGTCTTTTCTTTATAAGTTTTTTAGATATTCATCATCCTTGGCTTTAGTATTAGTTACCATTCAAATTGCAGCCCTACTTTTCATTGCCTTAGATAATCGTCAACTTTTAATCAGACAGCTAACTACAAAAATCACCAAAGCTTTGACACTTAGCCTATACACCTTTCATCCCGCTGACTATATTAATTATTTCACCGATTCTATAAAAAGTTTGGATCCTGCTAGAAGCCTTCCTAGGCTTGATCTAAATATCAAATATAAATCTCTTTTATTTCTCGATTGTCAACGTAAGGCCTTATATGATCTTAAAGAAAAGGGACTAATTGTTATAAATCAGAAATGCCCTATTAAAGACTGGTCAAGAGCTACATTGATTTATAAAAATAATAATTACCCTGTAAAACTTAGAGGGAAAGGAGATAGGAAGATGCATTACCAAGGTGGAATAAACAAAATGAGCTTTAAAGTAGACATCCGAGGGGAAAAACGTCTTTTTGGGATGGAAGAGTTTTCGTTGCAATCCCCAGCTATTCGTAATTATACAGCTGAGTTATTTGCCACCGATTTAGTAAAAAACGAATCTATTGTTGTCCCAAGGCAAAAATATGTACGTTTGTATTTGAATGGCGAGTATCTAGGTTTACGTCATATCGAAGAAGCATTCACTCGTGAGATGATAGAAGCTTCGAAAAGAAGATACGGCCCAATTTTTTCACTAGCAGAGGACTTATCAACCAAATTTGAAGATTCTAGATTTGATCTTGCTAACGCACTATTTTGGCAGCAATCTAATCCTATTTTAGCTCAGAATGCTAGGAGTATTCTCGAATCTTTGAAGCTTGAAAACCGTACAATTAATAATAAATTTGATATTAAATTGTGGGCAAAGTACTTCGCTATTCTAGATACTTATAGATTTATCCATGGCACCCTACCCAAAAGTGTCAGATTTTATTTGAATCCTATAACAGGCCTAATAGAACCAATCTTTTTTGATGGTCATCACCTGACTTCAGGTTTCCCAAAGGATTTTTATTTAACTGATTTACTTGTTAACCCTACAAATATCAATGTATCAAACTGCTGGGTTATATGTCACCCAAAAGTAGGTAGTAGATATTTTTATTCTTTATTTTTTGGCACCTATGAACGACCTAACACAGAATTTTATAAGCATTATATTGCTGCTTTAAATACTATAACTTCTCCGAATTATGTTAATCAAGTAGCCAGACCTTTTTGGGAAAAATATAGTTACGAAAGAGGTCATCTATACAGGAATCTTTGGAGAAAGGATGGCCACTGGAACCTTAGGATCTTACCTCATATCGCTTCATGGAATAATATAAATACTGCTATACAGAAAAGGAGGAAGTATCTAGAAGATTCATTTACCATTGTACCTTCTTTTCAATATGATGAGCGCAATAGTTTAGTTCATATACGCAATGACTATTCAAGAATTCCCCAATTGCTAGAGATACAATGCAATAAAAACTTATTACATCCAATTGTCCTACCTAAAGGTGAAACGAAAGTCTTTAAGATGGGAGTTGGGACTGATTGCGATCCTAAAAAAACACGTTTTTCAGTTAATGGTTTTCGTAATATATTTACATTGGCATCAGCATATACAACAAATAAGTCTATTGAGGTCGAGTTGCAAAATTTAAATAATCGCTCAACATCTAGACAACCAAAATCTCAAGCAATAATTACATTTTCTGGCAAGCAAAATATAACCAAACCATTAGAATTTTCTTATAGAACTATTATTCTTAAGCCCAACTCGGAAATTTGCCTTAAAAACTCTGCATATATTCAAATCAAGAATTCAACTCTTATTGTAGAGGGAACATCTTTGCAGCCTTCTATAATTCGAACTTGCAACGATTTAAATTCTACTTTTTTAGGACAAAGTCTAATCTTTGACAATTCAGTTATATCAGGAGGTACCCTAAAACTATCATCTTTGTATAGTCCTAAGAAGTCCTTAAGAGTCCTTTATGGTGGGGTTAACTTTATCAATTCGAAAATTAAATTGAATCGTCTTGTGATACAAAATTCTAATTCAGAAGATGGAGTTAACTTTATGAACTCTAATGCTAGAGTTGGTACTCTTTTGGCAGAAAATATTGAATCAGATGCTATTGATTCAGATTTTTCAGAGTTGGATATAGGTAAAGTAAAATGCAGTTTTATTATGAATGACTGTTTAGATTTGTCTTATTCTAATGCTAATATTTCTACTCTAGAAGCTTTTGAAGTTGGAGATAAGGTTATTAGTCTTGGAGAAAGTTCAGCTTTGCGAGTCAACAGTGTTTCGGCTGTTAAAAGCCAAATCGGTTTAGTTAGTAAGGATTCATCCAAGCTTTATGTAGATAACTTTATATATTCAAAAGTTCTAGTTCCAATAGCAGCCTTCATCAAGAAGCCTGAGTTCGGAAACCCTCTCATACATATAAATAAAATCTCTAAGCTTGATAATTCAAGGTTCCTTATCTCTTCAGACTCCAATGTTACTGTAATGAATGAGAATTTAGACTCAAGCCTTTCTTCAGAAAAAATAAAAAATATGCTATATGGTAACCTCTATGGTATTAAGACAAAAAGATGAGGTATGAACGTAAATTTATAATCAGTCCATCTAGGCTATTAGTACTGAATTCATTTATAAAGAGTCTGGGATTTATTCGTTCTTTCCCTGACAGGTATGTTTCAAGCATTTATTATGATGACCCTTTGTTATCCCAATATTATGATTCACTTAATGGTGTTTCTAATAGAACTAAAATAAGAGCTCGTTATTACAATAGAGATTTTCAAACTTGTAAATTTGAAATTAAATATAAGAATGCAGAGCTTGGAGCCAAAGCTTATCCTGAACTATCTGAATTAAATTCTGGCTCCTTATCTAAAATCACTTTTCATAATGTATTTCATATGAAATCAGATATTTTCTTGCCTTCTTTAATTTTAGATATTTTTAGGCCCAAAGTATATGTTGCATACTCCCGCTCTTATTTTAGTTGTCCGATAAGTAATTCAAGATTAACAATTGATAGCCCTATTGAATATGGTTTTATTTCAGGAGAACGTGATGTACTATTAGTATCTTCTAGACGATTGTCCACTAATGCTGTAATAGAGTTAAAGTATAATTACACCTCTTATTTTTCGACCTCAGCGATCTCACAACTTACATCTTCTTTTGGCTTGATTTCCACAAGATTCTCAAAGTATTGTTCAGGAATTGAATATTTCTTTTCATAGATGAAATGTTGACTTTTATCCTCTTAAGGCGAACAACTACAGCGGCAAATCCTTAAAACCCTTTCCCAGACAAACAAAAACCCCCTCGGAAGGGGGTTCTTATTTGGTGGCGGGGGGGAGATTTGAACTCCCGACCTTCGGGTTATGAGCCCGACGAGCTACCAGACTGCTCTACCCCGCGAAGTCCATTAATAATACATGTTCACTCATCCTCTTTAATTGCCTAGCTCTCTGAAAAACCAAGTTTTCCCTTCACTTCAAGTTTTAAGCCAGAATCTAACAGTAAAAACTGCTCTTCTAATTCTTTAAGCCCGCTAGGCGTAAGCCAATCAAGTTGTTTCAGCAAATGTAGGGCTACAGCATGTTTGGCTCTTTTTGAGCCGTCTTCAACTTTTATTGCAACACCTATACCTTCTCCTGTTCTACTGAGGCACTGAATGCCTTCTGCTCCACCTTTGCTTATCACCTGACCATGCCCAAGAAGCATTAATTCACTATCAAAAAGACCTTTTCCTGCAATTAGTTCTGGATAAGAAAGCATTGCTCGTGCAATCTGCTCTGTTTCAGCATCTCGAGATTCACTTAGGTGCGCATATAGAAGTGCCATTTGAGAGATTTGCAGACTAAAAGTAGGAGCTCCACAATCATCTCTAGCCATTACTAATTCCTCTTTAGGTATAGAAAGTAGCGAGGAAACTACTCTTAGGATTTCCTTTTGAAGTGGATGCTCACCACTTAAATAAGATTCAAGCGGCCATCCCATTTTTTTGCATGTAGCTAGAAAGGCAGCATGCTTTCCTGAACAATTGTGCTCTAGAGGACTCTCGCCGTTCTTAGGAATTGGACATTGCAGTAAATCCACTGCAATGTCTGCATTCCACAACACTCTGAAAGCTTCCCTGGCATGCATTGTGGTCCCAGCATGTGAGCTACAGCAGATTGCCAAACCTTTTTCTCCAACTTGAATATGTTCGGCAGTTCCACTACTTAAAAAAGGAATTAGTTGGAATGGCTTTAGAGCAGACCTTATGAAGGTTTCATAATCAGCGCTCCCAGCTTTCATCAATATTCTTCCTTTGTTGTCACAAACAACAGCATGAGCTCGATGAATTGACTCTATTATTGAGTTCCTTTTCAGTCTTATTTCTAGAGGGGGAGTCCTAGAATTCTTTGATAAGTTAAATCTATTTTTATTGAGATTCATTTTTCTAGTGTCATGAAATTCTGTATGCGACCATCAATAAGATTATAGATAATAATATAATCTTTATAGTGTTTAAGAGCAATTTGATTATAGGCATTACCTCATATCTTGCTATTAATAGATCTTGATTCTTCCAAGCGGTTGGCTTGATCCAGTTTTGCCCATCGTACCAACCTGATTCTTCGTATTCTATTTTCCCGGATAATAATCTTGTATATATATAATTCCATCCAATCCACTGCCAAATCGATAGTACCAATGGAAGAAATAAGCTAGAATCAATGCTTATTAATAGTAATTTTGTAAGGTTTGTTTTTAAAGAATAACTCCCAAATGCAATAAATATACAGAATGGAGAAGCAATTAACCAACTGTAGGTTAGATTCATATATAGATCAACACTCGATTTCTTTGGCCACGAATAGAACACTGAATCACTGAACTCTTTGAATTCTTCTTGAGGCCTTTGCTCTTTTGGAACAGGGCAGATTGATGTTGATTTCATGTTATTAAATTTAGTTAGTTTTATAATGCTCTGTGTTGTAAAAATGTCTTTCCCCATTGCTCCAAAAAGATTCAAGGTTGTAATACTCTCGTTCTTTAGGTTGGAGAATATGAACAATCATTTCCCCATAGTCTAATAATGCCCATTTGGCTTCATTTATACCTTCTCTGCGAAGTGGATTACGCTGGGCTTCGTGATTAATTCTATCTTCTACAGATTTAACAATTGCTCTTACTTGAACATCAGATAGTCCTTCCGCTAGAACCATCCAATCGGTAAGGCTGGAAACATCTTCAATTCTTATTAACTGAATATCTCTAGCCTTTCGATCGTCACAGGCTTCTGCGGCTAGTTCGGCAAGGCGTTGACTATCCATATACGTTTTCACTCGTTACGGACTGGGTGGAACCTTCTTGCTCAGCCATCTCAGCTCTTGCTTTGCTGGCGCTTTTTCTTAGGGCCTCCAGTCGATCTTCATAAAATCCACGTTTCTTTTTTTTGCGAGTTTTTTCTACTAGTTCTTTTAAAGCTCCTCCTAAGCTTTTGTAAGCGTTTGGAACGCTGTAACCGAAGCGACAGGCTAGGTCAATTGCCCGTTCATCAGCAGAAATGGCATCTTGAAGCCGTTTTTCTGAATTGTTCTTTAGGTATAAGCGATATCCGGCAAAACCAGAAAGACCTAAAGCCATTAAAAGTAAAAGACCATCTTGCACCCATAGCTCACCAATTGCGCCTCCAAGGCCAATTGCTAATGCTGCCATTTCCCAACCATCACGAGGAATAGTGTCATTCTGAATTCGACCCACCTCATGCCAAAAAAGGAGGTTGCGATGATCAACTGCCATTTGATCCCAGTGTTCTAAATCGATCTGGATTTCCACTTCGTCACGACCGATTTCTTCGAGAGTTATTAATGGAGGATCCACTGCCACTGCAGCCTCCACGAATACCCAGCTTTGATTCTCTGGTGGGAGTATCCCTTTCAGGCGCTGCAGTTCGCTCATAGTTTTTACGTTTCCTTATTCTAAAGTTAGCTGCTACAAGATCCTTAGTTGTGAATCTAATTTCAGCTTTTATTGGGTTGCATGGGAAGCTAGGTAAGTTTAGTTTTTAATTAGGTCTTAGAACTACATGCCCAGGCGGAAAGATCTGCGACGCATCCTTTTGCTTGGGTCCGGTCCGATAGTGATCGGACAAGCCTGTGAATTCGATTATTCAGGCACTCAGGCTTGCAAAGCCCTTCGAGCAGAAGGCTTTGAGGTGATTCTGGTTAATTCCAACCCCGCCTCGATAATGACCGATCCTGAGATGGCAGATAGGACATATATTGAGCCGCTTACTCCAGAAGTTGTTTCTCGAGTAATTGAACTTGAGAGGCCTGATGCGCTTTTGCCAACAATGGGAGGGCAAACGGCTTTAAATATTGCAGTTTCTTTAGCAGAAAATGGCATTCTTGATCGTTTCGGGGTTGAACTTATTGGTGCTGACTTAAAAGCAATTCATAAAGCTGAGGACCGCCAGCTATTTAAGAAGGCAATGGAAAATATTGGAGTGAATGTCTGCCCTTCTGGTATTGCATCCTCGCTAGAAGAGGCAGAAGCGGTTGGTCAAGAAATTGTTTCTTTCCCAAGAATTATTAGACCTGCTTTTACTCTTGGAGGTAGTGGTGGTGGGATTGCCTACAACCCTGAAGAGTTCTTAGCGATTTGTAAAAGTGGATTGGATGCAAGCCCTGTATCTCAAATACTGATCGAGAAGTCTTTGATTGGTTGGAAGGAGTTTGAATTAGAGGTGATGCGAGATATGGCTGACAATGTTGTGATTGTTTGCAGTATAGAGAATTTGGATCCTATGGGTGTTCATACAGGCGACTCAATAACAGTTGCTCCTGCACAGACACTTACTGATCGAGAATATCAAAGGCTTAGAGATCAGTCGATATCAATTATTAGAGAGATTGGAGTTGCTACTGGTGGTAGCAATATTCAGTTTGCGGTTAACCCAAAAGATGGAGAAGTAATTGTTATAGAGATGAATCCACGTGTCAGCCGATCTTCTGCTCTTGCAAGTAAAGCTACAGGATTTCCAATTGCAAAAATTGCCGCTCGCTTAGCAGTTGGCTATAGACTTGATGAAATTATTAATGATATTACAGGCAAAACACCTTCTTGCTTTGAACCAACCATTGACTATGTAGTTACAAAAATCCCTCGATTTGCCTTTGAAAAGTTTAGTGAAAGCCCTGCTGTTTTAACAACAGCTATGAAGTCGGTAGGCGAGGCTATGGCTATAGGGAGATGTTTTGAGGAATCTTTTCAAAAAGCCCTTAGGTCTCTTGAAATAGGTTTAGCTGGCTGGGGGTGTAATGGAGAGGAATCAGGGATGGAGGAAAAGGAAGTTGAGCGACTTTTGCGAACACCTTCACCAGACAGAATAATGATTATTAGGATAGCAATGCTTTTAGGCAAAACTATTGAAGAGATTTCTTTTCTAAGCAATATTGATATATGGTTTTTAGCTAAGCTCCGCAATTTGATTGATGTTGAAAATAATTTACTTCAAGGTAAGAAGATTTATGAAATAACAGAAGATATTCTTTTATATATTAAACAACTAGGCTTTTCTGATAGGCAAATAGCCTTTGTAACAGGTTCTAGTGAGTTTGAAGTAAGGAGCTACCGCGATTCATTAGGCATAAAACCAGTTTTCAAAACAGTTGATACATGTGCAGCTGAATTTGAATCATTTACTCCTTATTATTATTCTACTTATGAACGTAAGGTAAATAAGATTAATGATGATGGAGAAATAATTACTTTTGATGCTCAATGTGAAGTCTTCTTAGAGGAAAGAAAGAAGGTGATGATTCTCGGTGGTGGGCCTAACCGTATTGGTCAAGGTATTGAGTTTGATTATTGTTGTTGTCATGCATCTTTTTCTTCTCAAGACAAGGGTTTTGCTACCATTATGGTTAATAGTAATCCGGAAACTGTATCCACTGATTACGACACAAGTGATCGCCTTTATTTTGAACCATTGACACTTGAGGATGTTCTTAATGTTATAGAAGTTGAGAAACCTGATGGTGTTATTGTTCAATTTGGAGGGCAAACCCCATTGAAATTGTCTATACCTTTAATGCATTGGTTGAATGAGAATACCAGGAAAGAACTGCCTACAAAAATATTAGGAACGTCACCTAACTCAATAGACCAGGCCGAGGATAGAGAACAGTTTCAAAAAATTCTCCATGAGCTTGACATTGTTCAGCCTAAAAATGGTTTAGCACGTAATCAAGATGATGCTAGATCAGTTGCCCAAAAAATAGGTTATCCAGTAGTTGTTAGACCTTCTTATGTTTTGGGTGGTAGGGCTATGGAGGTTGTTTTTGATGAATCGGAACTTAATCGTTATATGAGAGAAGCTGTTAAGGTTGAGCCAGATCACCCTGTTTTAATAGATCAATATCTTGAAAATGCAATTGAGGTAGATGTCGATGCATTATGTGATTCAGATGGTGTAGTAGTTGTTTCTGGCCTAATGGAGCATATTGAGCCTGCAGGAATTCATTCTGGTGACTCAGCTTGCTGTCTTCCAGCGATATCCTTAGGTGAGAATTCCCTTGAGATAATTCGTAATTGGACAAAACTTTTGGCTTTGTCATTAAAAGTTAAGGGCCTAATAAATCTTCAATTTGCAGTTCAAAAAGATGAATATGGAGATGAAAAAGTCTTTATTATAGAAGCAAATCCTAGAGCCTCTAGAACTGTACCTTTTGTTGCTAAGGCAACAGGTCTACCAATTGCTCGAATAGCTACCCGCTTAATGATTGGAGAAACTTTAAGTCAAATTGGATTACTTAGTGAGCCTAGTCCTCCTCTGCAGTCTATTAAGGAGGCCGTGCTTCCTTTTAGAAGATTTCCTGGTGCAGATAGTGTTTTGGGACCCGAGATGAGATCAACAGGTGAGGTGATGGGTTCAGCGAGTGATTTTGGAATGGCTTATGCCAAAGCAGAAATCGCAGCAGGTGAAGCTCTTCCTATATCAGGTACTGTATTTCTTTCAACTCATGATCGAGATAAGAATTCTTTAATACCTATTGCTCAGCGGCTTCTTGAACTTGGTCTTAAGTTGATTGCAACTTCAGGTACAGCAAAAGTCCTTTCTGATGCTGGAGTGAAAGTTCAGACAGTCTTAAAGGTTCATGAAGGCAGACCAAATGTTGAAGACATGATTCGCTCTGGTCAGATACAACTTGTGATAAATACTCCTATAGGTCGTCAGGCTGCTCATGATGACAAGTATTTACGCAGGGCAGCGCTTGATTACTCTGTCCCAACTTTGACTACACTCGCAGGCGCTAGGGCAGCAGTTGAGGCTATAAGTGCATTGCAATCTCAAAAACTTTCTGTATCAGCTTTGCAAGACATTCATTCTTAGGCTCCTATAGCCTTTGTTCAATTAAAAAGAGGTGTCAATGGAATCTTCATTGTTTTCTCATGATGGGGAGGATTGCAGGGATGTTTTCAAGGCTGTTTATGAAAATCGATATACTTGGGATCCAGGCTTTAAAGGATACAAAGGAAGTTGTCTTAGAGATTTAGATGGAAAATCTGAAGAAGGCACTTTTCTGGTAGGAGAAGATCTTAAGGCGTCTGTAGAGGGGGTGATTGATGAAGATGTAAAGAATTCAATTGCTTCTCAATTATGGGAAGTTTGTATTCATCGTGTAAGAAGATCTTTTGAACAAGTTCATGGTCAAAATACTTTCATTACTGGAAGTAATGATTCGATTGGTCTAGAAGTAATTGTTGGGGGGAAGAATATAGGTGATCGCTACAAAATTAAGAATGGTCAGGTAACAATGGTAAAAAGGCATATTCATGGAACATTAGTTCAGATTTTTACTCAATCTACAATTGATACAGGTTTGGGATATTTGAGTAAGGAATACACTAGTCAATACTTAGATCCAATTTCAGAAGAGCCTAAAACAGGTAAAAATTATTTTAATGACAGTTTTGTTAAATTAGATGTTGACGGACCATGGGTCTTGAATCAGCGTGTCATAAAAACAGATGGTTTTAAAAGTAACTCCAGTAAATCTCAAATATTCAAGTTTTTTGACATGACTATGTTATGAATAGTTGTTAATTAATTAATTGATTGCATATACAACTAAATTATGACACTATCTCTCAAGACTTATCCTCTTAATTTGTGTCCCGTTCCTATCTTTTTGAAGCTTGCCCTCTGACTTTTGCAGCAGTCACTACAGGGTTAGAGAAGGCTATAGATCAAATAAATTCTCCTCTGAATAGTTTTGCGTGGGGTTGGCCAACGGTCATTTTGATCGCATTTACAAGTCTTGTCCTTATGTTTGGCCTTGGCTTTATGCCTTTGATTAAGCTCCCGTATGGGTTGAGGATGTTGTCAAAAGGTACTTCTTCATCTCTTGAAGATGGAGATATAACACCTTTCCAGGCATTAATGACTTCTCTCTCTGCAACTATTGGCACCGGGAACATTGCAGGAGTAGCAGGCGCTATAGCAATAGGCGGACCAGGGGCTGTTTTTTGGATGTGGTTGATTTCAATTTTTGGGATAGCTACAAAATATTCTGAGACGGTTTTAGCCGTTCATTTCAGGGAGGTTGATTCATTAGGAAATCATGTTGGAGGGCCCATGTACTACATCAAGAATGGTTTGGGTCCTCGATGGGCTTGGTTAGGTGGTAGCTTCGCTTTATTTGGGATGCTTGCTGGTTTTGGTATAGGGAATGGGGTTCAGTGCTTTGAGGTTTCTAGTGCTCTTTATGCAATAGGAGTTCCAAGACTTGTAACTGGAATTGTTCTTGCTTGTTTGGTCTTTGTAGTAATAGTTGGTGGTATTAAACGTATAGCTGTCGCTGCTTCTGCAATTGTGCCTGTTATGGCGCTGTTTTATATAGCGGCTTGTTTAGCAATAATTTTAGTTAATGCTTCTCAAGTCCCTGAGGCATTCACTACAATCTTTTCTAATGCATTTACCGGAAAAGCTGCTTTAGGAGGTACAGTTACTCAGGTCATTTTAATGGGATTTAAGAGAGGAATATTTTCTAATGAAGCTGGCTTGGGAAGTGCACCAATAGCCCATGCATCAGCTAAGACAAATGATCCCGTTAGGCAAGGATCAGTTGCCATGCTTGGAACGTTTATAGACACACTTATTATCTGCACAATGACAGCCTTAGTGATAATTATTACTGGTGCATATCAAACTGGTCAATCTGGATCTGATCTTTCTATAGCTGCTTTCAACTCTGGTCTTCCAGGCACAGGATGGGTAGTTACTATCGGATTAATTGTATTTGCCTTCACCACCGTTCTAGGATGGAGTTTTTATGGAGAACGTTGTACTGAATACCTATTTGGAGTTAAGGCGATTTTGCCATTTCGACTTATTTGGGTTGCAGTTGTAGTTGTAGGTTCTGTAGCAGGTAATCGTGGGATTGTTTGGGCAGTAGCAGACACATTGAATGGATTAATGGCAATACCTAATTTAATAGCTCTTTTATTGCTCTCGGGAACAGTATTTAGATTGACAAGAAAATATTCCTTTAACTCTTAAAATATATTTTTATAATTTAAGGAAGGGGGGTTATTGTTTTTAACTTTTCATTTAATTGCCTGGCTAATGTTTGACGACCAACTGCTAGCACTTTCAAAGTGTCTTCATGCATACGTAGCTGGGCATCTGCTACCTGCATTCCCCTGACAAGTTCTTTTAGATCATCAGGGAGTGATTTAAGGTCATACCTCTTGCCCTCAAAAGTAAGGATGGGGTCAAGGTTCTTTTCAGTTGATTCTGTCATTGTTAAATTGTTAGGAATTTTCTCGTAGAGAGAGGAATTTTTCTAGTGACATTACTAGGAGTTTTTTCAGCTTAGTGAAAAAAAAGATCCTTAGGAACTTACTTCTTACTGTAAGTCTCTAATTGTCTGTCTTTGACAAAGCTCTCGATAGCGCCCAGGCTTACTCATTAATTCGTCATGGGTACCTTTGTCGCAGATCCTCCCATTCTCTAGGAGAATTATTTGATCAGCCTCTTGGACTGTCGCAAGTCTATGAGCTATTACAACTACCGTTCTACCAGTCATTGCTCTTTTTAGGCCAAGCTGTACCGCAGCCTCCGCTTCTGCATCCAAGGCGCTCGTTGCTTCGTCTAAAAGCAGTACAGCTGGATTCCCTAGAACTGCTCTAGCAATAGCTATTCGTTGTAATTGTCCTCCTGATAGATTAGTTCCTCTTTCTTCAAGTTTTGTGGTGTATCCATCAGGTGAATTCATTATGAATTCATGAGCATTCGCAAGTTTTGCTGCATGGATTATTTCTTGATTTGTTACATCTCTACCAAACCGTATCGCATCTGAAATTGTTCCTGAAAGTACATTTGTCTGTTGTGGGACTAGGGCAATCTGCCCTCTTAATTCTTTGGCTTTTAGATCATTTATATCTTTTCCATCTAGAAATATCCCTCCTTTCTGTGCTTTATTAAATCTAAGCAAAAGTGAGAATAGTGTACTTTTACCAGCGCCTGATGGTCCTACTAGGGCTATTGTCTCACCTGGTTTTATTTTTAATGAAAGATTTTTCAGTGTTGCTTCTCCATTTGAATAAGAAAAAGTTATTTGTTTAAGTTCTAGCTCACCTTTTGCGATCCCCAGTGTTTTAGCAATTTGAGAATCTTTAGGTTCTCTTGGTTGATGTTCAATTTCTCTCAACCGTTTCATAGAAGCCTGACCCTGTTGAAATTCATTGAAATTTGTAGTCAGATGGCTTATTGGATCAATGAGCATCAAAAGTGCCGCAATATAGCTACTAAAACCTTGGCTATCTAAGCCCCCACTTTCTATTCTTATCGCCCCAACTGCTAAGACAGTAAGTATTCCTGCGGCTTCTATAAACCCAATTACTGGATGTTGTAAGGCTAGTAAAAGGAGTGTTTTGTATCTGTATCTCCTATGTAGATCAACTTCTAAGTCAAATCTTTGCTGCAGCCATTCCTCTGCGGCAAAAGCTCGAACAACAGGTAAACCTTGTATAGCTTCGCTTAAAAGTCCTGCAAGATCGCTTACCTTCTTTTGACTTTTTTCTGCTGCATGCATAACTTTTGATCCAAATTGACTGACCATTAATGCCACAATTGGCGCAAGCAGGATTGTTGCTAAAGAAAGTTTCCAATCCAACCACAACATGTAACTAAAAACAGCAATCAACTGAAGTATGCAAGGTGTTGTGTCTTGGATTGTTTTGTAAATAACCTCTCCTACACGGTCAGCATCTTCAGTAAGTCTGTAAGCAATATCTCCAGAGGAAAGTTTTTCAAGGGAACTAAGTTCAATTCTTTGTAGTTTTCTGAAGAGCTCTTTCCTTAGTTCTTGACTGACGCTTAGTGCGGGGCCAGCTAAGAGTGTGTCTTGGCCAAATTGAGCAAGTTTCTGGAATAGAAACACTCCTAAGGATTGGCTTATTACTTTTAGGACTTGTTTTAGCTCTCCTTCGCCAATGGCAGGAATCAGTTCCCCAGCCAACCAAGCAAGTAGTGGCCAACAACCTACATATAAGATCATGCAGACTCCACCCCAGATCAATCGCTGGAGATGAGGCTTTAAAAGAGGAAGTAGCCTTTGGAAAGTGGCTTCTGATTCAGATATCATCGGATCACATTATCAATATGAATATAAGGACTCCTCTCTGACTCATTATGAAGCTCGATCAGTTTTTGAAATTTCAAGGTTGGGTTGCTACTGGTGGCGAAGCTAAGCATTTGATTCAGTCAGGACTAGTGACTGTTAATGGATCCATCGAAAAGCGTCGAGGATTAAAATTGAAACCAGGAGATCAAGTAGTTTTTGGCACTGAACTTGCACATGTTTATGAGATTGACCCCAAAGGGCTTTAAGTTGTCATTTACTGCAGAAGGGAGGATTTGACTTTGAGGAAAGCTGTAATTGCAGGCAATTGGAAAATGCACATGACCTGTGCCGAAGCTAGGGAATACATCTCTGTATTCCTTCCTATGGTTGATTCTCAAAGAAGTGATAGGCATTTGGTGATAGCTCCTCCATTTACAGCTATTTCTACTCTTTCAACTATTTTGAAAGATACCCCTATAGATTTGTCTAGCCAGAATGTTCATTGGGAGAAGAAAGGAGCTTTTACTGCAGAGGTCTCTCCCCAGATGCTTTTAGAACATGATGTTCGTTACGCCATTGTTGGCCACAGTGAACCAAGAAAATATTTCAGTGAAAGTGATGAACAAATCAATCTTCGAGCTATATCTGCGCAAAGTAATGGCCTTATCCCCATTGTTTGCGTAGGTGAAAGTAACGAGCAGAGGGAAAGAGGGGAGGCAGAGCGGGTTATTCGTAGACAGGTTGAGCAGGGTTTAGAAGATACCAATCCTGAAAATTTAATAGTTGCTTATGAGCCGATTTGGGCAATCGGGACAGGGAAAACTTGTGAGGCTGAAGAGGCTAATAGGATTTGCAGATTAATTAGGGGGTGGGTTGGATATCCTGATTTAATTATTCAATATGGTGGATCTGTTAAGCCTGGGAATATTGATGAGCTTATGGCAATGAGTGATATAGATGGTGTTCTTGTAGGAGGGGCTTCATTGGATCCAAAAGGTTTTGCAAGAATTGCCAATTTTGAATCAGAATAATCTTTGGCCTGAAGGTTGGACTAATAGAACCTCAGTTATGGGAGTTATTAACTTAACTCCCGATTCTTTTAGTGATGGAGGTAGATATATGGAGTTTCAACAGGCTCTTTTGATGGCAACAAAGCAAATCAATGAAGGAGTCGATGTTATTGATTTAGGTGCACAAAGTACTAGGCCAGGAGCTTTTGAAGTTGGAGTTGAGGAGGAATCAAGAAGACTTCTCCCTGTGCTTAGAGAAATTAGAGCACATCATAAAAGTGTTCTAATTTCAGTAGATACCTTTTTATCTAAAGTTGCTTCTATGGCAATTGAAGCAGGAGCGAATTGGATTAATGATGTAAGTGGTGCCAGGCATGATCCAGATATTCTTAAAGTTGTTGCAGATGCTAAATGCCCATATGTTTTAACTCATAGTCGAGGGAATAGTAAAAGTATGAATTCTTTAGCTTCTTATGATGATGTGGTTAATGAAGTACGAGAAGAGTTATTAAATACAACAGAAATAGCATTGTCTGTTGGCATTAAGCCTGCGAATTTGATTTGGGACCCAGGTATTGGCTTTGCTAAAACTACTGAACAGAATTTGTTACTTTTAAAAGGTATTGAACAAATTATTAAAGAGGGTTTTCCGGTATTAATTGGACCTTCTAGGAAGAGATTTATTGGTGAAACTTTGAATAAACCTATTGCTACTGAGAGAAGTTGGGGGACTGCAGCTGTGATTTGTAGATGCTCACAAGCTAAAGCTGCAATGGTTAGAGTTCACGAAGTTAGACCAACTATTGAAACTTTAAAAATGGCAGAGGTCCTTTGGTGAATAGTAATTACTAAATAGTGGCCTAATCTAATTTGATGATGATTCTTTTACCGCAGGAGATACACCTTCAATTCGATCTTCAACTTCTTGATAAAGTTCTTGAAGTTGCTGGATGTTCTCTTCAGATGTTTCCCAATAACCTCTACCATTAACTTCAAGAAGTGTTCCTACTATTCTCCTAAAACTATGAGGATTGAGATCCATAAGTTTCTTCCTCATTTCAGGGTCATTTATAAAAGTTTCATTCGACTCTTCATAAACAAAATTATCTACTTGTCCACTTGTTGCACTCCATCCAAGTGTGAAGTTCATTCTCTTAGCTACTTCACGAACACCTTCATAGCCAGAGTCAATCATGCCTTCATACCATTTTGGATTTAATAGTTTTGTTCGCGAATCCAATCTAATTGTTTCACTGAGAGATCTGACTTGCGCATTAGCTGTTGTTGTATCAGCTATATAGCTTGTTGGTGATTTGCCATCATCTCTTAGATTTTTGATTAGATTAGTAGGGTCTGAATCAAAATAGTGACTAACGTCTGTTAGTGATATTTCAGCTGAATCAAGGTTTTGGAAAGTGACATCAGCTGTTTTCATGACAGATTCAAATACTTCTCTTTTTTGATTCATTTCACCTGGATTATCAGCATTAAATGCAAATGTCTTTCTAGATAAATACATTTCTTGTAACTCACCTTCTTCTTCCCAAGTTGAATTTTCAACTGCAAGGTTGACATTTGAGCTGTAACTTCCACTTGAATTAGAAAACACACGGCAAGCGGCATCTCTAATACTTGTTCCTTCAGACTCGGCTTGCTTTAGAGCGTGTTTCCTGACGAAATTCTGCTCTATTGGTTCTTCAGCTTCTGCTGCCATTTTTACTCCTTGATCAATCAACGCCATTTGGTTTATAAACAGGTCTCTAAATACTCCAGAGCAATTAACCACAACGTCAACTCTTGGTCTTCCTAACTCTTCTAGTGGAATTAACTCCAGCTTGTTTATCCTGCCAACAGAGTCTGGCTTAGGTCTAACACCTATGAACCAGAGTATTTGGGCTAGGGATTCTCCATATGTCTTTATGTTGTCAGTTCCCCAAAGAACACAAGCTATTGTTTCAGGCCAATCACCTTGTTCTTCACGTTGACGCTCAAGAAGTTTGTCAACGACTCCTTTGGCGGCAGCTACAGCAGCTGTAGTAGGAATTGATTGAGGGTCTAGGGCATGTATGTTCTTTCCACTGGGAAGAACACCCGGGTTTCTGATTGGATCGCCTCCAGGCCCAGGTAGAACGTAGTCTCCATCAAGGGCATTAAGGAGACTTTCCATTTCCTTGTCTGCACAAATTTGTTGCAGGCAGAACTGCAGGTATACAAAAAGATTGTCAAGTTGAATAGGGTCTATTTTGCCAAAACCATCTTTTCTACAAGCGTTTGTCCAGGGTTTTGGGAACTTGACGCCAAGTTTTATAAGAAGCTCTTTTATTCCTAAGAAAGATTTCTTAGATATGTCTACCCTTCCATCATTTCCAGTTAGAGATTTAATTAGCGATTGAACTGCATTACGAGCAGTTTCAGTTATTTTTCTATTTAATTCGACATCAATAAGTAC
>CACPJY010000015.1 GCA_902634405.1 uncultured Synechococcaceae cyanobacterium
TTTTGCATTAAGGGCAAATGGTTTAAGCTCAGGCCCAGCAAATCTATCAAGCCAAGAAAGCTGTTGTGAAAGCGAGCCAAGTATTGCACTCTGATCTTGAGAAGTAAGATCAATTAGCAGTGGCCTTAAAGAAGACAATTGATCTCTATTAATTATCAGGCCATTAACTCTTGAACGACTTACAAAACGATCTTGTCTTTTTCTCCACTCTCTCGTAACAATCAAATCATCATCATCAAGCTCTAAATCGTGCTCATTTATCCAAGAAAGAATTGCATTATTAACAGAAAAAGAGGCTTCTATATGGGCTTCAGTTGCTGTAGATCGGACTATTCGAGAATTAGGTTGAGAGGTCGAGCCACTAAATAAAGCGTCAATCGCATCTATTAACAATGATTTGCCTGCACCGGTTTCTCCTGTAAACACTGTAAAACCTCTTTCGAAAAAGAGTTCGAGGCTTTCGGTGAGGCCAATATTGAAAAGACGAAGACTGTTGAGCAAAGGGGTATTAGTATTCCTGTTAACAGTAGCGTTACCTCGCAGAAATTAATAGGGGTCGAACTCCAAAAACACAATGAAGGATGATCTAACTGATTTTATTGAAGCGTCAGGGTTGAACCAATATGATCCGCTTGCTATAGAGAAAATATATCAAGGTAATCCTAGCCGGCTAATAAAAAGGCTTTGGCAAACTTTAATGCCAATAGGAGTGTACTTATTTAAAGTCCTGTTTGACAAATTAATAGGAAGACTGAAAAACGAAACGAAAGCTCGACAAAGAGCAAAGGAGTTTACAGATTTACTTGTAAAATTAGGTCCAGCTTTCATAAAAGGAGGTCAGGCGTTATCAACTAGACCGGACATTGTACCAAGAATCTTGTTAGAAGAGTTGTCACAATTACAAGATCAACTACCAGGCTTTAATAGTGATCTTGCAATGGCCTGTATAGAGGAAGATCTAGAAAGTCCAATAATAGAAATTTTTGAAGATTTAGAAGCAGATCCAATATCTGCTGCTTCACTAGGACAAGTCCACAAAGGGATATTAAAAAATGGCGATAAAGTAGCAGTTAAAGTCCAGAGACCTGGGTTGAGAGAGCAAATAACTCTAGACCTTTACATTGTTAGGAAAATAGCGTCTTGGCTAAACAAATATATTGGCCTAATAAGAAGTGATTTAGTAGCACTTATAGATGAGCTAGGAAAAAGAGTATTTGAAGAAATGGATTACTTAAACGAAGCCAAAAATGGAGAAAGGTTTAAAAAGAATCATGAACACAATAAAAAAATAGCCGTTCCAAAAATTTATAAACACGCAAGTAGTAGAAGAGTATTAACAATGGAATGGATTGATGGGGTAAAGTTAACCAATTTAGATGCAGTTAAAAAATTAGGAATAGAGCCTGCTGAAATGGTTGACATCGGAGTTAATTGTAGTCTAGAACAGTTATTAGAGCATGGTTTCTTTCATGCTGATCCACATCCAGGAAATTTACTAGCTTTAGAAGATGGGAGACTGTGTTATCTTGACTTTGGAATGATGAGTGAAGTCACAAGAGAATCAAGAACGGGTTTGATTCAAGCAGTTGTTCATCTAGTAAATAAAAGGTTTAATGAATTATCCAAGGATTTTGTGAAGTTAGGTTTCCTGTCAAAAGAAATTGATTTAGAGCCAATTGTTCCAGCTTTTGAATCAGTTTTTAGTGAAGCATTAAAAACGGGGGTCAATAATATGGATTTTAAAAGTGTTACAGACGATATGTCTGGGGTAATGTATAAATTTCCTTTTAAAGTACCAGCTTATTATGCATTAATTATAAGATCATTGATAACCTTGGAAGGAATTGCATTAAGTGTAGACCCAAATTTTAAAATACTCGGGGCCGCATACCCTTATTTTGCAAGAAGATTAATGGAAGATGAAGACCCTGAGCTGAGAAAAAGCTTAAAAGAAATGCTATTTGATGGAGAAAACTTTAAATGGCAAAGATTCAATGATCTGCTCTCAAGTGCCACCAATCAAAAAGAATTAAATATAGATAACTTAGCAGATCAAATGATGGAATTCATATTTTCTAGCAATGGTGGAATTTTTAGAGAACAACTAGTGAACATAATAGTAGATAATATTGATGAATATAGTTGGAAAATATTAAAAGAAATAAGTTATTCCTTACCTATAACACCAACACCTTTAAAAATAAAGAAGGAAACAAAAGAACAAGACGTTTTTAATTTAGAGCCTATAAAAAGCTTATTTACCACTGTCCAAAAAATGCCTAGTTCTAAACAAGAACTGATTTTGAATAAAATAGTGAAATTAATAAAAGAGCCATTAATGATAGAAATGAGTAAAAAAGTTGCCAAAGGTGTCGCAGAGCGTAGTATTGTTAGGTTTGTTAAGGTTGCTGCTGGTGTAAGCGTTTAAAATAATGAAGATGACAATCTCGTTTCTTTTTAAACACTACAAACTAATCATTCTTACTTTTTTTCAATTATTTATTATTGAATCAACGGCTGGAATAAAAGCAGCTGAAAAGATTTCACTAATAAGCGGCGGATTTATAAGATCAATAGAGGTATCAAACATAGAGCATCTTGCAAAAACTGGTGAGGCAACAGGTTTCTTAGCAGAAGTAATAAAAATGTCAAACCAAAATCCAAATGAAGTTAGAGAATTACTAAAGCAAGATGTAGAACTGCCACTAGTCTTAAGTACTAAATTAATGAAAAGCAAAATAGGTGAAGTAATTCTCGGTAGAGTGGCAAAAATAATACACCCAGTAAAAGTAACTAAAACATCAATTGGTGTATCTGCAATCCGAAGTGGTGTAATCAAAGGTTTAGCAGAAGGAAATGGGAGAATAAACACATTACTATTCATTAAATCATATCCAAATAAAACCATGGCAATAAACGTACCTGCTTTATTGAAAGTTGTGAATAAAGTTGAATCAATTAAGGATCTAATGGAATTCTTTTCTGATTCTCCGCTTGAAGATCTATAGAATAATACAGTTAAGAATTAATCAGATGCCGCTAATTAAAAAACTGAGAGCAACGTTTTTCAATAACTCACCGAATAAAGAGTGGCCTGGATTAATAGAGGCATACAGGTCAAAACTACCAGTATCTAAAAAAACACCAATAATAACTTTGAAAGAAGGAAATACTCCATTAATAGAATTAAAAAACATTTCTAATCAAATCGGGAGAGGTGTCAAAGTTTTTGCAAAATATGATGGACTAAACCCAACAGGTTCATTTAAAGATCGAGGAATGACAATGGCTATAAGCAAAGCCAAAGAGAAGGGTTGCGAGGCTGTGATTTGTGCAAGCACGGGCAATACATCTGCTGCTGCTGCTGCTTACGCTAAAAAAGGTGGAATGAGGTGTTTTGTATTAATTCCAGAAGGTTATGTCGCGCAAGGTAAATTAGCTCAGGCATTAGTTTATGGAGCAGAAGTTTTATCTATAAAAGGTAATTTTGATATAGCACTAGAAATAGTACAAAAAATGGCAAATGATTATCCTTTAACACTAGTGAATTCAGTAAATCCATATAGATTAGAAGGGCAAAAAACTGCAGCGTTCGAAATCATTGATGCCTTAGGAGAAGCACCTGATTGGTTATGTATCCCTATGGGAAATGCTGGAAACATAACGGCTTATTGGATGGGCTTTAAAGAGTATTACAAAGCTGGAATATCTAAAAATCTACCAAAGATGATGGGGTTTCAAGCAAAAGGATCTGCTCCGCTTGTCTACAAAAAAACAATTGAAAAACCTGAAACAATAGCTACAGCTATTAGAATTGGTAACCCAGTTAATAGAGAAAAGGCAATAAAAGTGAAACAAGAAAGTAATGGTCAATTCGAAGCTGTTACTGATTCTGAAATAATTAATGCTTATCAATTATTAGGATCTGAAGAAGGTATTTTTTGTGAACCTGCTAGTGCAGCATCAGTAGCAGGTCTTTTAAAAAATTCAAAAAAGGTTCCAGAAAACACAAAAATTGTATGTGTATTAACTGGAAACGGGTTAAAAGATCCTGATTGTGCAATTAATAACCACAAAGCAACCTTTCATAAAGGCTTAGAACCAGACTTAAGAGAATTAACAAAAGTAATGAAAATCAAACAGATTTGATAGACAATTAAAATTCTGGTTGGGGAAAACAAACAAAATACCCATTAAAAATCTGTGGAAAAAAGGATTTATAAGGTTTGAGGAATGACCCAAAATAGCTTTTGAGGAAATACTGAAGGGTTTTTGAAGAAACCAAGCAATTAATTCCACATTGAATTTTTACAAAATCTAATGCTATAAAAGGGAAAAAAGGTTTTTTCCACTTTTCCACAAGCCCTACTACTACTAAATTTCAATTCTTTTAAAACATATAGAATTAATAGAAGTAAGAGAATTTATTTTTCTATCTTTTTGTTCCTTTGGGATTTTCAAAATGAATTTGCTGGTTATCTTTGAAACATGAAATTTGTTTGCTCACAGACTGAATTGAACTCTGCACTCCAACTGGTGAGCAGAGCAGTGCCAGCACGTCCAACACACCCAGTTTTAGGAAACGTTCTTTTAACAGCTGATCAAAGTACAAATCGATTAAGCCTTACAGGCTTTGATTTGAACCTCGGAATTCAAACCAGTTTTAAAGCATCTATAGAAAACAGTGGTGCCATTACCATACCTGCGAGGATATTTTTTGAAATAGTTTCTAAGCTTTCTACTGAATCTCCAATTACTTTAAGTGTTAATGAAGAGGATCAGACGATAGATCTAACTAGTTTATCTAGTAGTTTTCAAATGAGAGGTATGCCTTCAGATGATTTTCCAGATCTTCCTTTAGTGCAGAGCGGTAATTCTTTAAAAATTAATATTGGTTATTTGGTCAAATCTTTAAAAAGTACATTGTTTGCATGTAGCAATGATGAAGCTAAGCAATTGTTAACAGGTGTTCATCTTAGTTTCAATTCTGAATCGATGGAAACAGCTGCCACAGATGGTCATAGATTAGCTGTTTTAAATATTAAAGATGCTAATAAAGAGACAGAAGATCTTGATTTTTCTGTCACATTACCTTCTAGATCACTTCGAGAAATAGAAAGACTAATTAGTTCTTGGGACAAGGATAAATCAGTTACTTTATTTTATGATCAAGGACAAGTTGTTTTTTTGTCAGAGGATCAAATATTAACTTCAAGAACTCTTGAAGGTGTTTATCCAAACTATAAAGAATTAATACCATTAGAATTCTCTAAAATTATTGAAATAGATAGAAAATCATTTATTTCCTCATTAGAACGAGTAGGAGTTTTAGCTGATCAACATAATAATATTGTACGTATCAGTGCTTCTGCTTCTCAATTACTTGATATTACAGCTGATGCTCAAGATGTAGGGAAAGGATTTGAGTCTATTCCCATTGTTTATTCTGGTGAATCTCTAGAAATAGCTTTTAATGTTAAGTACGTTTTGGAGGGTTTAAAGGCTATTGATTCTGATAAGATTTTTTTGAAGTGTAATACACCAACTACACCTGCTGTTTTATCTACTACTGAATCTGATATTGGTTTAACATATTTAGTTATGCCTGTACAAATCAGAACTTGAAAATTCCTAGCAAATTATTATTAAGTGATCTATTAAGACATCGTGTAATTTGTGACTTAGGAATTGATCATGGTCCTGGAGTTCTAGTATGGATGCATCCGCCAGTTCATAGAATTCTAGGTTGGGTTTCCCGTCCTTCTGCAATTAATGTTTCACGGCATATTTGGAAATTAAATCAAATCTGTGGGATTACTTCTAACCAAATTTTCGTGAAAGGAAACCCCTCGGAAGCAAAACCATCGATATTGGATACTTTACCAACAATAATCTCTTCCAGTCTGTTAGATGTTGATGGTAATTTTTTAGGTAAAATTGTAGATGCTACTTTTAACCCATTTGATGGAGTAATAGAAAATTATTTAGTCTCTAGAACAGATCCTCGCATCCCTGGTACAAGTCGTTGGAGTTTGATGATAGGAAAAATTAAGGGTTATCAAGCTGGGTTTGTTTTTTCAGACTTTACTTCTTTAGATGATCTTCCTTTACTCCATTCAAGTTTACGTCAGAAGTTTATAGACAAGTCAGCTTTTTTGAAAGAGCAAATTCTTGATATCGGTGAAAGGGCTAATAATAAATTGGAGGGATGGATTGATGATATTCCAAAACCTGATGATAGTTTTGACAACCCCACTTCAGAAGATCTCGAACAAGATTCTTTTCTCGAAGATTGGAATAATAGTGATAATGAAGTCATTCCTGAAAAATGGCCTTCTGGTTCTGAAAAACTTCAATATCGTTCAAAACGATCTAAAGTTATAGATAATGAATCAGACCCATGGATCTGACTAACTGTAAACTTTGTTTTTCTTATGTTTTCGCACAATGATTCTTCGATTTTTAAAACCGATTATGATGTACAGACTGCTCTTAATAAAGAGGGTTTAAAGCCATCAGATTATAAAGAAATTTGTAAACGACTTAAGAGAGCCCCAAATCGTGTCGAACTTGGCATGTTTGGAGTCATGTGGTCTGAACATTGTTGTTACCGAAACTCAAAACCTCTTTTATTAAACTTTCCCACAACAGGTCCTCGTATTCTTGTAGGACCTGGCGAAAATGCTGGTGTTGTTGATATTGGATCAAACCAAAAACTTGTTTTTAAGATCGAAAGTCATAATCATCCTTCTGCTATAGAACCTTTTCAGGGTGCTGCTACAGGAGTTGGAGGCATTTTAAGAGACATTTTCACAATGGGTGCTAGACCTATTGCTTTGCTTAATGCTCTTAGGTTCGGCCCTCTAGAAGAGGATAGAAATATTGCTCTAATGGAGGGTGTCGTTGCTGGAATTGCTCATTACGGAAACTGTGTGGGTGTTCCGACTATTGGCGGAGAGGTTTCCTTTGATAGTAGTTACACAGGGAACCCTCTTGTTAATGCTATGGCTCTTGGTCTCATGGAGACAGATGACATAGTTTGCTCGGGAGCATCTGGTGTTGATTATCCAGTTTTGTATGTAGGAAGTACTACTGGTCGAGATGGGATGGGTGGAGCAAGTTTTGCTAGCTCGGAATTAACCAGTTCTTCTTTAGATGATAGACCTGCAGTACAGGTGGGAGATCCTTTTTTGGAAAAAGGTTTAATAGAAGCTTGTTTAGAAGTTTTTAAATCTGGCGATATTGTTGCTGCTCAAGATATGGGCGCAGCAGGTCTTACGTGTAGCTCTTCTGAGATGGCTTCAAAAGGTGGAATGGGAATAGAACTAGATCTTGATTTAGTACCTGCTCGAGAAGCCAATATGTCGGCTTATGAATATCTTTTATCAGAATCTCAGGAGAGAATGCTATTTATTGTAAAGCCAGGCTCTGAGCAAAATGTAATTAACAAGATTAAAAAATGGGATTTAAATGCTATCGTAGTTGGAAAAGTTCTTAAAGATAATGTTGTTAGAGTATTACATCATGGGAATATAGTTGCAGATTTACCAGCAAGTGCATTAGCTGATGATACTCCTGTAGAAAATCATGATTTATTAAAGGAACCTCCTTCTGAAGTTTTAGATTTATGGAAGTGGTCTGAGGATACATTACCTGATTGTGATATTTCTGGAATTCATATGATTAATCATATGAATCAATCTTTTATATCTTGGAATAATGTGTTGTTGAAACTCTTAGATTTTCCTAATATCGCTTCTAAAAGATGGATTTATCAACAATATGATTATCAAGTTCAATCTAATACTGTTTATTATCCAGGTTGTTCTGATGCAGCTATTATCAGAATTAGAGATCAAAATTTTAAATCTTCTGATATTCAACAAAATAGAGGTATTGCAGCTTGTGTAGATTGTCCTAACCGACTTGTTTTTCTGGATCCAGAAAGAGGCTCAATAGCGGCTGTGGCAGAAGCTGCTAGAAATTTAACCTGCGTTGGTGCAACACCTTTAGCTGTAACAGATAACTTAAATTTCTCCTCTCCTGATGATCCCACCGGTTATTGGCAACTATCAATGTCTTGTAAAGGTATAGCTACCGCATGTGATGAGTTTTCAACGCCTGTAATAGGAGGCAATGTTTCTTTGTATAATGAGACGCGAATTGACTCCAATAAAAAGAAACCTATCCATCCCACTCCTGTTATAGGAATGGTTGGTCTAATAGAAGATTTGTCTAATATTTGTGATCAATCTTTTAAATCAAATAAAGATCTTATCTATATGCTAGGTATTCCAACCTCTAATAACTTTATTAAAGATAAAAGAATATCTTTGGCAGGAAGTACTTATTTAGAAGTTATTCATGGATTAGTAGCAGGTCGACCTCCTTCAATAGATTTTGATTTAGAGAAGGCTATTCAAAACTTTGTTCGTTTTTCTATATCACAAGGAATTCTGAAATCAGCTCATGATGTTAGTGATGGTGGAATAGCAATTGCATTAGCAGAGTCGTGTATTTCCTCTAATAAAGGTGCAACTATTGACTTAAAATTTTCCGAACAGCGAATAGATAATTTATTATTTGCAGAAGGAGGTTCTAGAATTATTGTGAGTATCGATAGTTCAGATCTTGATAAATGGCAAGCAGAATTTTCAGAAAAATTAGGAACTAATGGTTTTGGAGAATTCCTAACCTTTTTAGGTTCTGTAACGGACGAAAAACAACTTCAAATATATAATGAAGGAAAAATCTTGGTTGACCTACCTATTGAAAAACTTGTCACAAGTTTTGAAAATGCAATTCCCAGACGAATGAATTAAAGTTCTTTTTACCATTTTATATTAAAATCTTGAACACGACTTCTTTTTATTTCCTGAGACTGTGAGTCACTATGTGTGGAATAGTAGGAATTGCATCTCAAGATTTAGTTAATCAACAAATTTACGATAGTTTGTTGCTTCTTCAGCATAGAGGACAAGATTCAACTGGTATTGCAACTATGCAAGGAAGTGTTTTTAACTTGCATAAAGCTAAAGGCCAAGTTCGAGAAGCTTATAGAACTAGAGATATGCGCAATTTACTTGGAAATATAGGACTTGGTCATGTTCGATACGCTACAAAAGGAGCAGCTAGTAGAGAAGAAGAGGCACAACCTTTTTATGTCAACGCCCCTTATGGCATCATTTTAGTTCACAATGGCAATTTGACGAATACTAGAGAACTAGAAAAAGATTTATTTAGTATTGATCGACGTCATACAAATACAACAAGTGACACAGAAATGTTGCTTAATGTATTTGCAACAGAGTTACAAGATCAAATTAGTGGAAATGATCTAGAACCTGATCAAGTATTTAAAGCTGTTTCTTCTGTTCATAAGAGAATACAAGGCTCTTATGCTTCTATTGCTTTAATTGCAGGTCATGGTCTTTTGGCTTTTAGGGATCCCTTTGGGATTAGACCTTTAGTTTTAGGTAGTAGGCTGAATGATTGTGGTAAGAATGAATGGATAGTAGCTAGTGAGTCATTAGTTTTAGAGAATGGAGATTATCAAATTGTTAGAGATATTCAACCTGGTGAAGCTGTTTTTATAACTCTAGAAGGTGAATTATATTCTAAGCAATGTTCTGATAGTCCAAGGTTAGTTCCTTGTTCTTTTGAATATGTTTACTTAGCAAGACCAGATTCCTTAATGAGTGGAATTTCAGTTTATGAGGCTCGACTTAGAATGGGAGATAGATTAGCTTCTACCATTTCTAATCAAATTCCCTTAGGTGATATTGATGTGGTAATGCCGATACCAGATTCTTCTAGACCAGCTGCCATGCAAGTTGCTAGGCAATTAGGTATTGAGTATAGGGAGGGTTTTTTTAAAAATAGATATGTTGGCCGTACATTTATTATGCCAGGTCAATCTCAAAGAAAGAAATCAGTTCGTCAAAAATTAAACGCAATGGGTTCAGAGTTTAAAGGAAAAAATGTATTAATAGTGGATGATTCAGTTGTTCGGGGAACAACTTCTAAAGAGATTGTTCAGATGGCAAGGCTTGCTGGAGCTAATAAAGTTACTTTTACTTCTGCTGCCCCACCAGTGAGATTTCCACATGTTTATGGTATTAATATGCCAAGCAGGAAGGAGTTAATTGCTCATGAACGTGATATTGATGAAATTGCAAAAGAATTATCAGTTGATCATTTGGTTTATCAAGCAATTGATGATTTACAAAGTTCGATAATAGAAGGATCCTCACTTAGTCAATTAGACATGTCTTGTTTTAATGGTGAATATATCACCGGTAATATAACTAAAGAATACTTAAATTGGGTTGAAAAAACTTATCTATCTTGAATATTCTTTTTTTCTTTGATTTCTATTAATGGTATAACTCTCTCTAAGTGCTCATTTTCTTTAAGATGAATCTTTTGATGTAGGTCTTCTGTATCTATACGTCCGTATCTACCAAGACTAGTAACTATCCCTACAACGCCTTCGGTTAAGCAAAAATCAGCAACTAGAGCAAAATCTTTTTTGCTTTCTTTTTTCTTAAGGCATATTTGCCCTATATCTCCTCGTTCGCAAGTTCTTATCTCTGCAATTGATTGAATTTGCATGTTTCCTTTTTTAGTGATAAGCAAAAGAAAATCACTTTTTTTGTTATCCCAGCTGATAGCATTAATTATTTTTTCATTTGGAAATAATTTCATCGTCATAGGGCCTTGGGCAAGTTTACCCATAATTGGGAGATTGTTTTCGTTTACTTTTAGTTTTAAAAGTCGCCCATAATCGGTCCCTAATATTACATAACTATTATCTTGACAAAAAATAGCTGATTTTAATTTTATACCCTCTTTTAGTTTTAATATTGTTGTTGCTCTACCTGAGAGATCAACCACATCTTCGAGTGGTAATCGCTTAAATCTACCATCATTACTTAACAGACCTAAACTACATTTTTCCTCTTTTGGTAATAGTAAAAGATTTACCACCTTGTCTCCTTCCATTCCACCAGGAAGAAATTTTTCTAATAATCCTGGTTGTTGTCCTGCAAATTCCCATTTTACGAGTGCAATTCTTCCACTTTCTGTCACAGCAAGGATTTTTGGCTCTGTTTTGATCTCTAAAATTAATTTAACTGGAGCAATATCATCTCCCAGAGGACAGGATTCGTTGATATGCATTCTTCCTAAAACTTGTGGACTGATGATTTTTACTTGGTTGTTTTCTTGAATTAATATTTTTCCATCTTTAGGTAGGGCTTCAAATGCTTGTTGCTTGAGAAGCTCAGCACTTGGTCTTTGACTAGCTGCTTTTTGTGCTAATAACTCATCTCCTCCCTCTATTAATTTAGTTCTTCTTTTGTTTCCAAATTGTCTTTTGAGGTTTTTCAATTCCTTGATCATTTCCTCAAGTAGTTCTTCTCTATTTGAGAGAAGTGATTTGAGCTCTTTCTCTTCAATTTCCAGGTTTTTACATTCTTTTCTTAAGCTTTCTTGTTCAAGGCCTGTAAGTCTTCTTAGCGGCATGGAAAGAACTGAATCAGCTTGCTTTTCGTTTATTTCTAGCATTACCATTAACTTTGCCTTTGCACTAGATGAATCTTTAGCTTCTTCAATCATTTGTATTGTATTTTTTATGTTGTTCAAGGCTTTTATTAATCCTTCTAGTATTTCTAGTCTGCTGACAGTTTTCTTTAGCTTGTATTTTGTTCTTTTGATAAGTGTTGATTCTCTATAATCTAAAAATGTTTGTAATAATTTCCTAAGTGATAGTTGTTCTGGTTTTCCTTTGATTAAGGCCAGTAATATAGCGCTAAAATTGCTCTGTAATGCTGTACGGCTATACAATTCTTTTAAGACTTTTTCTGAATTCGCATCTCTTCGTAACTCAACGACAACTCTCATTCCTTCTCGATCGCTTTCGTCTCTGATGTCAGCTATACCTGAAATTTTGCCATCATTAACAATTTCAGCTAATTTTTCTATCCATCCAGATTTGTTTAATTGATAAGGCAGCTCTGTAATTACTATGGCGTTTCGTTTATGTTTTCCTTTCCCAGGTTGTATTTCTTCAATGTGAGCAACACCTCTCATTGGAATACTACCTCTTCCTTTTAAGTATGTTTCTGTTAGACCACTTCCTAAAAGAATTTCTCCTCCTGTAGGAAAGTCTGGACCTGGTATTAGTTTTAATAACTTTTCGTCACTTAGATCTGGTTTTTTAATGAGTGCTATTAGTCCATCTACTATTTCATTTAAGTTATGTGGAGGAATGCTGGTTGCCATTCCCACTGCAATTCCTGCGCATCCATTAAGTAACAAAAATGGTAATTGAGCTGGCAGAACCGTTGGCTCTTGATGTGACCCATCAAAATTGTTAACGAAATCAACAGTCTCACTACCTATTTCATCAAGAAGAGCTTGGTGAGATATCCCTGTCAAGCGAGTTTCGGTATATCGCATTGCGGCTGGAGGATCATCATCTACTGATCCAAAGTTTCCATGCCCATCTAGTACTGGATAGCGACTAGCAAAGGTCTGTACCAGCCTTACTAATGCGTCGTAAACCGCTTGGTCTCCATGTGGGTGGTATTTGCCTAGTACATCCCCTACTACCCGAGCACATTTTCGAAAAGGTCTATCAGGGCTAAGCCCTAGTTCGTGCATTGCAAAAAGAATCCTTCGCTGGACAGGCTTTAGCCCGTCTCTGGCGTCAGGTAACGCTCTGCCTACGATTACGCTCATGGCGTATTCGAGATAAGAGCGCTGCATCTCTAGATGCAATGAGATTGGTTGCAGTCGTTCCTCGGCCATCCAGCTAATGGATTAGACGGCTGAAAGCGCTAAGCCTACATATCTATTTCTTTCTGGCTAGTCTTTTGGTTACTTTTTGGTTTTTCTTGATTCAGAGTTTGCGATAGCTCTAGTAACAGCTTCATCTAGTTCAGAATTCTTGAAAAGCTTTGTCGTGGCCTCTCTTAATCTCTTTCCCCATAGCTGTTCTTCCTGATACCACTCGGAAACATAATTGGGATTTTGATCAAGAGATTTGTTAGCAAGTTCTAATGCTTCTTTGCTTCCTGGTTCTAGAAAATTCAATGCAGATGCTAGAGCAAGCATCGGTTCTGCGTCTTGGCTGAGTTTTAAGACTTGTTTCCAGATACTAATAGCTTGATTTGTGCTTCCCATTTCAAAAAGAATAAGCCCTTGATTATTTAAGGCTTGCCAAAAGTCTGGTTTAAATTTTGTAGCTTGTTTAAAGGCATTTAAAGCCAATGAATAATTTGATTCCATTATTCTTGCATTACCCAACGTAAAATACGCAGTTGCATTTTTAGGTTGTATTTTTAACCCTTCCTTTAATAGCTGAATGGCATATGTGATGTTTTTTTCTCTTAATTCAATATCAGCTTCTCTGAACCAGATTCTGGCTTCTTTTGGATTTATTTGTTTTGCATTTGCAAGAGATCTCTTTGCTTCTTTGTTTTCACCGTTTCTTATTTGAGCCTCTGCTAGTAAAGACCAAAGCCGATCGTCTTTTGAGTTTATTCTTACAGCTAGAGCGGCCAATCTTTTTGCTTCTTTGTATTGTCCTAATTGAAGAAGCTTGGCTGCTGTTTGTCCAATTCCAAGACTGGTGTTTTTCAGCATCTTTGCATTTGGCTCATAAATGTATGGCACAAAAGCTTTTGCCGTTTTAGGTATTGAACAAGTTGTTATTGCTGCGAAACCTGCTATTAAAAACAGTTTTTTCAATAAACCTTGCTTTTTCAAACTCATTTTTTTCTGTATTCTCATCTACCCTAGAGGCTTTTCCTCTCTTATTGCAGAAGCATTTCTTCGCCACATCCACGGTTTTATTCGTTTTAAGGCAGAACCTTGAAGGTTTTCATTCCATGATTCATCATTCCAAGACACTGCTTTTTCCTTTGTCAGTTCAAGAATCCATCTTTTGGGGATGACATCAGGATCGTTGTTACTGGGAATGGGTTTTTTATTCCAAGGACAAACTTCTTGACAAACATCACAACCAGCAACCCAGTTGCCTATTGACTTGCTAATTGATTTAGGCAGTACTGGATTTCTATTTTCTATTGTGTGATATGCAATGCATTTCCTTGCATCTACAACGAATGGTTGAGTGATAGCTTTAGTAGGGCATGCTTCTATACAAGCTACGCAATGTCCACATCTGGCATTTGCAGGTTTGTCGGGGATTAGTGCTTCCGTGCAAAGAAGATGACCAAGGACGAACCAGGAACCATTGTTTTTATTGATTACGTTGCTGTTTTTCCCAATCCACCCAATTCCAGCTTCTTCGGCCCAGGCTTTATCTAAAAGAGGTCCTGTATCAACATAAATTTTGCAATTGCAATTCGGACGTTGTTCTTTTAACCAATGCTCAATTGATTTAAGACGTTTTTTGATCACCTTGTGATAATCAATTCCCCAGGCATATCTAGCAATAGATAGAGCTCCTGGTTTGGGTTGTACATCAACGTAATAGTTGAGTGCTACAGCAAGAACACTTTGCACACCTGATAGAAGCTCGCTTATGTTTTTTCTTTTAGGGTTATTCATCCATTCCATATCTGCTTGATGTCCATCTTTCAGCCATTTTTCTAAGGAAGCATTTCGAAGTTTTATCCCTTTGCTTCCTGGCACACGAGCAATCCCTACTGGATCAAAACCTTTTTCCCTTGCTTTCGCTTTAAGTGCCTCGCTTAATTCTTTTTGATCCTGAATGATTTGCATTGAAAGCCTTTGAATGTAAGAAAGCTTTTTGGCATTTAGCCTTGTTTAATCAAGATATTGGATTTAGGTCCTTAGGAGACATGTTTTCAAAATTTGCACAATGGTTGGGACTGACTTTGGTCATTTTGTTTTTCTTGCAAATGGTTATTGTTTTTTCTGGTGGTCCTTTGGCCGATGCTGGTTTTCAGGAATTGTTTTTTGAAAGATTGATTAGTCAGGCTCCAATGGCTTTTGTTGGCCTGTTATTTATGTCCTTTAACAGAAAGCATTATTCCTCGATTAAGGATAATACGTTTTTCAATTGGATCATTTGTCTAATTGCTTCTTTCTTTTGTTTTGTTTTGGTAGTTGTCATTCCTATGACTGTTGCTGGAAATTACAATTTTTCAAATCAAGCGAATCAATCTTTGAATCAGAGGAAGTTGCAGTTGCAACTAGCTCATAAGCAAAGTCAAACCCCTGCAGTACAAGAGGTAGTGATAGAACAGCTGGTTAAAAAGGGCCAATTGTCCTCCAACGCTACTGGTGAAGAAAAGGAGGCTGCTTCTAGGGAATTTATGAATAGACAATTGTCCTACCTTTCTCGAGAGATCACAAAAGCAGAGGCTCAGACGCGTTTTGCAGTAAATCAAAGATGGCTTGGTGGTACTTTCAGTGCCTTGGTTTTGTTTGTTGCATTTTTGTTGCTTGCTTTCACAGCTGTCCTGTGAAATCACACATAATTGAAAATAATAGTTATTTTAGTTACATAACTTTTAGGCCATAGGCCTAGGACTCTAATTGGTCCAGTCCAACAATCCCAGACCTGATCTCCCGCTATCCGCAAGGCTTCAGCAGGACCTCAAGAATGATTTAATTGCTGGTTTGTTAGTGGTCATTCCATTGGCTACAACAATTTGGCTTTCTACTGTTGTCAGCAGGTTTGTGCTGGCGTTTCTTACGTCAATTCCTAAGCAGTTAAACCCTTTTATTACTCTGAATCCTTTATTGCAGGATCTCATCAACTTGGCTTTGGGTTTAACCGTTCCTCTGTTGGGGATTCTTTTAATTGGTTTAATGGCTCGCAATATTGTTGGGCGTTGGCTTCTGGAATTTGGAGAAGGAACCCTTTCAAGAATTCCTTTGGCTGGTTCTGTATATAAAACTCTTAAGCAATTGCTGGAAACGTTTTTAAGAGATAATTCAACTCGGTTTAGAAGAGTTGTTTTGGTTGAATACCCTAGGGAGGGACTATTTAGCGTTGGATTTGTAACTGGCTTGGTAGGACCTTCTCTTCAGCAGGATCTAGAGCAGCCGTTGTTAAGTGTTTTTATACCTACTGCTCCAAACCCCACAACGGGTTGGTACACACTTGTCCCAGAATCTTCTGTACGTGATTTGAATATTTCTGTGGAAGATGCATTTAGAACAATAATTTCTGCAGGTATAGTTAACCCTGACGAAAGAGAAACCCCTGTAAATAGAAGCTTTTCAAGTTTATTTAGTCAATTAAGAGCAAGGACGACAACTTCTTCTACTTAAGCTTCGGGTTTTTTATATTTTTAATGAAGACTCAATCCTTAGCAAGAGAATTAGCTCTGTTGGTCCTGGGACAGGTTTCCGAAACTGATAATTCTCAGGCTGATTTGTCAACTTTTGATTTGGAAATGCTTTTGCAAAAAGCATTGGATAGTCTCACTCAACATTGGAGAGAATTGTTAGATCTTTCAGCAAATCAACTCGAAACTGCCCATCAAGAATTACTTGATAGTGAGTTAGATGATTCTTCAATAGTGTGTATACGAGAACACTTAAAATCTGCGCTTGTTGATGCAGAAAAGGTTCTTAATGGTTTATCAGGCGGATTAGAGTTTCCACGATTACTAGTAATGGCTGATCAGGAATCAATTCGTATTGGTGCTATTCAAAGAGTAAAATTGGTTGTTAAAAGTATTACACAAATTGATACTCGATTAGATTCAGTTATGGAGGGCTGGCGTTTAAGACGTTTACCAAGGATAGACAGAGATATTCTTCGCTTAGCTGTGGTCGATTTAATTGATCTAGAAACTCCTGCCGCAGTCGCTTGTAATGAAGCTGTTGAATTAGCCAATCGTTATAGCGATGAACAAGGAAGACGAATGATTAACGGTGTTTTGAGAAGGCTTCAAGATTCTTTTTCAGTACCTATTGCCTGATGGTTTACGACGAGTTTAAAAGGGAGTTCTCTGATGCTGCTGATGACACAAATTCAGTTGCAGAAACACGAGAATCTGATTCGAATCAAAACAATGAGGAAGATTCTCTTGAATGGGCACGAAAAGCTTATGCAAATTTAAAAAAACAACAAGAGGAGCAAAAAGAAAAAGATCATTCTTCTAAGGAACCAAAAGTCTCTAGCCTTATAAACCAAACAACCAATAAAACATCTAATCAATTACCTTCAGAATCAAGTGATGAGGCTTTTGATCTTATTTCGATTTCTACACCTTCTGATCAAAATTTAGATAAACCTGTTCTTGGTGAATTTGATGAAACTTTTACATGGTCAGCTGAACTTTTGGCTGCTCAGGGTAAAAAAACAACTGAAATATCACTTGAAGAAATTGATTGGTTGGCACGCTTAAGAAGTGGCCTTGAGAATACTCGTCAAAATTTTGTTAAAGGCTTACTTGATAACCTTGGGGATGATCCGTTAACACCTGAGGTTATAGACCAATTTGAAACTCTTCTTTTACGAGCAGATGCAGGCGTGAAGGCAACGGATCAAGTTTTAGATGCTTTGAGGGTGCGAATGAATCAAGAGATTGTTGCTCCAGAAGAAGGCATTCGTTTTTTAAAGGAGCAACTTTGCTCCTTGTTGGATGCACCAATTACTGAGAGCGGAGTGGAATTGCTTTCTCCTCAAAGAGGAAAGTTAAATATTTGGTTATTAGTAGGTGTTAATGGTGTAGGAAAAACAACAACTTTAGGTAAGTTGGCTAATTTATCTATACGGAGTGGTTATAAGAGTTTAATTGCAGCGGCTGATACATTTAGGGCAGCAGCTGTTGATCAATTAAAAGTTTGGGCCGAACGAAGTAATGTTCAACTTATATCTAATCCATCTAGCAATGCAGATCCAGCAGCTGTTGTTTTTGATGCAATCGGAGCAGCCAAAGCAAAGGGAACAGACCTTTTGTTAGTTGACACTGCAGGTCGTTTGCAGACTAAACATAATTTGATGGAAGAGTTAAACAAAGTACGCAGAATAATTGATAAATTAGCACCAGAGGCGAACGTAGAGTCTTTGCTTGTTTTAGATGCCAGTCAAGGACAAAATGGGTTGCGTCAAGCTATGGCCTTCGCAAATTCTGCAGGCTTGACAGGGGTTGTGATAACTAAATTAGATGGTAGTTCGAGGGGTGGTGTAGCTTTAGCTGTTGCTAGCGAAGCAGGTTTACCTATTCGTTTTATAGGCGCCGGAGAGGGCATTCGAGATTTGCGACCATTTAATAGCTATGAATTTGTTGAGGCATTGTTATCTAAAAATTGATTGTTTATTTTTTACCTTATAGATACATCTTTTTGTGGCCGTGAGTAATCAACCCCCACGGCGTCATTCACTTTCGCACTTTAGAAGTGTTCCAGAAAACCCATCTGATTCTTCTTCGATGCGTGATTTGCTTCAGAGCTTGTCAAAAGAGCAACTTCAGAATCAAGAATTACTTGTTTCTTTGGTTTTCGCTCTAAGAAGTTTTACTAATTTAAACAGATTTTTAGAGCTTATACCTGTTCTCGTGTCTCGTTTGATAGGGGCGGGTGGATCGTTGTTAGTTCCATTTCATATTGATGGTCGTTTGTGGAGAGAGCAATTACAACTTATTCCGTTAGATAAATATCCAGAGCTGATTAGGCAATTACTTGCATTTGAACCAGGGAAAATTTCTGGCTTCGCCAATGACGATGAAAAGACACTTGAAATGGATCAGTTGGTGCAACGCCAGTTACAAGGAATGGGTGTGTTTGCAACCTCTTTAGTTTCTCGTGGAAAACATCGAGGAAGGTTGTATGTTTTTGAGCCAAAGGGTCCTTTGATTTGTAGTGAATTTCATCGGCGTTATATTCAATTAGTAGCTGATTTAACAGCAGTAGCTATAGAAAATGACTCAATCTTAAAAGAAATCAGACTTCATGAAAGAGTTGACCGACAATTGAGTACTGGAGCAGAAATTCAATCGCAACTATTACCTGACCATTGTCCAGTTATTGAAGGAATAGAGCTTGCTGCAAAATGTAGGCCTGCTTTTCAAGTAGGAGGAGATTATTATGATTTTATGCCTACTCGTCCCGAGTTAATCGGCAGTAGAAGACAAAGAGCAAGATGGGCGCTTGTGATAGGCGATGTTATGGGTAAAGGGGTTCCGGCTGGATTGCTTATGACTATGCTTAGAGGAATGTTAAGAGCGGAAGTTCTTAGTGGGTTACCTCCTGATCGTATTTTGCATGATTTGAATCAGTTAGCTCAAGAAGATTTGTCTTATTCGCACAGATTCGTGACTCTTTTTTACTCTGATTATGATCCAAAAACAAAGAGATTACGTTATGCTAATGCAGCACATAACCCTCCTCTTATTTGGAGATCTGAGCAACGTTGTGTAAGTAGATTGGATGCACCTGGTTTGTTGATTGGACTTCAGCAAGAGGCTGAGTATGGGTCAGGAGAAATATTTCTTGCTCCTGGCGATGTGATTTTGTACTACACAGATGGAGTTACAGAAGCTTCTGGCATTTCTGGAAATCGTTTTGATGAAGCAAGATTGATTTTGGCTTTAGAAGAAAATTGTCGAAGTGGTTTGGGAGCCCAAGAAATATTAGATCAATTATTTAACAAGTTAGATCGTTTTGTTGGCGGAGGTGACCGTCAATTAGAAGATGATGCTTCTATGGTTGTTTTAAAGGTTCCAGAAGCCATTAGGCTGCCTTCTGTATCAAATTCATTAGCCTGATTAGGGAGTGATCATTTTGTTATGGCTGAAGATTTAAAAGGAGAACCATCAGATGCTTGGAGCGAAAGGTTTGAAGAAGGCTTGAATCCCTTTATTGAAGAATTTAACGCTTCGATTGGTTTTGATATTTCCTTGCTTAACGAAGATTTGGATGGATCAATAGCTCATGTTCAGATGCTTGCTGAATGTGGCGTCATATCCGATAAAGAAGGCGTTCAGATTCAAGAAGGTCTGGAAAAAATACGATCTGATTACGAACAAAAAAAATTTCGTCCAGGCGTGGATGATGAAGATATTCATTTTGCTATAGAGCGACGTTTGATATCAATCTTGGGATCTGTTGGTAAAAAATTACATACAGGTAGGAGTAGAAATGATCAAGTCGGTACTGATCTTCGCTTATGGCTTAGAAAAAATATTGATATATTAGATCAAAAGTTAATTCATCTCCAAAAAGTATTTCTAAAGAAAGCAGAGGAGAATATTTATACATTAATACCTGGTTACACTCATCTTCAAAGAGCTCAACCACTATCTCTTGCTCACCATCTTCTCGCATATATTGAGATGTTTGGAAGAGATAGAGAGCGTCTGGCAGATGTTAGAAAAAGAGTTAATACTTCTCCACTTGGATCGGCTGCATTAGCGGGTACATCTGTAAAAATTGACAGACGAAAAACGGCAGAAAAATTAGGTTTTGATGCTATTTATTTGAATAGTTTAGATGCTGTTAGCGATAGAGATTTTGCTATTGAATATATATCTGCAGCTTCCCTTATAATGATTCATCTTAGTAGAATTTCTGAAGAGGTTATCCTATGGGCTTCTGACGAATTTCGATTTGTGCGTTTAACAGATCGCTGTTCTACTGGAAGTAGTTTAATGCCTCAAAAGAAGAACCCTGATGTGCCAGAATTGGTGAGGGGTAAGTGTGGAAGAGTGTTTGGACATTTACAAGCGCTACTAACTATTATGAAAGGTTTACCCCTTGCTTATAATAAGGATTTGCAAGAAGATAAAGAGGCATTGTTTGATGTTGTGAAAACGACTCAGAACTGTGTAGAAGTAATGACAATTTTATTTCAAGAGGGTTTGGAGTTTGATGTTAAAAGTTTATCTTTAGCTGTTCACAGTGATTTTTCTAATGCAACTGATGTTGCTGATTATTTAGTTTCTAAAGATATTCCTTTTCGTGAGGCCTATCAAATTGTGGGACGACTCGTGAAGTGTTGTGTTCGTGACAAGATTTTGTTGAAGGATTTGACAATGGAGGATTGGAAGAATTTTTCAGTTGTTTTCGAAGCTGACATCTATGAGATCTTGGATCCAAAGAGGGTTGTCGCTGCTCGCATTAGTGAAGGAGGAACAGCTTTTATACGAGTTCAAGAGCAGTTAATGCGTTGGAGATCACTCCTTGAAGCCTGTTAAGAGCCATTTAATGACTCGTGCCGGTTTAGGCTGTTATGGTCAAAAGCTGTTTAGAGACTTTTTTGGTCCTAAACCTCTATGGCAATTTTTAGGTCCAATTTTGGTTAAGTAGCAAAGTGAGTATTTTTGTTGGCAATTTGCCCTTCCGCGCTGAGCAGGAAGATGTGATTGAGTTGTTTGCACCTTTTGGGGAGGTAGCCAATTGTGCACTTCCTCTAGAAAGGGACACTGGTCGCAAAAGAGGTTTTGCGTTTATTGAAATGGCTGATGAAGCAGCAGAAGCGTCAGCTATCGAAGCTCTTCAAGGAGCGGAATTGATGGGACGTCCTTTAAGGATAAACAAGGCAGAGCCTAGAGGAAGTGCTCCAAGGCGTGGCGGCGGCTACGGCGGTGGCGGACGAGGTGACTACGGTGGCGGTGGTGGCTACGGAGGTGGATCAGACGCAGGGCCTTCAGCAGAGCGAGGTACTAACTCTGATCGTGGTTCTGGAGCTCGTGACTGGGAAGATCGTAGTTACGGGAATAATTCTTCTGATGCTCATGATGAGGGTCGTAGCAGACGTAGAAGGGGTACTGCTTCAGAAGAAACATCCACTGATAATGGATATACAGGAGCCGAAGGATAGTTTTAGCTGTTTATTTAAAGCCCAAGATTCTCAAGCTTCTTAGCAGCTGATTCAAGGGCTTTTAGATCGGCATTCTTTGCTTGTGCTTCTTGACTAAGTTCATATCTCCATTTTTTTGCACCTTGCACCCCTTCAACTAGGTTGATCAAGTGTTTAGCGATATCCCAAAGCTTTCCATTTCTTCTTAGGTGTGCTTCTGCATAGGGCAAAATTTGTTTGATAGCACCTGATGCATTAATTGAGGATGGTTTGGCATTAAAGATCAATTCATCAATTTTTTTCCATCTAAGGGGATGTTGATAAGCAGCTCTTCCAACCATTGCGCCATCACAAGTTTTTAAAATTTTCAAGCATTCATCTACATTGTTAATACCTCCATTCAATTCTATTAATAAGTGAGGCCTTTGTTTTTTTAGGTGAAAAACTCTTGAATATTCAAGAGGTGGTATTGATCTATTTTGCTTAGGATTTAGTCCTTTTAATATTGCTTTTCTTGCATGAATTACAAACCTTTTTGCACCAGCCGCCGCCACTTGGTCTACAAATGAAATAAGTAATTCATCGCTATCTAGTTCATCAATTCCTATACGATGTTTTATTGTGACAGGAATATTCGTTGCAGAACTCATTGCTTCGATGCATTTGGCAACAAGTTTTGGTTGAGCCATAAGACAAGCTCCGAAATTTCCAGCGCTTACTTTCGAACTTGGACAGCCAACATTTAAATTAATTTCGTCATAACCCCAATCTTCCGCAATTTTTGCTGCCTCAGTTAAGAGTTTTGGATCGTTCCCCCCTACTTGAAGAGAAATGGGATGTTCAATTTCATCAAAATCTAGAAATTTATTTTTTGATTTACTGTGATGTAATGCTTGAGAAACTACCATTTCTGTATAGAGCAAAGATTGACTGGTTATTTGTCTTAAAAGCACTCTGAAGTGTCTATCTGTACAGTCAAGCATTGGTGCAACGCTAAACAGATGTGGCCTTAAGGTTTTTTTAGAAGTTTCTAAGCTCATGCTTCAATCTTTTTATTAAATGAGGATTTTCCTCAGTCAGATTTTTGGTATATCTTGAATGAAACGCAAAATTTTTCCAATTTTCCATCGACGTTCTTTTCTTTTTGTTTTTTTAGCAGGGCTGATGGCTTTTTTTTCTTGGCCTCTTAAAGTTTTTTCAGCTTCAAAGGCTTCTACCTCCGATTGGAGTTTGTCAAATTCTGATTGGAGAATAAGGCTTTCTTCAGAAGCATATTCTGTTTTGCGTGAAGAAGGTACTGAGCCTCCTTTTTCCAGTCCGCTTAATAGCGAAAAGCGTAAAGGGATTTACCATTGTGCAGGTTGTGATTTGGCACTCTTTTCATCTGAAACAAAGTATGAAAGTGGTACTGGGTGGCCAAGTTTTTGGCAGCCTTTAAGCAATGCCATTGCGACTAAGCTTGACTTTAAATTGATTGTTCCAAGGACTGAATATCACTGCCTGCGGTGTGGAGGGCACCAAGGGCATGTCTTTGATGATGGCCCTAGGCCAACAGGTAAACGCTACTGCAATAACGGAGTTGCTCTTATCTTCCGACCCGAAATTTGATTTGATTGTTATTGGAGGTGGTGCTGCAGGCTATATGGCTGCAATTACTGCTGCAGAGGAAGGTGCGTCTTCTGTATTGCTTTTGGAGGCCACTGAAAAGCCTCTTGAAAAGGTTCGCATTAGTGGAGGTGGTCGTTGCAATGTCACTCATGCTTGTTGGAATCCATCTTTTTTAGTTGAGAACTATCCCAGAGGGAGATTGCCTTTATTGGGACCATTCAGTCGTTTCGCTACTGGTGACGCGGTTGGCTGGTTTCATGATCATGGGCTTGATTTGATTGAAGAGCCAGATGGTCGAATGTTTCCAGAAGCAAACACTTCTTTAGCCGTTATCTCTTGTTTAAAAGATGCAGCGAAAGCTGCGGGGGTAATTTTGAAATCTAAATTTCGCGTGATAAAAATCATTAATGACAGAGGTTGTGGCCATTTTTGGATTTATTCTCGAGGTGAAAATCCTTTGCGAACTAATAAACTTATATTGGCTACAGGAAGTCATCCTACTGGAATTAAAATAGCTGCAGATTTGGGACACAAAATTGTCCCTCCTCTGCCTTCATTGTTTACGCTTGCTTTAGATGCACCTTTATTGTGCAACTGTAGAGGAATTTCTTTAGACTCTGTTTCTCTAAGATTAACTATTGCGGAGAAGAATTTCGAGCAAATAGGTAGTATCTTGATTACTCATTGGGGCCTCAGTGGCCCTGCTGTGTTGCGTTTAACTGCCTTTGCGGCAGTTGCATTTAAAGACATTAATTATCGCTCTGAATTGACTGTTAATTGGTTGACAAAATGGAGTAGAGTTGATGCAGAAAATGTTTTAAAGACTTTTAGATATAAAGAGGCTAGACGTGATTTATTAACAGCAAGACCGTTTAAACACTTGCCTAAAAGAATATGGAATGTTTTATTGCAACAAGCACAAATTGACCCAAGGGTTAAATGGTCTGATTTGACATCTAAAGCTGAGTTGAAATTATTAAATGTATTATTCACTAGTAAGTACAAGATCATTGGTAAAGGCCCCTTTGGGGAAGAGTTTGTTACCGCAGGTGGTGTTGATTTATCTCAGGTTAATCTTGCGAAAATGGAGAGCAGGATATGTCCCGGATTGTTTTTTGCTGGAGAAATTCTTGATGTAGATGGCGTGACTGGTGGCTTTAATTTTCAGCATTGTTGGACTAGTGGCTGGTTAGCAGGTTTGTCTATAGCAAAATCTTTGTAGATTGTGCACAGCTAAAAATTTTTAAACGGATTGTTTTAGATGGCTTTTTTTTAGTCTTTTGTAAGTAATAAGGTCTAGAGGTGCGGGCTTCCGTGCTTGTCTTATGCGACTATTCTCATTCAAAATGTATTTATACAGATCTTCAATTCACCAGCATGAGTGACGACGTCCAAAACCCGCCTCAAGAATCTGGTGTTGATGAAGCCGAGGTGACTGATACAAGTCGAGTCGAAGAATCAGTCTCCTCTGAGCCCAGCATTGCAAATATTTCTGCCTCTAACGAAGCTGATGACCTTGATCAGAATCCGAATACATCGGAAGTGCCCAGTCAGGCTGATAATGAGGCTCGTTTATTGCAATTAGAAAAAGAATATTCTGCTCTTAGAGAAGAACATGAAACTCTTCGAAGTCAATACATGAGGATAGCGGCTGATTTTGATAATTTTCGAAAACGTCAGAGCAGAGACCAAGATGATTTGAGATTGCAATTAACTTGTTCTACACTTAGTGAAATACTTCCCATTGTTGATAATTTTGAACGTGCTAGACAGCAATTGACACCTCAGGGAGAAGAGGCTCAATCTTTACATCGCAGCTATCAAGGTCTTTATAAACAGTTAGTTGAGGTCTTAAAGCAATTAGGTGTAGCGCCTATGAGAGTTGTAGGTCAGGTGTTTGACCCTAATTTGCATGAGGCGGTTTTAAGAGAACCTAGCGATGAACAAGCTGAAGATTTGATTATTGAGGAATTGCAGCGTGGTTACCATTTAAATGGACGTGTATTGCGTCATGCTTTGGTTAAGGTTTCCATGGGACCAACTTCAACTGAGTCTCAATCTTCTCAACAATCTGATGAAACTTCTCAAGAGGATTTAGATGATGCCTCTAATGCTTCTCAGTCAACCTAGTGGTTTTATGAAATGGGATTTTCGGTTGATGAGGTTTTAAGTAACTGATGGCTGACTTTTATGAGCTCTTAGGTGTCAGTAGAGATGCTGATAATGACACCCTGAAAAGGGCATATAGACGTTTGGCGCGTCAATACCATCCTGATATAAATAAAGATCCTGGAGCAGAGGATCGATTTAAAGAAATTGGCAGGGCTTATGAGGTATTGGGTGATCCGCAATCTCGTGCAAGATATGATCAATTTGGAGAAGCGGGTCTTGGTGGTGCTGCTGGCATGCCTGATATGGGGGATATGGGGGGATTTGCAGATTTATTTGAGACTTTCTTTAGTGGTTTTGGTGGTGCTGGCCCAGGTGCTGGTCGGTCTCAGCGACGAGGACCGCAACAAGGAGATGATCTCCGTTATGATCTAACTATTGAGTTTGATCAGGCTGTCTTTGGGCAGGAAAGAGAAATAAAAGTCCCTCATTTGGAAACTTGTAATACTTGTGGTGGAAGTGGTGCAAAATCAGGAACTGGTCCTTCTCAATGCACTACATGTGGAGGAGTGGGTCAGGTAAGGCGTGCTACTAGAACTCCCTTTGGAAGTTTTACTCAGGTTGCAGAATGTCCTAATTGTGGTGGTACAGGACAGGTGATTGCTGATCCTTGCGGTTCTTGTGGAGGTCAGGGAGTGGCGCAGGTTAGAAAGAAACTTCGAATTAATATTCCACCTGGGGTTGATACAGGAACTCGTTTAAGGGTTGCCGGTGAGGGAAATGCTGGTTTAAGAGGAGCACCATCAGGAGATTTGTATGTTTTTTTAAAAGTTAAAAATCATCCAAAATTAGACCGCAAAGGTTTAACAGTGTTTTCGGAAGTGACTATTAGTTATTTACAAGCGATTCTTGGAGACACCATAGAAGTAGAGACAGTGGATGGACCAACCAGCCTAGAGATTCCTGTAGGGACGCAGCCCAATGCTTTACTTAGTTTAGAAAACAAAGGTATTCCAAAATTAGGAAACCCAGTAGCCAGAGGCAATCATCAAATAACAATTAATATAAAAATCCCAGATCGATTATCTGATGATGAGAGAACTTTACTAGAGGAATTAGCTGTTCATTACTCAGCGAGGGGTAAGCAACATCATCACCATAAGAGTGGTCTCTTTGCAAGATTATTTGGTCAAAAATGATCCTAGAAGTAAATACTTTTTCTGACTATTTGGATTTAAGAGGAACGCCTTGTCCTTTGAACTTTATTCGTTGTCGTCTGGCTCTGAAAAAACTTGAATCACGAGCAACTTTGAAAGTTGATTTGGATAAAGGAGAACCTGAATTGATGGTCATATCAGGACTTAGAAAAGCAGGCCATCAAGTTGAAATTTTAGAGAGTTCTCCCAATTCGCTGACCTTAAAGGTAATCAAGATTGGTTGATGATTGCTTAGTTCTTCCTGCATTAGTTGTAGCTTTAAAAGCTAATTACTTTGAAGTTGAAATCGACAAAAAATATTTAAATCCATTGATTGGGTCTAAGCAACTACAAGATGTGAATCCTTATATGCGTTTGTTATGTACACGCCGCAGCAGATTGAATTTCCTTGGACAAAATGTTGCTGTAGGAGACAATGTGGCTGTGGAATCAATTGATTGGAAATCCGGAAGGGCTGTAATTAATGAAGTATTTCCTCGCAATGCTTTTCTTTCAAGACCTCCTGTTGCAAATGTTTCAACGATCATTGTTGTGATATCTGTTAGAGAGCCTGTATTTGATATTAACCAGGCAAGCAGATTTCTTTTAACTGCTGAACAAATAGACCTTGAGGTTGAATTTGTTTTTACTAAAATTGATTTGATTTCACGAAATGAGTTGGAGGAATTTCATAATAGAATCATGCGATGGGGTTATAGTCCAATATTTACTTCTATTAAAACAGGGCAAGGGTTAAACGATTTACTTTCTAAATTAAAAGAAACTCAATTATCAGTTATCTGTGGACCTTCAGGAGTCGGAAAGACTAGTTTGTTAAATTATATGATACCTGACAAAGGATTAAAAGTTGGAGAATTATCAGCAAAATTAAAAAGAGGTCGTAATACAACTAGGCACGTCGAATTGTATCGTATTGGTGAGCAATCCTTAGTCGCAGATACTCCTGGTTTTAATCAACCAGAGCTGCCAAATGATCCATCAAGATTGCAGTTTTTATTTCCTGAATTACGACAACAGATTAGTAATTATCCTTGCCGTTTTAGAAACTGTCTTCACAAAGAAGAACCTGGATGCCAGATTAATAAGGACTGGGAAAGATACGCTTTCTACCGAACTTGTTTAGATGAATTATCAGGAGTTATTCGTTCATCCCAGGCAGATTCAAATTAAGTCCCCCTGTTAGCTCTTCCATTTTTCCTTTCATTGTTTGAGTGGATAGTTCGTATGCTGCTTGTAGAGCAGCCAAAGTTGCTTGTTCTGTGGCTTGATGCCCTTCTTCAACAAGACTTGGATCTAGTTGGACCCGTAATGGAACTTGGTTACCCGTTAGCCAAATAGTTGCACGACCATCCTCACTGTTGCCTTCGATTTCCATGTCATCAAGCTCTTGTTGCAATTTTTGAGCGTCTTTTTGTATTTGTTGAGCTTTGCGGAAAGCTTCACTGATTTGACCGAAATTAGGTAGACCGAATCCTGCCATGGTTTTTGAGTTTATTCAGTTAGATTACGTGCTTTCTTAGAAACCAACTTTCTTAACTTCTGTATAAAGTCGTAATCCGTGAGCTTTTTTTACTTTTGATTGGATAATTTGGATTACTTGGCTGATTTCCTCAGCTTTAGCATTGCCTTTATTGATAATAAAGTTAGCGTGCATTTTCGAAATTTCTGCATCTCCAACTCTGTGTCCTTTTAAACCTAAATCCTCTATTAACTTACCGGCTTTTAGTGGTTCTGGATTCCTAAAAACACTTCCACAACTTGGGAACTGATAAGGTTGAGTGCTTGTTCTGTGATGTAGATTTTGATAAGTTTTTTGGAGAAGATCGTCTGGTTTAGAACCTGTTGAGAGTTTTAATTTAGTTGATATAACAAAAAGAGATTCATCCTGTAAGCGACTGCTTCTGTAACCATAATTGAGTTCTTTTCGAGTTAATTGAAATGGCTCCGGATTATTTTTGGAAACCACCACCACAGATTCAAGTATTTCAGATATAGAGCCACCTTGTGCTCCTGCATTCATTGTGGCGCCGCCGCCAATAGTCCCTGGAATACCAATTGACCATTCCAGTCCACTTAGGCCTGCTTTGGCGGCTTTGCGAGATAAAGATGGGATCGGCTCGCCAGCGCTTGCTTCTATAAATCCATGTTTGGGATCTATTTTGCTACCGCAAAGTTTTTTTGTACATATGACGAGTCCTTCTAATCCCGTATCGCTAATTAATAAATTAGATCCAGCTCCGATTATTTGCAGGGGAATTCCATTTCGATAAGCCCATGCGATTAGGGCTTGCAACTCTTTATGACTAGAGGGTTCTCCTAGCCATTCTGCGCCCCCTCCAATGCGCCAAGTTGAGTAATTCTTTAGATTGACTTCAGATAGCAATTTGATGCCATCGGGAGGGCTTAAGCAGCTATTCCTGGTCCCCATGCCTTTGTCTCGTTCATTTCTTGGAGTCTTTGCCACAGCGAGTTGATATCTCCAGCACCCATGCTTAAAACGAGATCGTTTTCTAGGCTTTCTTGCATAACTAATTCAGTAAGATTCTTGAGGTTCTTGGCGATTTTGATAGGAATTGCTGGAAAGAGTTTGGAAACTTCTTGTGCAAGATTTTCACTCGTTGAACCTTCAATGGGATTCTCCCCAGCGCCATAAACAGGAGCTAGGACTAATACATCGGCTTCACCGAGAGCTTTGGCAAACTCTTTAAGAAATTTATTCGTTCTACTGTAACGATGTGGTTGAAAGGCCACAAGGACACGATTAGGAGGCTTTGGCAAAGGACTTTTGCCGCTATTGACCATTAGACGAGCCATTCGCAATGTCGCAAGCACCTCGCTTGGATGATGGGCATAATCATCAACAATTTGACGCCCTTGCCAGGTTCCCTGATATTCGAATCGTCTTTTAGGATTTTTTATATAAGTGATGTTTTGCTTTATTTCCTCAAATGAAAGGCCAGCTAATCTGCTTGCTGCAATTGCTCCCATGCAGTTACTTAAATTATGCAGGCCAGGCATTGGGAATATGATTTTTCCGAGATAATTTTCCTTTTCGTAGATTTCGGCGATGGTTTGATGGCCATCTAGATTTATAGGAATACCCGCAAAGTCGACTTCTTTTTTGGTTTTTACAGACCACCAGGCCGAAGCTTTGAAATGAGCTCTAAGTATTGCACAATCGTAATTGGCAACTAAAGTTTGACAGTTTTTTCCATAAGCTTGCATTGTGCTTATTAGCTCTTTAATGTTTGAATAATGATCTGTATGATCTAGCTCTATATTTGTGAGCACACCAATTTTTGCTTTTAATTTGACAATTGTCCCGTCAGATTCATCTGCTTCTGCTATTAGGAATTCCCCGTTACCCGCATGAGCATTGCTTTGGAAGCAAGGAACGATGCCACCAATTACAGCTGTTGGATCTCGATTTGCTTTGGCAAAAATCGTTGAGAGAATAGTACTTGTAGTGGTTTTCCCGTGGCTGCCAGCAATTGTTATTGAAGCTTGCTTTGCTGTCAAAGCAGCCAACAGATCTGATCGGTGCCATATCTCAAGGTTCTTTTTTTGAGCTTCTAGAAGCTCATAATTATTTTCTTTTATTGCGGAACTAACTATTACAAGAGGGCTTGAAAGGTTTGAATCGCAAATTTTATTGATATTTTCAGGTGTTTGATTTTTGAAAACCTTCACCTTTTGCGCTACAAGGTTTGTGATATTTGTGTTTTTTTTCTGGTCAGATCCCGAAACCATGAAGCCTCTTTCCACAAGAATCAAGGCCAAGGCTGACATCCCTATACCCCCAATCCCTATGAAATGGATCGGTTGATCTTTTCTGAGGTGATTAGACAATTGACATTTCTATTGGCTCGCAAGATAGTCCACTCTTGCTTGAATGGCTAATTTCCTTTCTCTCCCTTGCGCCAAGAAGGGTTTGGAGAATCCTCTAGCAAGGTAATGCTTCGATCTGATGCTTCTTTTAGAAGGCTTAGCTCGTATTTCTGTATGATCAGCGGCCAGTGACCTTGCCCTTTTGCTTATTTTGCTATGACTCTTCGTGTTGCGATCAATGGATTCGGCCGAATAGGTCGCAACTTCATGCGTTGTTGGTTGAGCCGTGGAGCCAATACAGGCATTGAAGTGGTTGGAATTAACGTTACATCTGATCCAAAAACTAATGCTCACCTTCTTAAGTATGATTCCATTCTTGGACAAATAAAAGATGCTGAAATTGGTTACACAGATGACACTTTTATAATTAATGGAAAAACAATTAAGTGTTTTTCTGATCGAAACCCTTTAAATCTTCCTTGGAAAGAGTGGGGAATAGATCTAGTAATTGAATCAACTGGAGTATTTAATACCGATGTTGGTGCAAGCAAGCATATTCAAGCTGGTGCTAAGAAAGTAATTCTTACAGCACCTGGAAAAGGTGAAGGAGTTGGTACTTATGTTGTTGGTGTAAATGCTGACAAATATAGACATGAGGACTTTGATATTTTGAGTAACGCAAGTTGCACTACCAACTGTTTAGCACCAATTGTTAAAGTATTAGATCAATCTTTTGGTATTAACAAAGGATTGATGACTACGATCCATAGTTACACTGGAGATCAGAGAATATTAGATAATAGTCATAGAGATCTGCGGCGTGCAAGAGCTGCTGCAATGAATATAGTTCCTACATCTACAGGAGCGGCGAAAGCAGTTGCTCTGGTTTATCCAGAGATGAAAGGAAAGCTTACAGGAATTGCAATGCGTGTCCCAACACCAAATGTTTCTGCAGTCGATTTGGTTTTTGAGGCGGGCAGATCCACTACTGCCGAGGAGGTTAATTCAACTTTAAAATCTGCTTCTGAAGGTTCCATGAAAGGAATAATTAAGTACGGAGATTTACCCTTGGTGTCTAGTGATTTTGCTGGCACTAATGAATCTACTATTGTTGATGAAGCTCTAACTATGGCTATTGGTGGAAATATGATTAAAGTCTTGGCTTGGTATGATAATGAATGGGGTTATAGTCAAAGAGTCGTTGATCTTGCAGAAATAGTTGCACAGAAGTGGAAGTAGTTTTATTAATAAAATACTTTCCTTTCTTTTTACGATATTTTTTGAGAGTAGGTACCTTTTAAGAAAAGTGTTTGAATCCAAACCCCTTTGACTCAAAGGGGTTTATTTCTTTGCCATTGGTCCAAGATAATCCTGGGGAGCCTTTTCCCATTATTCCTATGGCTTTGCTGGTAGGGAAAGCCTTCAACCATTCATCTGCCCATAGAGGAGGAAGACTGAGTACTAATTCAAAATCTTCTCCACCATTTAGACACCAGTCGTCCCAAATTGCTCCACTAGGCCAATGAAGATGTCTTGGAACTTTTTGTGGATTTAAAATTGCTCTGCAATTACTAGCTATTGCAAGGTTTTGGACAGCATCAAGTAATCCATCACTACTATCTGTTCCGGCTGCTCTCCAAGGTAAATTACTGGGTTTGCATTCTTTGAGAATTTTTAAGGCTTTCAGTGGGGGAGAAGGACGGCAATGTTTAAGAATCGCCTCATTTTTGATTTGCTCCGAAAGTCTTTGAGTGTTGTCAGGGATGTCTTCGGAAAGCTTTAAGGCCAGTCCAAGCCTACTTAGACCATGAACATCACTTACAACTATGTGATCTCCTGGTTGAGCAAACGATCGGTGAAGCCTCAGTTCTGAGAACGTTCCTATTGCTGTAATAGAAAGGATCTTTTCTTTTCCGGTGGAACAGTCACCTCCCAGTATTTCGCCTCCAAATTTTTGGAGGGCTTTATCCATTCCACGGTAAACATTCTCAACCCATGACCATGTGGTTGGCCCAGGACTTATCAGTCCGACAGTAACACCCAATATTTCGTCTGCCCCACTCGCAGCAAGATCAGACAAATTGGTTGCGATTGCTTTCCAGCCAAGATCTTCTGCTGAGATGGTTGTCTCATTAAAATGAATTTGATCTACAAGGACATCTGTATTAATCAGGAGGTTGTTTCCATTCCGGAGAATTGATGCTGTGTCATCCTCTATATGAATTGCAGGAACAAATTTTCTTAGCCTTTGGATAAGCTCTTTTTCACCAATTTGAGCAAGAGTTTCGCTCACTTTTTTAATACCTCAAGCGCTTTCTTTTAATAGGTTTGCACCTTTAATTACTTTGATAGAAATAATTTTATCACCAATACTTAGATTTTCTAGTGTTTTAAAGCCATCAACTACGTATCCAAATGCTGCATTCCTTCCATCAATTAAGTTTAATCCAGCAGGAGTAAGTTCTGGCTCATAAAGGAAAAAGAAGAATTGGGAAGATCCATCATCAAGTGAATCATTTGAATGAGCCCAGCCTAGTGTTCCAAGAGTTGAGAATGGCAAAACAGGTGTTGCTTTATATTCTCCAATATCTTCAAAAGTTTGATTATATAACGTTTCTTCTTCTCCTGGAATTCTGATTTCCAATGGAACATTACGTTCCTGATTTGTTATTGGGTCTATATACCCTAGTTCTGGTCCTTCAGGATCTCCTGTTTGGAGTATATAAAATTCTTCTGCTCTAGTGATTGGCAATCCATCGTAGAAACCTTTTAATGATAAATCTATAAAAGCTCCTGCTGTGAGTGGTGCGTTATATCCATCAATAACTGCTTCCATTCCTCCTTTACTTGTCTCAATTAGAACGGTTGCTCTTCCTAATAACCTAGGTAGATCATCAAATTCACTAGGGATTGAATATGGAAAATCTTCGACTTTTAGCAAGCTTTCAAGTTCTCCAATGGTATTAAGAGTTTGATTTTTTGCTTTTATAAAACCTTCTCTACTCTTTTGATCAACGTTTTCGGTCAGTATCTCAAGATCATCCTCTAAGCCCTTAAGAAGTAATTCACCTTCTTTCTTTTTGTCTTTTGAAATAGCTTCAAGAATATTTTGTTTACGACTGCTTTCTAGAAATTGGCTTGAGCTTGCAACCTCTGCAAGGGCAACCCAGCGATTGCCTTTAATATCTCGATTTGTATCTTCAAGCTTTTTTTGTAATTGCCTTAAATCTTGTTGTTCTTTGATTGGGAGGGTATTTCGTAAAATCGTTGTGGGGTCCTTGATTGCATTGCCTGGAGGCAATGCTGCAAATATAGGGTCTTGCCAGAAAAGTCCTAGGGTTGTTATTACTGCTATGAGTCCAAGAAGAATTGGATGATTCGCCATGGTTAATTTACGAATGCCTGAACTTTGGCACAGCCGTATGATCTATTTGTTCCGTTAAGCAGGAATGATTTCAAGTAATGACTTCCGTACAGGCACCACAATCGAATTGGATGGTGCTGTTTGGCGTGTGGTTGAGTTTCTGCATGTAAAGCCTGGCAAGGGTTCTGCATTTGTGCGTACCAAATTGAAAGCTGTTCAAACTGGCAATGTTGTTGAAAAAACATTTAGAGCTGGTGAGATGCTTCCTCAGGCAATGCTTGAGAAATCGACACTCCAACACACTTATATGGAGTCGGGAGATTACGTTTTTATGGATATGTCAACCTATGAGGAAACTAGGCTGACTGCAGATCAAATAGGGAGCAGTCGGAAGTACCTAAAAGAAGGTATGGAGGTCAATGTGGTTTCTTGGAATGATAAGCCTCTTGAAGTGGAGCTTCCTAATTCTGTGGTGTTAGAAATTAGAGAAACTGACCCTGGTGTTAAAGGAGACACAGCAACAGGGGGTACAAAACCTGCCATCCTAGAAACAGGTGCTCAAGTTATGGTTCCTTTATTTCTTTCTATTGGTGAGAAAATAAAGGTTGATACACGTAATGACACTTATCTTGGTCGTGAGAACTAATGACTATGCAACTTGATCAGGAAGAACTGCATAGGTTGCTGGCTGCGCTTGCAGAAAGCGACATCCAGGAATTTCGGTTAGAGGGCGATGATTTCCGTTTGGAAATTCGACGGAATTTGCCTAATTCCGTGGCTCCAGTGCAGGTATTAGCAGCACCAGCATCAGAGACTGCTCCGCCTCAAATACCAGATACAAGGTTTGAGCCTCAAGCTGCCAGTTCACCCCCACCTCCAGTACCGGCTTCAAGATCGGATTTATTTGAAGTAACAGCTCCAATGGTTGGTACTTTTTATCGAGCCCCAGCACCAGAGGAGCCTTCTTTTGTGGAGATTGGTAATCGTATAGAAGTAGGGCAAACAGTTTGTATCCTTGAAGCAATGAAATTGATGAATGAATTGGAATCCGAAGTAAGTGGAGAGGTTGTTGAAATTCTTGTTGATAATGGAACTCCTGTTGAGTTTGGACAGGTTTTGATGAGAGTTAAGGCTACTTAGGGCTAATTGTTCTTCAAGTGACTGAGATTCCATGCAGTTTTAATGGCTGCCAACATGCTTTTTGAGTTTGCGAATCCTTTACCTGCTATATCGAATCCTGTTCCATGATCGGGCGATGTCCTGAGGAAAGGAAGTCCTAATGTTGTGTTTACTGCTTGATCAAAAGCAAGAATTTTTATAGGAATTAACCCTTGATCATGATATAAAGCCAGAATTCCGTCTGGAGTATTTGGTTGGGGACCTTTTTGCCAGGCTTTAGCTGCGGAGAGCCAACATATATCAGGAGAAATAGGTCCTTGTATTAAGAAATTTGGATTCATTTTTTGCCACTTTTCTAAAAGAGGTATGAGCCATTCGATTTCTTCTTTTCCTAAAGACCCTTTTTCACCTGCATGTGGGTTAAGACCAGCAATCGCGATGCAAGGGTGACTTGAGAATTGCAGTAAGAAATCTGCAAAAATTGTAAGTTTGTTATATATGAGCTCAGGATTAAGTCTTTTTGGTACTTCTATTAAAGGGATATGGGTTGTTGCTAGCAGTGTGTTTAGTCGCCAACTACTTTTTGGTGATATAGCTGTAAATAACATGCTGGCTTGATCAGTTTTTGCAACCTCTCCGAGGAATTCGGTTTGACCAGGATATTTATGGCCTGCGTTATGCCATGCATGCTTTGCTATTGGGGCTGTGACAAGTGCTTTTGCGTTTCCGTTTAAAACATATTCTGTCGCTTTGGATAGCCAATGAAAACTTGCTTCACCAGTCTCTGGGGTTGGTTTTCCTGTTGTGATTGATCCTTGAAGGGGAAGATCTTGTATGTCTAGCTTGATGGGGTCAGCTAAGGGTTCAGATGTTTGTTTCTTTAGTTGATGGTAAACATTTTCTAAGGTTTTTTTGCATCCAAAAATTACTGGATGCAGATCTACTGGTAATTCAGGCGAAGCGAGTGCTTTTAAGGTAACCTCCATGCCAATCCCGGCAGGATCTCCTAAAGAGATCACAATTCGGTGATTAAGGTTTGTAGATCCAGCATTGTTTCTCATGTTGCGTTTGTTGCTTCTAGTTATCCTTTTTCTGGGATTGGGAACAGGTTTCAACAAAAATTGGTTGATCTTTAATTGGTCTAGATTTCTGCATGATGTTGGATTCACATATATAGATCCTCAAAAGCCCATGAATTGGAGAGAATTTATAGTTGGAGGTCCTGAAAATAATTAGGAATTAATTTTTACTTGTAGGTTGAAATTGGATAAAACAATCTCTTAGTCCAGATTTGTAGTCAGGGTGCATGAGTTGATATCCAAGCTGATTGCAGAGCAATTGATTGTCAATCCTTCTATTTTCTTGCCAAAAGGAAAGAGCCATAGGGCTCATAGTTGTGGCTGCTTTTTCAAAGGATTCAGAAGCTGGTAGTGAACGCCCAAGTAATTTACCTGCAAATCTAAGCACTTCTTCATTAGCAATTGGTAAATCATCTGCAACGTTAATTATTAGTGGTTTTATTCCTTTATTTGCTAGATGAATCAAATGGAGGACTGCACCGACAATATCGTCTATATGAATTCTAGAAAAGACTTGACCAGGCTTGCTAACTATTTTGATTCTTTTTTTGTTCATTGTCTCTAAAGCTGATCTACCAGGTCCATAAATGCCTGGTAGGCGAAGTATTTGCACAGGCAACCCTGAATCAAGCCATGCTTGTTCACAGGCCAGACGCCTTTGACTACGAGGTTGCTCTGGCTTTGGAATTGTTGCTTCTGAGACCCATTGACCATTGCAATCACCATATACACCTGTTGTTGATAAATAACCAATCCACTTCAATTCAATTCTTTTGAGTTGCTTAGTAAGCGTTTTCAACACCGGATCTTCTCCCGTTGATTCTGGAGG
>CACPJY010000016.1 GCA_902634405.1 uncultured Synechococcaceae cyanobacterium
CCATCGCATTCGCGATGGGGGGCTTTTTATGATTGGTTAAATAGTTTTGAGATATTTAATAATTATGGAATTCTATTAATGGATATTCTTCTTAAAAAGAGTGGCTAATAGGACCAATTTTCAGTTTATCTTGGTGTATAGACCTTTTACAGGGTTCTTAATTCCAAAAACCTAAACAAGCGAACAGTTTTCTTAGGCTAACGATCTTTTAGTCTTTTAAGTTACAGAAGCATGTGTTCCAGCCCTATCTTTGATTTATGCCAATCGCTTCAGATATTACAGCTTTAGTTGGAGGTACTCCACTTGTCAGGTTGAATCGCCTGCCTCAACAAAATGGTTGCAAGGCAGAGGTTTTAGCGAAGCTTGAGAGCTTTAACCCTACTGGCTCAGTGAAAGACAGAATTGCTGGTGCAATGGTTCAAGCAGCTGAAGAGGCCGGCACGATATTTCCTGGACGGACTGTTTTGGTTGAACCTACTAGTGGCAATACTGGTATTGCACTTGCAATGGTTGCTGCTGCAAGAGGATATCGCCTCATTCTTACTATGCCTGACACTATGAGCACTGAGCGCCGCTCAATGCTACGGGCTTATGGAGCAGAACTACAATTAACTCCCGGGTCGGAAGGCATTAGAGGTGCTATTGAGTTAGCAAGGGAGTTAGTTGCATCTATGCCAGAGGCTTATCTTCTGCAACAGTTTGATAATCCCTCTAACCCCCATATTCACGAAATTACAACCGCAGAAGAAATTTGGTTAGATTGTGATGGGAATTTGGATGGCTTAGTCACAGGTGTGGGGACTGGGGGTACGCTTACAGGCTGTGCACGTTTTCTCAAGCGACTTAACCCAGGGTTAAAAGTTTTTGCAGTGGAGCCAGCCTCAAGCTCTGTCTTAGCAGGAGGCACACCTGGCCCTCATCTCATTCAAGGAATAGGTGCTGGTTTTGTTCCTGGTGTTTTGGATACCTCTTTAATTGATGAAGTTATACCTATCAGTGATGATATTGCTATGGACTTTGGACGTCGCTTAGCTAGAGAAGAAGGTTTGTTGAGTGGGGTAAGCAGTGGTGCTGCTGTTGCGGCTGCTATTCAATTAGGTTCAAGGCCTGAAATGGATGGAAAACGTCTTGTCGCTGTATTAGCTAGTTTCGGAGAACGTTATCTCTCTACTCCAATGTTTAGTGGAGCAAGTACCAGTTCTATTCGGGGTGATGGATATTTGTGAGTTTTCGAAAGGAAGCGGATCTCTTGAATAGAACTTACTACGACGTACTTGGTGTAGAAGCTAATGCTTCCTATGAGGAGATTAAACGCGCATATAGGGGATTGGTTAAAATGCATCATCCAGATGCAGGTGGTGATGAAAAGGTAATTCTTGAATTGAATGCTGCATGGGAGGTTCTTAGTGATTCAGTTCAACGTGATAGTTATGACTTTCAAAGAAAACAGGAATTTCTTGATGGAGTGAAAAATAGGAGTGATAGAAATGCGCATGCAACCACAGTTGCTAATTTTGCAAAGGGATATTCAGTAGCACAAGATGAAGCTCTTTCACTATGGCTTTCTAAGGTTTATACCCCTATTGATCGTTCGTTGGCAAAAGTGATTAATAGTTTCCCCGACAAGTTGAGAGCATTATCAGCAGACCCTTATGACGACAGCCTTATGGCTGACTTTTGCTCATATCTTCAAGAAAGTCGAAAATTGATCGATAAGGCGAACAATCTCTACAAATCTGTAGCTATTCCTAAGTCAGCGTATGATTTTGGGTTAAGTCTTTATCATTGCCTTTCCCAGGTTGACGATGCTCTCAATGAATTGGACCGTTATACGATGGGCTATGTAGACTCCTATCTACATGATGCACAAGAGATGTTGAGGGAGGCCAGGAAACATCGTAGGAATTTACAACAACAACGTCGACATATAGAAAGCAAATGAAATCTTCCTCTCGGTTCTGGCTAGTTGTTTTTTTGATTTGGATGTTTAGCACAGTTAGTGATCGTATTTGGTGGAATCATTTTGATGGCTTACCTTCTTGGGATCAAGCAGACTATTTAAATAGTGCCTTGGATCATGGTCGAGCACTCGGATTATTGCCTAGTGGTCAATGGAATGGTTTTAATTCAGTTCTTGACTTGTCTCCCAAGATCCCTCCATTAGCTTCTGTGTTTAATGGCTTAGTAATAGCACTTGTAGGGGATGCTCCTTATAAAGCTGCATGGAGTTTAAGTTTGTGGCATGGCCTATTGATTTTAGGGGTTGCTTCTTGGGCAAGGGAGTTGAGTGGCAAGGGAGTTGCTTTGTTGTCAGTTGCATTTGTGTCTTTAGCTCCAGCCCTGATAGATCTTCGGCTTGATTATGTTTTGGAAATGCCTTTAACCGCATTAGTGACTTTGTCTTTGTGGAGACTTGGCTGTTGGTGGAGTCCACAAAAAGGGGGTAAATGGATTCAATCATTAACTGCTGCGTGCTTATGTTTAGGGGCGATTTTGGTAAAGCAGAGTGCTTTATTAGTTCTTCTTCCTGCTTTGGCTTGGGTGTCTTGGACCGCTTGTAGAAGGGGTAATTTTTTTCGAATTCAACTTCTGACAGGAGTTTCAATTATTTGTTCTGGCTTATACCCGTGGTTACATCACAATTGGATTACAACTTTGGGGGGGACAAATCGAGCTGTTCTGGAATCTGCTGCGAGAGAAGGAGACCCTTCAGTATGGACCCTTGAAAATTGGCTATGGTATCCAAATATTTTGCCAGGACAAATCGGACTAGTTGTTTTAATAGTTGGCTTGTCTGGAGGGATTTTATTATTTTCAATGGCTAGAAAGAGAGCAGGCTTTTTTGTAAACGGTGCTTTTCTAGATGATTTATACGGGTGGAAATGGTTATTGATTACTTTATTTTTTGGTTGGGTTTTTACAAGCATCAGTCCCAATAAGGGGGATAGATATATAACTCCTCTTTTGCCGATGTTGCTCATTCTTTTGTCTAGGGGATGGTGGCAATGGATTCTTTTTATTCGATCTAATTCTCTTTTTGCTCGTACCAAACAATCAATACCCCTTTTCTTATTAGCTTCTTTTGTGTCAATTTTACCCAGTGCATGGGAAGCCAATCTACGCCGATTTAACAGTCGCTATCAAGGTCCTCTTGAAGAAATTGTTCTTGCGGCTGGTGGTGCAGATCCTTTAGGAATGAAAACGACAGTAATTGTTGTTCCAAGTACGCCTGATCTGAATCAGCATAATATGACTTACTTTGGTAGAAGGAATGGTGGCCATTTGGTAGGTCGTCAGCTAGGTAATTCTAAAAATGATATAGAGCCTTTACTTAATTATGCTGATATGGTTGTTTTAGCAGAAGGAGACCAAGGGTCTATTCGTGAGTCGGCTTTGATGCTTGATCAAGCTGTTCGCAACAGTGGGGTGTTTTTTGAGATGCGTCGTTTTCAACGCCTAGGAGACAGTAGTTATTCTCTTTGGAAACGCCGAAAATCTCAACCTAAAGGAATTAGATTTTCTCAAAAATTCCCTGAATTAGCAAATGGACTTGCTAAAGGGCCTCCAGGACTTCAAAAAGTTTTTTCTCAAATAGAAGTTGAGCACATGCTAGATGGTCACTTCATCTACCGTGAAGAAGTTAGGGAAAAAGCTTCAGAACTATTATCACAAAACCCTAATGATGTTCAAGCCTTATGGACTCTGGGTTTACTTGAGGCTTTAGGGAACAGGCCTGCTCAAGCAGCAAAACATTTCTCTTCATTGGAGGCAATATTGCCTGATAGTCCTTGGCCCAGTGTTTATTTAAGTGTTGTCACTTTGGCTGATTGGAATCCTTGGGGTGCTGCCCGCGTAGCTGATCGAGCTAATCGAAGACATTCCAATACTCTTTTGCGTGGCCTTGGTGATTTGAGCTCAATTTTAGGAGGTGCTTTGTGGCGTCTTCCATCTGCAACCAACACGATACCTGAAGCAGTAATGGAAGTTGAGAATGCTATTAATGCTAATAATTAGCGCCAAATCTCTAATAGATCTGTCTGTATCCATACATCAGGTACAGGTCTTCGCCATCTGATCTGGGCATATTCTCCCTTCAGCATAAGGATTTCGCCTGGACCTTCGAAGATGTAACGGGGTGGATCCGAATCATTATGGATTTTCTTGTAAGAATCCATTTTTACTTTAATCAAAGCTCCTTTCCTAAAGCGAGATGAGGGTTTCGGCTCTGAGGGTTGCTCTTTAGGTTGGGGAGTTTCTTGATTCATTTATTTTCACTGAATATCCCCTAGGGTAGTCCTTTAAGAATAAAGAGGGTATTAAGACTTGTTGGCCTCTCAAGCTTTTAACTTGAGCCTTTCTAGCTTCTATCTATTAAGTCTTTATTTTTTTTTGGGTTGCTCTCTTATCCTTTCGATCTACGCAATAGATGATTAATGCGTTTACTTCTTTTTGGGTGTACAGGCTTCATTGGTAGTGAGTTAGTGCCAAGGCTATTAGAAGAAGGGCACCAGATAGTCCTTGTTGGTAGGAACCCTTGTAATCATTATCAAGAAGCACAAAAAGAAGGCAGGCTGGACTATTTGAGGATTGACCCTGCTGACATTTTGAGTTGGGAAGAAGGACCATTGTCAGCGGCTTTATTTAAAGCAGAAGGGGTAGTGAATTTTGCAGGAGAACCAATAGCGGATAAGCGTTGGACGAAGGCTCATTTAGAGAGAATTGAAAATAGTCGTTTGATTACTACGAAATCTTTAACTAAAGCAATGTGTCAATTAAAGAGACCGCCAAAAGTCTTGGTGAATGCCTCTGCGATTGGCTATTACGGAACGAGTCAGGAAGAGAAATTTACAGAAACGAGTCCATGTGGAACTGATTTCCTTAGTAATCTTTGTAATAGATGGGAAGATGCAGCATCTCAAAAACCTAGGCAAACAAGGTTAGTAGTTTTGCGCTTAGGGATAGTTTTGGGCCCTAATGGAGGAGCTTTAGGAAAGATGCTTCCAGTTTTCAAAGCTGGCTTTGGGGGCCCCTTAGGTAGTGGTAATCAATGGATGAGTTGGATACATCGAACAGATGTATGTAATTTGGTTGCTAATTCTTTAGATAATCGTTCATGGTCTGGAGTGTTTAATTCGGTAGCACCTCAACCAGTGTCAATGAGAAACTTCTCCTCGTCTTTAGCAAGATGTCTTGGCCGACCAAGCTTGTTAGCGGTTCCGGCTACTTTGTTGAAGTTGCTTTTAGGTGATGGGGCGAAGGTTGTTTTAGAAGGGCAATATGTCACCTCAGATAAGCTTCAAAAGTTGAAATTCAATCTAAATTACCCTCAACTTGATGAAGCACTAGCTGAGATAACTACATCATCCGACGATAGAAAAATACTTTCCTAAAAATTAACGTTTATCAAATAGAATAATTGCTCTCAAGTTTTAATTATATTTGAAATTGAGTGGGATATTCTTTTACTACCACCAGCTTCCCCTAATCGCTTTTTGGCTTCCTCTTTGCAGATTTGCTGAAAGGTTAAATCATCCCTTATTCTATTCATTATATCTACAGTAATCTTTGCTGACTCCAGGAGGTAATAAGGATTGCTTGAATTTCCTTTAGCACAAAACACGGATGGACCTAAGAGTCTTCTTTGGGCTTCTGCAAAAGATTTGGTAAATTGAGGACCTTCCCCAGGCAGCTGAATTACTGGTTTTCCGAGCCCCACAGCCTGTTCTGCGGCTGTTCCAGCCATGCAAATTAATACATCACTATTTTGAAGTATTTCGGCAAAAGAATCCCTTCTTATTTTGATATTAAAATGCCCACAAGAGATATAAAAAGTGTTATCAATTTCATTGTACTCATATTTTTCTAAGCCATATCTTCTGATCAGCTTTTCCAGTCTTTGATTGGTTAAGGATTTAACTAATGCTAGCTCAATCTGAATTGAGTTATTCACATTTAGGCTAGATGGCAGGAGTTTAATCATTGAGAGCATTAATAAAAGATTTTTCTCTAGTTCTGGAATTCGACTTCCAGGAATTAATCCAAGTCTTTGAATTTTTGTTGAAGGATTCTTTTTAGTCTCAAATAAAGGGTCCATAAAAGGATTCCCTAAGAATTTAACTACTTTATTTAATTGTTTTGTTAGGTCTTCTGCTGTTAACTTATCTCTTGTATAAACTTCCAATGAATTTTTTGATTCCAGGCATTGCTTGCATGGCCATGGTAGCTTTAATTTACCTTCGTAATGACTAGAATATGCAACTAGATAGGTTGTGAATTTACACCTGGTTAACCATGCTGAAAAGACTGGTATTACATCTCCTACTGCAATTAATAAGTCATATTTTTTTGCTAGCCAAATTAAATCTATAAGTTTTTTCAGGAGATAGAAGAATTGTCCCTCTAGTATTTCTGTTAGGCGCCCTTTTATACTTGTGTATCCAAGTCCCCCAGTACTGAAATCCCTCACTTTGGTTATGACTTTTATACCTTTGCTTTGGTAAGCAGACCCGATCCCTACCAAAGGCATCGCCTCTACATTATGATATTCTTTCCTCAGAGCCTCTCCTATAAGACTGCCTGAGATATCCTCCCCATGCCCATTGCTGATTAATAAAATTCTCGCCACTCAAAGTTCCAGCCAAGATTTTATTTTTGTAAGTGAATCCCATCCAGGCCTTCTTTCTAGACCATCATTTATAGATATCGTTAATTCTTTCTCATATTCAGGAATGCTCCTTATTATTCTTTTAATAGTATCAACCTGTTCCCTAACTCCTTTAGAATTTGTTTCCAATAGGGCGATAGTTAAATTAATCCTTGCTTGTGGATCTTGCCCGTTAAGCTTTACAGCTGTACGTGCTGAAAACAGTGCTTCACTAGGGCTGTTTACGAGTAACTGAAGCCAAGCTAGGCATGTCCAGCCAGCGGATTGATTGGGTGCTGTTGAAATGATTTTTTTAAAATCATTTATTAATTCATTAGCATCTTCACCTTCTTGATAACGAGCCATTGCATTGTCAAAAAGGTTATTTTGACTTTTAGACATTGTATTTGTGTAGTGTTTTAGTTTGTTTCTTTAGACGGCAAAGGAGCTTCCGCAACCGCAAGTTTGGGTGGCATTCGGGTTGGTAAAATTAAAACCCCCTCCTATTAATTCTGTACTGAAATCTAATTGCATTCCATATATGTATAGCAAGCTTTTGGGGTCAGAAATAACACTAAATGAACTTCCTGCCGAAGTTCTGTACTCGTAAACTTTGTCTTCTTCGTTAATTTCTGTATTAGCTACAAAGTCCATTGTGTAACTCATCCCACTACATCCACCAGATCGCACCCCCACTCGCAAAACTTTATCCCCTCCTTGGTCCACAAAGAGCTTTGCTAACTGTTGCATGGCAACTTCAGTGATCAGAATTCCCTTCCCGTCAGAGGCGGAATAGCTTTTAGCTTGTGTTTCAGGACTGTTCATGGGCGTTTATAGACGACCTCAGTTCACTTTATGAAGAGAAAGGATGTTGTGCAGGATGCAATTTTGTACCAATTGTTCATAGAGTCTATTAGTAGTTTCTTAAACAAGCGGGTGAGGGTAGCAATTGTTGGTGCTGGGCTTGCAGGTCTCTCGGCAGCTGTAGACCTAGTTGATGCGGGCCATGAAGTGGATTTATTTGAGGCGAGGCCTTTCGTAGGTGGCAAGGTGGGGAGCTGGGAAGATCCAGCTGGAAACCATATTGAAATGGGATTACATGTTTTCTTTTTTAATTACACAAATCTCTTTGCCTTAATGAGAAAGGTGGGAGCATTTGAAAATTTGTTAGCCAAGGACCACACTCATTTATTTGTTAATAGTGGAGGAGATCTCAAGGCCCTTGATTTTCGATTTCCTTTTGGGGCTCCACTTAATGGTTTAAAGGCTTTCTTTACCACGCCTCAGCTTAATTGGATAGATAAATTGCAAAATGCCCTTGCATTAGGCACTAGTCCCATTGTTCGAGGACTTGTTGATTATGAAGGGGCGATGCAAACAATTAGGGACCTTGACTCAATGAGTTTCGAGGATTGGTTTTTAAGTCACGGTGGCAGCTCTGAAAGCATTAAACGAATGTGGAATCCTATTGCATATGCCTTGGGATTTATTGATTGCGAAACTATTTCAGCTAGATGCATGCTGACAATTTTTCTTATGTTTGCCACTCGAACAGAAGCTTCGAAGTTGAATCTTTTAAAAGGTTCTCCTCACCGTTGGCTTACTGCTCCGATTCTTGACTACATCAAAGCAAAGGGTGGAAAGCTTCATTTAAGGCATCGTGTTTTGAATATGGATTTTAATGAGGAGGTTACCAAGATCCTAGGCTTAAGCCTTGGCACTCCTGATGGCGAAATCAAGATTCAGGCAGATGCTTATTTGGCTGCATGCGATGTACCAGGAATTCAAAAGTTGTTGCCAAAAGAATTCAGAAGATACCCTCAATTTGAAGCGATTTATAAATTAGAAGCTGTTCCAGTTGCTACGGTTCAACTTAGATATGACGGTTGGGTCACTGAGCTAAAAGATCAAAAAGCTATGGGGAAAATTGAAGTCCCAACTGGATTGGATAATCTTTTATACACAGCAGATGCAGATTTCAGTTGTTTTGCTGATTTAGCGCTTACTAGTCCAGAGGATTACAGGAAAGAGGGTCTGGGGTCTTTACTGCAATGTGTTCTTACACCTGGAGATCCATGGATTCCTAAGTCAATTGACAAAATTGTTGCGCACACAGATTCGCAGGTTAGAGATCTCTTTCCCTCATCTCGATCACTAAATTTGGTTTGGAGCAATGTAGTCAAGCTCGCACAGTCGCTTTATAAGGAGGCGCCTGGCATGGAACCCTTTAGGCCAAATCAGACAACTCCTATCTCTAATTTCTTTTTGGCGGGTAGTTACACTCGCCAGGATTATATTGATTCAATGGAAGGTGCCACTATGAGCGGTCATCTTGCTGCTCAAGCTATTTTAGACAAAACAGCTGGTATGTTTTCTGAGGCATCTAATTAATATGGGACGTTGGCTTGAACATACAGTGACCAGCAATATCCAGGCTCCTATTGCACAGGTCTGGCATGTTTGGAGTGATCTTGAAGCAATGCCCCTCTGGATGAGTTGGATTGAGTCGGTAAAAACAATTGACGAAGACACAACAACTTTGCCTGATTTGACTGAATGGACTTTGGCGGCAAATGGTTTTCGGTTTAAGTGGAAAGCACGAATCACTGAACGTATTGACGCACAAAAGTTGCAATGGGAATCAGTAGGTGGCTTACCAACTAAGGGGGCTGTGAGATTTTATTCTGAAGAAAATAACAACACATCACTTAAACTAACTGTTAGTTATGAATTGCCGAAAGTTTTAGCGCCTATTATGGAACCAACTATGTTAGGCGGGATGGTTACTACCGAATTACAAAGTAATATTGACAGATTTAAACAACTTGTGGAAAGTGGTTATGGTTTTGACTCTTTCTAATCTAATCCATTCGCTGGTTAAAATTAACACTAAATCCTAGTATCAGGATTAGATATTTTTCTGATTAGATGAATTTATGCATGAATTAATTAGACCTTCAATATCATGAGGGTATGACTCTTCGTCTACTCTTTTGAAATATTTTATGCAGCTTAAAGTCGTTTGAGGACCGATAGAAATTATTTTACTTTGATTTAGAGTGCTTTGCCAGTTTTCTCCAAAAGAAATTTTCAATAACTTTGCGGTGTGGCTAACTGTTTTACTACTGCAAAATGCAATGATATCTATTCTTTTATTTGCTAAGGCCTTTAATGTTTCACCTGGGATTGATTGAGGACATTGGGATTCGTATGCGGCGACTTCTACGACATCAACACCTGCGCTGCTAAAGGCATCAGCTAATAAAGTTCTTCCGCCAGATTCAACTCTAGGCAACAAAACTTTCAATCCTAAACAGGGCGAAGGAAAGTTTTTGATCAAGCTATCTGCAACGAATTCCGGTGGGATGAAATCTACTGATATACCTAAGGAGTCAAGATGTAGGCCAGTTTTTTTTCCAACAGCAGCGATTTTTAACCCCTTTGGTTTCTTTGCAAGGGTTGTGCCTTGCTCCTTAAGTCTGTTTTCCAGTGCCTTGACACCATTTACACTCGAGAAAATGATCCAGTCAAAGTTTTTTAGGTCTGATAATGCTTCATCTAAAGGTCTCCATGACGATGGGGGGCCAATGATTAATGCCGGCAGTTCTAGAACAGTTCCTCCTAGTCTGTTGATATAGCTATGGGCTTCACGGTTTTGCTCAACAGACCGTGTTAAGACAATTGTTTTTCCTCGTAGAGGCTTATCATTAAAAGAATTCATTTAAGGACTTTGAAAATAAATATTGTGATTGTGATAGTTGATGTTAGTAGTATTTGATGGAACTTGGTGTTTTTAGAAGACAAGCTTAAAATTAGTACTATAGTTTTTAGTAAGAATTAATCTGTAAATGTACTCTTTTTTGACTTTTCTTCAATTGAAAATTGATTTGTGGTTTTGAATAACTTAGTTAATATTTCTTTTTGCGCCTCATTCATTTGCCCTGGGCTATATGCAGCAGGTGTTGAACTACCGATTCTAGGTATTAACTCTTCCCAAAGATATGGACTGCCATAAATGACAACCCCGGCAAGTTTTTTACATGCTTCAAATTTGCTAATAACTTCTGACCATTTTTCCTCTAAAAAGCTATTATCTTCAAAGGGATTTCCTCTTGCAAATATTTGGAGTAATATAGGCCTTTTAATCATTCTCTCAAGAAATATGGAAGATTTCTCCTCGTTTTGCCAGATAGACACTCCATCTCGATGATATATTATTTTTTCGAAGCCTGCCATGCTAGGAATTTTAATTGAAGGAGAGGAGGAGGTTAGAAAATTACATGTAAAAAAATTATCTACTCTGATCAGATTGACCCCATTCTCTACATTCTCTATTTCCTTTATGTTGGCAAACTCTATTGAAGATTTAATTAGTTCTGAGGCTAGTTGCCTATCCAGATTGCTTTCAATCAAGAGGCTTGCATGCTCTGGGTGCGTTGAAATGTTGACTTCTTGTATTTTTCGCATGGACCTTTCACGTCTAGCTAAAGCACTTTCCAAGCGCTGCATTGGTATACGACCTGCTTCAAGTTCATTGGTGATGGCTGCAATTGCTATATCAACATCGCTTGGCATTAGTAGTAGATCTGCACCGGCGGCAAATGCCATTACTGCCGCTTGACCAGCGCCATAGTTTTGGCAGATGGAATTCATTATTAGGGCATCTGTAATGACTAGGCCATGAAAGTTAAGTTCTTTTCTTAGAAGGTTAGTAATTATTTTTTTTGAAAGTGTTGCAGGGAGATTTGAATCTAAATAGGGGGCTATTAAGTGAGCTGTCATGACACTATCAATCCCTGCCGCAATTGCTGCTTTGAATGGAATTAATTCAAGCTCTAATAATTCACTTTTACTCTTGTTTATGCGAGGCATCGTTAGATGAGAGTCCACTTCAGTATCTCCATGTCCTGGGAAATGTTTTGCACAAGTCAATACTCCTTGTGAAGAGACTCCTTTGTGAAAGGCTGAAGCTAGAGCTGAGACTGTGAAAGGGTCTTCTCCCCATGCCCTAACATTGATTGCTGGGTTTAACTTGTTGTTGTTTACATCACATACTGGTCCTAGAACCCAGTTCAATCCACAAAGTTTTGCTTGTTTGCCTGTGCATTGACCATACTTATAAGCAAGTTCTAGGCCTTTGTTACGGTCTTGTGAAAATATTTTCCCTAAAGCCATTGGAGGAACAAGCCTTGTTCCTCCTGCGAATCTTTGTCCCACACCTTCTTCAAGATCAGCGCAAAGAAGTAGGGGCGCTGATGCCCAGGTCTTGAAAAGTTTGCATCTCTGTTCAACTTCAGTAGTGCTACCTCCTAAAAGAATTACACCTCCTACTCCATTAATTAGAAGCCTTTTAAGATCATTATTTGATAACTCCCATTGAGGATAAAGTCTTTGCATGTCATGGGTATGGCCACTTGCACGCACAATGAAAATCTGGGGAACTTTTTTTAGTAGCTCTTTATCATTTTTGGAATTCATAATTACTTATTCTTTGATTGATTGAATCACTCTTTTGTTTTCCGTTCTTTTTCTAGTTTCTCAAGGAGTTGAAGAATCTCAGTTCCTTTTTCTAATCCTTTATCTATCGCGAATCGTATTTCTGGTGCACGTCTCATTTGGATGCGCCTCCCTATTTCACCGCGTATAAATCCTGTTGCTGCTCTAAGGCCATCTAAGACAGTGTTCTTTTCTGAGTCATTCCCAAAAATGCTTACGAAAACTTTGCAGTGTTGTAAATCCCCTGAAACTTCTACGTCTGTAATTGTCACCATGCCTTGATGGATTCTTTCATCACGAATCTCATTGATAAGCATTTCACCTATTTCCCTGCGAATTAGGGACGATATGCGTTCAACTCTTCTTCCCTGAGGCATAGCTAGATAAGGGTTGTTGGGGAAGTCATTCCCCTTAATATCAATGCCAGGGTGATTACACCACTAATAAACGCACTGATCAGAGCAATTGCAGTAATTGGATTGCTTCTTCTACTAATGAGTGGCTGGATTAAAGAAGCGAATACTCCCAAAATGATTGTTATGAGGTATTTGGGGTACTTAAGTACGTTTGAAAAGAACTCTCCCATTGTTTTAGCTAATTGTTGAATCTGCTAGCTACTCTGCTGGTCTTAGGACTCAATTGATCATGTTGGAACTGCATCAATTCCATCATTCACCGTTTTGTCGCAAAGTAAGGATGTGTCTACAGGCTAAGCGGCTTTCCTTCAGAACGGTAGAAATTACACCTGGGATGGGACAGGTCGACGTATTTAAGCTTTCTGGACAAAGAAAAGTACCTGTTTTACTAGATGGAGAAAATGTGCTTTCTGATTCCAGTGCGATTATCCGATATATAGAGAAACTGCATCCACATCCGAATTTGATACCTTCTAACCCTGAAGAGATGGCTTTGGTTCATTTAATAGAGGATTGGGCTGATACTACACTCGCCAATTCATGTTTATTGGCTTTTTTGGAAGCCGCTTCTATTGACCCAGAACTAAGGATGGCTCTTGTCCCGCGAGAATTTCCTGATCCAATTAGGAATTTGGTTAGGAAGGCCCCATTAGGGTTTCTCAATAGCCTCACAGAGTTATTTGTTCCAGGAGATCGACCTAATCTATTGGAAAGTCTTCAGAGAATTTCTTGCTTATTAGATTCAAGGCATTGGGTTGTAGGAGACTCAATGACTGTGGCTGACTTGGCTATAGCTGCGCAGTTATCACTTTTATCTTTCCCAAATTCCAATGAAGCTAGCTTCCCAGGGAAAGGAGTCTCAGGCTTATGGGACCATCCTTCTTTAGAATCACTTTTTATTTGGCGAGATCAGTTAGAGCTGGCTCTACTATCTAATCGTGAATCTTAAGGATACGAATACCTTGCAATTACAATTCATTTTGAATCATTTAAAAAAGACTTTTTAAAGTTACTTATGTCTGATCCATTGATACGTGCATGTAAGGACTATGTTGTTCTGCAACCTGGCAAGCCGGAGAAATTTTTAAATGCTTCTGAGACTTTACTTTGGCTGGAAGGGTGGTTGGAATCTTTAGAAAAGTTGCCTAAAGATTTAATAGAACTTCCATCCATTTCAGAGAGAGCAAAGCATTTGCTAGACACTGCTTGTGAATTAGAAATCTATCCGGGCTTTAATATAACTTGGTTTGCGGTTAGGTTGGATCGTTAGTTGTTTGAAGAATATCTAACAGTTTATCTAAAATTAATCTCGCGATTTGTTCAGGTTCCTTTCCTTTCTCAATAACTATTTTCAAATCAGATTCTTCATAAAGAGGCTTTCTCTTCTGGAATAGTTCTTCCAGTATAGGTCGAGGGTTTGAATCATTGACTAAAGGTCTTTTCCCTTTATCTGAAAAAAGTCTTTTTACAAGTTGATCAATGCTCACATCTAACCATACAACTATTCCCTGATGAAGGACGGCCCAGTTTGATGGTCTCATTATAATTCCTCCACCAGTGGCAACAACTAGTGAATGATGTTGCCCAATTGATTGAAGTACTTTTGACTCTATATCTCGAAATTCTTCTTCATCATTTTCTTCAAAAAATTCTTTAATGGATGTTTGTACAAGTTCCTCGATGATTGAATCTGTATCTATGAATGAATATTTGAGGTGTTTAGCTAGTAAATTGGCAGTAGTGCTCTTGCCGCTACCCATCATTCCTACAAGATAAAGATTACGGCCTTGTAGCTTTTCAAGGGTTGGATGGGTTTTAGTTGAAGTTCGCATTTTTTATAGCTTCTATTGTTTTATTAGGATCTTTTTGACCTGAGCATGCTATGAACGAGATCACTCCAAAAGCTCCTCATGGTCAAGGTAGGGCATGTGTTATTACCCGCCGGTCGGTTTTTAGTGCAAGTCATCGTTATTGGCTCCCTGAGCTTTCGTTGAAGGATAATAAAAAGTTGTTTGGCCCTTGCTCATTAGCTCCTGGCCACGGACATAATTATGAATTGATTGTATCTATGCATGGAGAATTAGATGAGGATGGCATGGTTCTTAATCTCTCCAAAGTCAAGCATGCCATAAGGAGTCAAGTTACTGATCAGCTCGATTTTCGTTCTCTTAATCACGCTTGGCCAGAGTTTGATACTGCTAGACCAAACGGAAGACTGCCTACTACTGAGGCCTTAGTTAAAGTTATTTGGTCCAGGCTAAGTTCTGATTTACCACTTTTGTCTCTACGGCTCTATGAGCAACCGACTCTATGGGCTGACTATTTTGGAGAAGGTATGGACGCTTATTTGACAATCAAAACACATTTTTCTGCTGCACATCGCTTAGCTAGAGAGGAGCTATCGCAGCAAGAAAATGAAAGCATTTACGGTAAGTGTGCAAGACCACATGGCCACGGACATAATTATTTTCTTGAGGTGACAGTAAAGGGCTCTATTCATCCTAGGACTGGAATGATTTGTGATTTATCTGCTCTTGAAAAATTAGTCGAAGAAATTATTGTGGAACCTTTTGATCATACTTTTTTAAATAAGGACATTCCTTTTTTTGCTAGTTGTGTTCCTACTGCTGAGAATATTGCTTTATACATTGCAGATTCTTTGTCAGGTCCGATTGACGGAATTGGGGCCAAGCTTCATAAAGTGCATTTGCAGGAAAGTCCTAATAATGCGGCTGAGATTTTTTGTGATTCTCCCCCCTCAAATAAATGAATTCAAGGAATTTCAAACTATTCAGTATCCATAAAATGACTTTTGCATAGACCTTTTGTTCGATTAGTTATAGCAGTTAGTTTGGATGGCCGATTAGCCCCTGCCTGCGGTGGTTTGGCACAGCTCGGAGGCGAGGGTGATAGAGATGTTTTGGAAGAAGCACTTGCTTGGTCTGATGGTGCATTTCTAGGCGGAGGAACGCTTAATACACATCGCGCTACATGCCTTATAAAAAAACAAGACTTGATTAATAAGCGTTTATTGAAGGGGCAGAGTGAACAGCCAATAGCACTAGTTATTAGTAGAGGATTAGAGCATCAACTAGAGTGGCCATTCTTCAGACAACCCATAGAAAGATGGCTGTTATGCCCTCCCAAAATTAAATTTAATTCAGAATTCCAAAAACAATCAGGTTATGACCGTGAGATTTCAATAGGTCGAAATATGACGGATACCTTAAAATTGCTTGGCGAAGAGGGCCTCAGACATTTGATTTTGCTGGGCGGAGCAAAGTTGATTACGTCATTTCTTCGAGAAGATCTTGTTGATGAGTTGCAATTAACTTTCACCCCAAGGCTATTAGGTGGAGAGAACACATGGGTTTCGATATCCTTAAAGGATCTCCCGTTAAATCTTCAATCTGCAAATGCTTGGGTGCTTCACTCTCATACATCCATAGGGGGTGGTGAATTGATGCTGAGATATTTTCGTCAAAGAGATTTGAAAGGCAACGATTAGATATATATGATTTAAAAATTGGTGTCAAAGATTAACTTGAAAAAATTTGAATTCTAAGTGCGATATTGCAAGCTCATATTACGCTGTTTTAGATTTGAATAACTTTTTTATTCGAAGGGTCTGAATGCCTTCTTTATCTCCTCGATGGCATCGATCTATTAGAGAAATTTCTGAGGTGCAATGGACGAACCTTGTTGAAGAACCTCATATTCCTTTTTTTAGTTGGAATTGGCTCTCGGAACTCGAAAAATCTGGAAGTATTTCCTTTCAATATGGTTGGCAGCCCTTTCACCTGGCTTTATGGAGGGACGAAGTCCCTGTAGCTTTTGCACCCCTTTATATAAAGAATCATAGCTTTGGAGAATTTATTTTTGACCAGCCTTTTGCGCGCTTGGCTGAGGAGTTTGGAATGAACTATTACCCAAAGCTTTTAGGAATGAGCCCATTGAGCCCCATCCAGGGTTATCGTTTCTTTATAGATAAAGAAGAGAAAAAGGAAGTGATTACAAAATATATGTTGGAACTTATAGATAATTTTGCTATTCAAAATAAAATATTAAGTTGTAATTTTCTTTATGTAGATGATACATTCCAAGTGCTTTTGGAAGATCTCGGATGCGCAAAATGGTTAAACCAAAAGAGTGTATGGGAAGCTAATGGCCAAAATAATTTTGAGGATTACCTTGCTAGTTTTAATGCAAATCAACGCCGTAATATTAAGAGAGAAAGAAAAGCAATTTTGGAATCTGGTGTAAGTATTAAGGCTATTAAAGGGGAGGATTTAAGTATTAGCCTTTTACGGAAAATGTATGCTTTCTATGAGGAGCATTGTGCAAGATGGGGATTATGGGGGAGTAAGTATCTTACTCGTGATTTTTTTGACGCACTTGCAAGCCCTTCACTTAGGGAGAACGTTGTTTTATTTAGTGCTAATCGTAATGGGGAAGATAGCTCCATTGCTATGTCTTTATGTATTGCCAATCAAGAATGCCTTTGGGGTCGATATTGGGGAACTCGGGAGGATTTGGATTACTTACACTTTGAGACTTGTTATTACGCTCCTTTGCAATGGGCTTTGGAACATGGGATTCATACTTTCGATCCAGGCGCTGGTGGAAATCACAAACGAAGACGAGGTTTTATAGTTAAACCTTCAGTAAGTTTTCATAGATGGTATGTAAGTAGTATCGACTCTCTTATTCGCTCTTGGTTAATTGAATCTAATAAGTTAATGCTCGATGAGATTAGTGCGGTTAACGCGGACTTACCTTTTAGTTGCAAGGGCCCTAAATTAATCAAATGAATTCCAGAGTTGACAATTTGGCTTTTTTTGAAAGGATTCATGAGATCAATCAGAAGCTATCGGATCGTTTTATAGCATTAGATCCAGGTGGCTATTTTCTTATTCGGTTAGATGAATCTAAAGGTGAGTTGGTTGTTGAACACTTCACTAACGATATTGATGATTCAGGGAAAGCATTAGACCCTGAGACTGGCGAACCTCTTGCATGCGCTGATGCTCCTCACAGACGACCCAATGCTGTCTATAGGGCTTTTACAGCTAAGCAAATGGGGATAAAGCTGACTGAAGGACAAGAACCTTTCCTGTTGAGCAAATTGGACCATGCGTTGTACTTGGGACGGGAGCTCCAGCGTGCGGAAACATGTCTAGTAAGTGGTTTGCCTTATGTTCAGGATTGAGATTCATCGAATTGCTTGGATGAATGTAGAGTAAGGTTAAATTCAACAATCCAATCTCTTTTAATCGATGGCAATCGCATTCTATTTTGTTCTTGTTTTAGTTGGCTTTGCAACTGCCTTTTTGCTCAATACAGTTCTTAAGAGTGTCAAATTGATTTAACTTGTTAATTTTCCTCTGACTCTTTACCTGCTGCGTGAGGAGTTTGATTGATTTGATTCAATTTTCTATTCTTGACAAGCATTTCATCTATTCCCACTACTTTCCCATTTAAATCATATACATTTGCACTAGTAATTAATACTTGTAAAATCTCCCCAATTATATTTTCTTTATAAGATCTTTTGTTATCAATTATCACCTGACCGTCTATCTCTGGAGAAAAACGGTAACATCTACCAAGAATTTCACCGGTATCTGAATTGCTATCTTCAATTAAGACATCCATGATTTTACCGATACATTTCTTATTAAGTTTTTCAGATATAGGTTGCTGTATTGACATTAACTTGTCTTTTCGAGCTTCAGCAACTTTTGGATCAATTTGATTGGAAAGTATTGCAGCAGGAGTATTAGCTTCTGGTGAATATTTAAAAATGCCAACATGGTCAAACTCCTGAACTTTTATAAAATCAGCAAGATGTTCAAATTGGGACTTTGTTTCTCCAGGGAAGCCAACAATTAATGTTGTTCTGAGAACAGCATCTGGAATTTCGTCTCTAATTTTCTTTACTAGATCGGTATTTATATTCTTTTGCCAAGGTCGATTCATTGCTTTGAGCACAGAAGGATGGCTGTGCTGTAAGGGGATGTCTAGATAAGGAACTACATTTGGGACTTCTCTATAGGCAGCTAATACTTTCTTGGTGAGACCAGTGGGATATGCATAATGAACTCGAATCCATGGGATTTTTACATCTCCAAGAGCTCTTAGTAGATCTTCAAGGCATGCATGTCCATAAAGATCTAGACCATAATTTGTAGATATTTGACTGATTAATATCAATTCTTTTACTCCTTCCTCCGCCAGTTGATGTGCTTCTGCAACTATTGATTCAATGGGTCTGCTTCTTTGGATGCCACGAAGTTTTGGAATTATGCAAAATGAGCAGTTGTAATCACACCCCTCAGCAATTTTGATATAAGCAATGGAATGCTTGGTTGTTCGGAATCGAGGCAAGTTCTCATCCCCAACAAAGCTTGGTTGTTCACTTACTTGATTAACACGCTCTCCTTGTTCAATTCGTTTAAGAACTTCCACTATGTGTTGATAATCTCCTGTTCCGACTATGGCTTTGGCTTCAGGCAGAGACTCTAATAATTCATTTTTGAAGTGTTGAGCAAGACAACCAGCGATAATTAACTCCTTACCTTGTTCAGCTAAGGAAACTAATGTTTTTACAGATTCCTCTCTTGCATCCTGAATAAAGCTACAGGTGTTGACTACAACAATGTTTGCATTTTCTTTTTCATTGGTTACTAAATACCCTGCTTCAGTAAGCAGGCCAAGCATATGTTCAGTGTCAACTAGATTCTTTTCGCAACCTAGATGAGTAAAAGCAATGGAACGTCTAGAGCTGTCTTGAAGCAGCTCATTGTTTTCGATCCTTTTAATCACGATTGATGCTTGGATGAAAGGTCATTGAGATTTTGGGTATGTAGGTGTTTTAAATTTGTCATAGCTTAGATATAGAGCCTTCTTAAGGCATAGCTGTCAGAATTACAACAATCTTTTTCCCAAGCAATGGGTACAACTCGTTTAAGTAGTCGCCGGCGACAAGATCAGGGTTTTAAGTGGGCCAGGATTTGTATTGCTGTGCTTTCCACAATAGGGGTAATTGATACGGGTTCTATTACCCTTAGTAGATGGGGTTGGATTGGTGCTCTTTCTTGTCCAGGCGGTACATCCGGTTGTAATCAGGTTTTAAATAGTCCGTGGGGACGGCTTTTTACAGGAGATGGATTTGAGGTTCCTTTATCTTTTTTAGGACTTCTAGCTTATTTAAGTGTTTTATTGATGGCTCTTCTGCCCTTATTGCCAGTGGCAGCAGAAAACAAGGGTGATCTTTCAAGGCGGACTTGGTGGGGCATTTTTACTGTCTCTTTATGCATGTCTGCTTTTAGCCTTGTATTGCTATGGCTAATGCACTTTAGGATTGGAGCCTTTTGCTTTTTCTGTTTACTTTCTGCTTGTCTATCGTTTGCGGTATTTGTTTTTTCTTGTATTGGAGGGAACTGGGAGGACAGAGGAAAGATGATTTTTAGAGGAGGTTTATTGTCTATTGGCGTTTTATTAGGAGGATTGATTTGGGCCTCGGCTTTAGATCCAAGCAAAACTCAAGTAGTTAGCCAAGAGCAGGGCACTCCTCCGATTGTCCAAGCTCAAAGTACTCCTGCAAAATTACTCCTGGCCAAATATCTAACTGCTTCAGGAGTTGTTAATTACTCTGCATATTGGTGTCCTCATTGTCATGACCAGAAAGAGTTGTTTGGGAAGGAGGCTGTAGAGGAACTTAAGATAATTGAATGTGCCGAAGATGGAAGAAATAGTCAGCGCTCACTTTGCCAAAGGAAAGGAATAGAGGGTTTCCCAAGTTGGGAGATCAACGGAGAAATATATTCTGGAGTTAAGTCTTTAAATAAACTGGCTGATATGACTAAATACAAGGGTTCTCGCGACTTTTAAATATTCCCTTTAGTTTATTACTGGCCTAGTTGATATTGCTAGCCCTTTGACTTGCCTTGAATGACATCTCCAATAAGGTAATTCTGAAGGTGCATCAACTCTATGATGACCACCTCTACTTTCATTCCGAAAAATACATGCCTTGAGCATTAAGAAACTTGTTAACTGGCGATTACTCAAATCTAGTAATAGATTGAGTTCTTTTCTGCTAATTGGATCCATGACATTGCAAATATCTTGTTTTTGATTGTATATTAACTGGAGAAGTGGCTGAGAATTTATGCATTTAGAATTCTGATTTATATATGAAAGTGCTTCTTTCATCAGCTTTGGTGAACGGTCCACTCCTGCGGCTTGCCAGCAAAGTGTTCTTAGGTCTTGTATTGCACTAATAAGACTTTCTGGAGTTTCATTGTTCTCTAATCTGATAGAGCAGGGCTGGTGATTTATTTGAATAGATTTATAATTTTGATCATAATCATTAAGTCTGATAGTTGACATTTGTCTTGCGAAAACCAGGCATTCCATTAAGGAGTTGCTGGCAAGTCTGTTGGCTCCATGGAGTCCTGTACATGCGACTTCGCCTACCGCATATAAGCCTGGCAAGGTTGTTAGTGCTGAAAGATTGGTTGCTATCCCACCCATCCAATAATGGGCTGCCGGTGCAACAGGTATTAATTCATTAACGGGATCTAATCCAAGATCCCTGCATCGTTCAAGAATTGTTGGAAAGCGAGCTTCCGCTAACTCAGGGTCCATTTTTGTGAGATCTAGTCCAACACTGTTTAGGTTTTGAGCTTTCATTGTTCTTACTAATGCCCTGCTGACTTGATCTCTTGGAGCTAAATCTCCTCCCTTGAGACCTTTAACAGGGCTATTCCCACAAGGATCTATTAGGAGAGCTCCTTCACCTCTTAACGCTTCAGAAATTAAAAAGCATGGGGCTCCATCGTGCTTTAGAGCGGTTGGATGAAATTGCACAAATTCAAGGTCATCTATCGCTGCTCCAGCGCGCCAAGCAAGTGCGATGCCTTCTCCACAGGCTTGTGCAGGATTGGTGGTATTAGCAAAAAGATGCCCCCCCCCCGCCTGTAGCCATGACTACTGCCCCAGCTGAAATCCAATGAAGAAGATTTCCTTCCAGAACTTGTAAACCCTTACAGCTATTCCCTTCAACCCATAATTGAGTAACTCTTACACCACGTTTATGAAAGAGGTTTGGCCTTTGGTCAACTTGTTCTTCGAGAATTTCAACCAGTGCTCGTCCAGTTTGATCTTGAACATGGAGCACTCTTCGATGTGAGTGAGCAGCTTCAAGGGTTGTTGCTAGACCATCTGAATTTTGATCGAATGCCATGCCTAGATCTTGCAATCGTTCAACACAGTGCGGCGCTTCTTGGACTAAGAGTCGTACGGCATTTGCATCACATAGGCCAGCTCCAGCATTGATCGTGTCCTTTGCATGGCTTTCATCACTGTCTTCCGGCCTTGTAACAGCGGCAATTCCTCCTTGAGCCCATCTACTAGAGGAAAGTCTGCTTGTATTTCTATTTAATAAAAGAACCTTGAGATTTGAAGGCAGTTCAAGACATGCCATTAGACCTGCTGCCCCTGCCCCTACAACTACCACATCCCAATGGCCTGTAATAAATGAAAATGGCTTATTAGAGAGTCTCATAAAACTGCAAAAGATCGTCGAGGATTACGACTGCAGGTTGTTTAATGGAATGAGGAGTCAAGATTGGTTTTGACTTTAATTTTTACTTATTAGTTTCTACCTATAGGACATTTTACAAGCGTTTAAAACTCATATTGGTAATTTGATTTAAGGATTTGCAGTTCTTTTAGATCAATCCACTTAGAGTAGGCACCAAAAGTGCTGTCAGAAGAAAAATTCCATCTATCCATAATGTTGTTGTGAGGGCTGCACTTGCAACAAGCCAGGCACCTTGATTTTTTGTTGAAAGTTGTGCTTTTTTTCTTAATGAATTTGATATAAGAATAATTACTAATGCAATACAAAAAATTGAGAGGAGGGGTCTTATGTCAAAGATTTGGGCTGCCGCATCATGCAGTAAATCAGGCGCTTGATTTAAGGAGGAATCTATGACCTTCGGCCATTTGCTCATTACGCCAGTTAGAAGCATTGTGAAATCGGTTAACCCTGTACCTAATAAACACGCCAAATAGAAACTGGACCCTAGCCTCCATTTTGTAGTTAATCCTCCGATGGCCAAAGGAAGTGCTATTGCTTCTACAGGGAGATGCCATACAGGATGAGCCCTAAGCCAACCCCAAAAAAGACATCCCCCTAACCAGCTTCCACTTACTCCTACTAGTAGAGAACCTGCATTAGCCCACTTTTTGGTGGGAAGTTCTACAAGACATATCCCTAATCCCAAAATGATTGAGGTGAATAGGCAAGCGGAAAAGGGATGAAGCCTGACCCATGGTGCTTGTAATAGGACAGGAAGCACGACAAGTGCACTGCCCCAAAACTGCAATGTCCGAGGGTTCGAAAGGTAAACTTCGAATTCTCTAGACTCTCCTTTGTAATGGCTTTGGTTGTTCAGGGCCCTTGTAATCAGAACGGTGTTTTGTTGATCCTTGGAGTTTTGTTCGTTTGACTAGAAAATTTCCCAGAATATTGAACAAACTCTCTGAACCTTATATGACTTCCTTTAGTGGCCCTCCAAATATTGATGGATCAATGATTGAAAATACCTTATTGCGATCTTGAGTTAAATACCATGACTGAGTTTGCAACATCATCTGGAATATTGGAACTGTGTTGGAGATATTTAGTCCTAGGAGTTTTGCAAGGCATAACAGAGTTCCTTCCAATTAGTAGTACTGCCCATCTGAAGGTTTTTCCCACTCTGATAGCGGGATGGGGTGACCCAGGAGTTTCAGTTACTGCAGCCTTGCAGTTGGGAAGCATTTTGGCTGTTATTGCATATTTCAGGAGGGATTTAATTGATATTTCTCAATCATTTGCTTTCGCTCTAAAACATAGACAATGGAACGAACCTAATGCTCGATTGTCGCTTGCAATCATTTTTGGTACCGCACCTATTTTGCTCGTCGGCATGATTGTCAAGTTTTTTTGGCCTGGTTATGAAACCTCCTTTTTAAGGAGTATTCCCTCCATTGCCTTTGTTTCTATCTTGATGGCTCTTCTACTTGGTTTAGCTGAGCGATACGGTAATCGATGCAAAACCATTAAAGGAGTTAGAGCAAAAGATGGATTTGTGATTGGACTGGCTCAAGTATTAGCAATCATTCCAGGAGTCTCTCGCTCAGGTATATCGCTTACAGCAGGTTTATTAGATGGCTGGAAGCGATCAGAAGCAGCTCGCTTTTCTTTTCTTCTTGGCATTCCAGCAATCTCTTTAGCAGGATTAGTCGAATTAAAAGATCTATTTATAACAGAAACAATTTTTGAGATAATTCCTATCTTCATAGGAATAGTTTCAGCCGCTGTGGTTTCTTGGTTGTCAATTGATTGGCTTTTGAAACATCTGCAGCGCAACAGCACAAAGGTTTTTATTTTTTATAGGTTGGTATTTGGAATGCTTTTATTGGCATGGTGGAGTGCTTCTCTATCAAAATGACATCAGCATGAAGAATCTCTGTGTGGAATGAGCAATCAGCTGACATTGCATTTTCTGCAAAGCATGCTGGATTAGAGATGATTAAGCCTGAGCCAGCCTTAGTTGCTGAAGTTGAGGCAGGCTCCATTGGAGAAGAAATTGGCTGCAAACCTGGCGACCGACTTTTAAGTATTAATGGGACGCGCCCTAGAGATTTGATTGATTACCGTTATTTGGTCGTTGAAGAAGTTTTAGATCTTGAAATAATTGACTCGAAAGGAGTCATTCATAAAGTTTCTTTAGAGAAAGATCTTGATCAAGGGTTAGGGTTGGTTTTTACGGAAGCTTTGTTTGATGGATTAAGGCAATGTAATAACAATTGCTCTTTTTGTTTTATTGACCAGCAACCATCAGGGAGAAGAAAAAGCCTCTACCTTAAAGACGATGATTTTCGCTTGAGCTTCTTATATGGTTCATATTTGACTTTGACTAATCTTAAAGATTCAGATTGGAAGCGCATAGAGCAGCAAAGGCTATCCCCTCTTTTTGTATCCGTACATTCAACAGACCCTTCACTTAGGGCTGACTTGTTAAAAAACCCTAGGGCTAGCCTTTTCCTGGAACAGCTTGACTGGTTTGCAAAAAGAAATCTCCAGATTCATGCTCAGGTAGTTGTTTGCCCTGGTTTGAACGATGGAGATTCATTAGAGCGAACGTTAAAGGATTTGTCGAAATATGCGAAAGGCGATTGGCCCACGGTTTTATCTACAGCAGTTGTTCCTGTGGGACTGACTAGGTTTAGACCAAAACATGATGGCTTGATTCCAGTGGATTCAAATTGTGCCAGAGCTGTAATTAATCAATTAGAGCCTTTGCAGAATTTCTTTTTTGAGCAATTGGGGACACGCTTTGCCTGGCTCTCAGATGAGTGGTATTTAATTGCAGGGATGCCTTTACCAGAAAGAAATGTTTATGAGAGCTTCCCTCAACAAGAGAATGGAGTTGGAAGTATTCGCGCTTTTTTAGAGAGTATGGAGCAAGCTACAAGTTCACTACCAATAGTCTTGGATAGTTCAAGATCATGCAGTTGGGTAGTTGGAAAGCTGGTTGAAGAAGCCTTGTATCCATCGGTCCAAAAATTAAACGCAATTGAAGGCCTGTCATTAAAGTTATATGGCCTTACAAGTCCATATTGGGGTCAAGAGCAGGTTGTAACAGGCTTGCTTACAGGGAATGACTTATTTCAGGGTCTGAGAGGAAGAGATCTTGGAGACGAACTATTATTGCCATCAGTAATGTTGCGTGAGGGTGAATCTGTTTTTCTCGATGACATGACCTTAGAGAAACTTTCAACCTTGTTGCATGTTCCCATTAGAATTGTCTATGAAGCAGCCGATATTGTTGCTGCAGTGATTAGTGGTTGCAAGGAGGCTGCTTAAATTTAAAAGTGTCGCAATTTAACCTACAAAAATTTAAGATCAGCACAAGAATCCTTTTTCTTTTAATTCCCTTCATTTCAGGAGGAGATGCTTTAGCTTCTTTACTAAAGGAGACAGGCTCAACCTATGTCTTTCAGAGATCTGATTCCTTAGTTTTGGGCTTTGATCCAGAAGCTAGGAATAGTAATTTTTACATAGATTTTCATAAAGACTTTTTTTTATCTAGCCATTCTTTAGACCATAAAGTAAATCAAAATGATAAATTACAGTTATTGCCTCTTACTTTAAAAGATGTTAATAGATTAGTGAAAGAAAATAATCCTAGCCTTAAAGCTGCTTTTCTTCAAGTTGATCAAGCAAAGTCGAAGCTTTTAGCTTCACTTTCAGCTTGGTATCCAACCATGGATTTTTCAGCAAATGGTTTGCCTCAATACCTTGCAGCAGATAGTTATAGAAATCCTGATTTTATAGATAATCCATCTACTACTAGTAGTCAGTGGAAAACCGAATTCACAGCAAAAGTCAAGTGGGATATTGTTGATCCAGCAAGAGTACCTCAGGTCGCATCTGCTAGAGATTCTTTTGAAAAAGCTAAAGAAACTTATTCAATTGTTCTTAGAGATCTTCTCTTAGAAGCTTCTATCGACTTCTTTCAATTACAGCGAGCAGATAAATCTGTGGAAATAGGTAATCAATCTCTTGAAAATTCTATGATTAGCCTTAAAGATGCAAATGTTCGCTTCAAATCAGGGGTTGCAAGTAAATTTGAAGTGTTAGAAGCAAAGACGCAGCTTGCTAGGGATAAAAGAATATTTAATAATGCTTTAAGAGATCAATCAATTGCTAGAAACGCTCTTTCTGTTATCTTATACCTCCCAACAAATATTGTACCTAGCTCTACTAGCCGGTTGAAGTCTTTGGGTTTATGGACTCCAACATTGGAAGAAAGTATAATTGCTGCCTATAAATTTAGAGAAGAATTAGATAGGTTTATTTTAGATATTTCAATTAACAATAGTAAGGCTAATGAAGCTTTAGCTGCAATTCAACCTATTTTAAGCTTGGTAAATACCTTTACTACTTATAGAACAGAGGGGCAGGCAAATGTTGTAGCACCTGCAGATAATAAAGACTTTAGTTGGTCAGCTTCTAATACTATAGGCTTGACTGCAACTTGGAAGTTTTTTGATGGGGGAAATGCAAGGGCTCTTTATAGATTTAATAAGCAGAAAGCTGAAGAAAGTAGGTATAAGCTTATAGCTGAGAAAAATAAAATCAGGCAAGAAGTTGAAGAATCTTTTGCAAGCTTAAAAGCAGCGAGTAAAGACATTTTGAATGCATACCAAGAACTAACTTCTCAGAAGGAGGTTCTGCGATTATCCAGATTAAGATTTAATGCAGGAGTTACCAATCAGCGTGAGCTTGTTAACAATCAAAGAGACTTGACTCAGTCTGAGGTTAATTATGCAGATGCAATTTTCAATTATAATAAGAGTCTTGCTCAGTTGCGCAGGAGAACAGGCTTAGATTCAATAGTCCTTTGTGAGGATTTAAATATTATTTCTAATGCTTCAAACGATTCTAATGATTTATATAACCTTGAACCTGATAATTTATTGAATGGTATCGTCTCAGACGATAAAATATGTGTTCAGGATCAGTTGACTGAATCTAAGGATTAAACTTCTATGCCCAACGATTTAACTGACTCTCAAATTCAAGAAATAAATATATTGATAGATGAAGTAGCGATAAGGCAATGTCGTGACTTCGGAAACATCAGTTCAGAAATAAAGCCTGATGGTAGTTTAATTACTAGTTGTGATCGCTGGAGTGATGAGAAAATTGTTAATGGACTTTTTTCTATAACTTCAGGGGAGGGTGTTTTAAGTGAGGAAGGGTCTCAACGTGTCCCTGATTCATCGGCATATTGGATAGTTGACCCTCTTGATGGAACCACTAATTTCACTGCAGGTATTCCTTATTGGGCTATTTCGCTAGCTCGATTTGTTGAAGGCAAGCCACAAGTTGTTTTTTTGGATGTTCCTCCTTTGAAGCAAAGAATTATAGCTATTCGTGGAAAAGGGGTTTGGCGCAATGGCGAGCCAATGACTTCAAAAATGAGGGAAAGACAATCTAGTTCTTGCGTTTCTCTTTGCAGCAGATCAATTCGAGTACTACAAAAATTACCTGACCATCCTTTCCCTGGGAAAATCAGGCTACTTGGAGTTGCTAGTTTGAACTTGCTGAGTGTAGCTACAGGTCAGACAGTTGCAGCCTTAGAAGCTACCCCGAAAATATGGGACCTAGCATCCGCTTGGTTGGTTTTGACAGAACTGATGTGTCCTATAAGGTGGTTAAAGGCAGATCCTTCTAAGCTTCAGGCAGGGCAGGATTTAGCGATGGCTGATTTCCCTGTCTTGGCTGCTTGTTCTTCTGATGAATTGGAACGTCTCTCTCCTTGGGGGGAAGCTTTAATAACTTCGTGATGCAATCTCTAAGAAAAGAAATTCATTTTTAATTTCAACAAGATTATTTTTTTTTCTTTAAAACCACTAGACTTTTTTAGAAATATTCCAGGATATGCATTATTTGTTTCTTCTTCCTATTTTCGATTTTAATTAGCTCTTTTAGGAGATGAGATAAAGGTGTTATTTCGTTGGCGAAGAAGAACTAGATGGCTAGTTGTGAGTTTGTGGAGGGCTTATGAGCGCTGGACACGCTGTGATTGTGTTGACTTAAGTGCAGCGTTTGCCTACTACACACTTCAGTCATTTTTCCCGATACTTTTGATATGTTTATCGGTTGCTTCCTGGTTTCTTGGGAGGCAAAAGGGCTTAGATGAGCAGATCATTAATTTTGCAGCACAGGCCTTACCTCCTTCAGTTGTTGGATTGGTTGAAACAACTTTGACAAAATTGGTAAATCAAGGTTTTGGTGCTGGAGTTCTTGGCGCGCTATTTCTTGTTGTTACTGCTGGGAATGCTTACCTCACATTGCAAAGAGGTGCAGATCGGCTTTGGGAGGATGTGTTGCCAGCCTCTTCACAAACCACATTTCGAATACAAGCTTTTAGATTCATTAGAAATAGGGTGGAAGCATTTTTAGTTGTTTTGTTGATATCTCTATTAGTTGTTTTGGATCAAATCAGTGCAAATGTTCGAATGATCCCTGGAGTTGTATTAGAAGAACTTACTAAATCCCTTCCTTGGCTGGCTGATTTGCTTAGTAGAGCTCCAGTTTTAGAAGTCGGTCAATTTGTAATTCCTTTGCTTAGCCTCTCTTTGATGGCATTGCTTTTACAGGCCTTGCTACCAAGTCACCGAGTACCTTTGCGACCTCTTGTCCCAGGGGCTTTGTTAATTGGTACTCTCCTCACGATTTTGAACTTGGCAGTTAGTCGAAGCCTCCTTTCTTTAGGTGCTCGCTTTCAGGCTTACGGTTTCATTGGAGGTGTTCTAGTCTTAAATCTTTGGGTTTGGCTTATAGGGGTAATTATCTATTATGGTCAGTGCTGGAGTGTAGCCTTAGCGGCGAATTCCAATGCGAAATCTCGTAGAATTATCTCAAATACTTTTTTTGATAATAAAGTCTAAATACCATTTTATTTTGAATAGTTATAGTTCATTTCTACTATTTCTTTAACATCTTATGCGGGTTAGGTTTATTGGCCTTAACATCAATATCTGATTGAGGATAGAGATGGGCAGACCCTTTCCTTTGCTTTGGGTGGCTCTGCTGATGCTGCTTCTAATCCCTACTGCTGCTGGAAGGATTTTGATAAATATTGCAGGAGGATTAATGATTGCCTCTTTGTTGATCCCAATCTTAATTGCTGGCTTTGGTTGGATTGGATGGAGAGTACTTCAGTCGCAAATGGTAACGTGTGAATCTTGTGGAATAAGAACCCTTAAAAATAATGATAATTGTCCTATGTGTGGTACATCATTCTCAAGTAATGAGAATACATCTAAACCATATTCTGAAAGTAATTTTCCTTCTACGGCTAGTAATGCTACAATTGATGTACAGGCAGAGGAAATTAATTCTGACTCTTAATTCATTTAAAAGTTAATCAAAATGCTTTTAGAACATTTTTTCTTACAGAGTTCAGATTATTGAAAAATTTGTTTCTTAAAGATGTCTTGTTTGACTCCTTCTAAGATTATTGCAAGGAGTCTATATCTAATTCAGAGATAGAGCTTTCCACTACTTGTAATAGATCTATGCAATGTTCTAAATAAATCTTTCCACGCAAATAGTGTTCATAAAGCTCTTCTACAGGTATCTCATTACTTTGCATCTTTCTGAGTAGCGAATCTATTTTCTCAAGTGACTCTTCATAGCTTAAAGAACTTGCATTCTTCTTCAAGTCTTCAACTTCTGATTTATTCTTTTCAGTTTCTATGACTTGAGATGTTTTCTTTTTGGAAGATGAGGCTGGCTTCTTCATTTGAGGTTTCCTTTAGGTTTTAAATCTTCAATGGATGCAAGTATTTCTCCGTTACTGATTTCTACTTTGATTTTGTCTTTTAGGCATACATCCCGAAAATCCTTAATGTTTTCATTGCGTTCATTTCTCACTATTGCAAAACCTCTCCCTAGAAGCACTTTAGGTGAAAGTGCTTCTAGGAGTTGTACTTTTTGAGCGAGAAGATTTTTCTGATGTTGAATTAATAGTATTGGCTGATGAGCTTGGAATCTCAGTTTTCGTTCAGATAAGCGTTGGTGTTCAATAACCATTTTCCATTTTGACTGTTCTTTGAGCCTCCTTTTCTTTTCTTGAAGTTGTTCGAGCGCTTCTTTGTGACTTGGGAGCAGTGCCACTAGCGCTGCTGTTGGTGTTGCAGCACGATGGTCAGCCACAAGATCTGCAATGGTAATGTCATCTTCATGGCCTAATCCAGTTACAACAGGTATAGGAAATTTCGCAATTGCTCGACAGAGTGATTCATCATCGAAAACCATTAGATCCTCTCGACTTCCTCCGCCACGCGCAAGAACAATCGCATTTAGTTGAAGTTTTTTGTGAAACAAAGCTAATTTCTCTAATGTTGATTTTATATCTTTAGCAACCTTTCCTTGTACTGGGATAGGACAGACTATTAATCGAGTAAGAGGCCAGCGTTCCTTTGCTGTTTTGACCATATCTGATAATGCAGAACTAGGTGAACTAGTTAAAAGAGCTATGACATCGGGATGAGATGGTAGTTGTCTTTTTGTTTGACTATTTATGACCCCTTCTTCAAGCAGTTTTGCACGTGTTATTTCATATTGATGCAAAACTGTAGAAATACTGGGCCTTAAATCCAAAACCTGGACTGTGAGACTGGCTCTTGAATTCCAAAAGTTCAGCTTTCCCACCACCACAACTCCTTCTCCTTCGGAGGGGATATATGAAAGTTGCTTGACTTTTGACGCCCATGCGACCCCCCCAATACTTGCCTCCCCATCAGTCAGGGTTAACCAAAGATGTCCTTTTTTTATTTGAGCTTTAGATATTGAACATTCAAGAAGAAAACGAGGAG
>CACPJY010000017.1 GCA_902634405.1 uncultured Synechococcaceae cyanobacterium
TAATATCTTTGTTAATGCAACTCAATATATCGCTAGGCTGATATCTCAATAATAAGGCTACTGCTATTAAAATGTTGAGTTGGCTAAATCTTACGATTTTATGTATAATAAATAATAATTGTCTATTTTGATATGGAATCCTTAACAGAACTTCTAAAAGACATTTGGGATTATATGAAAGTAAGGAAAAAGTATTGGCTTGCCCCTCTAATTATTACACTCTTATTAATTGGTTGTTTAATTGTTTTTACTCAGGGGACTGTCGTAGCTCCATTTATTTATTCTTTATTTTAATGGGATGAACCACATCTACTCAATCCTTACAACCTACAGTTGATAGTTTGTTAGCCGTATTCGATAGATAAATTGTCAATCGATGGACACATGATGTAAAGTGTGTGAAATAAATCTATTTTATCAATGAGATCCACAGGAAGATTGTTTTACCCACTAACTCTTACTATAATTACATCTTTAATAACTGGATGTGAATTTTTAAACAAAACTGAAAATTTCCTATCTCCAATTAATCTGCCAATAAACATTGAAAAGAAAATCATGGAGCAGCAGACTATATATATTTATTGTGGGAAAGGAAATGTTCAAGAGTATTTAGACCAAGGATGGGAAGTCGTTGAAACGAAGGAAGAAGAGGTACCATGTTCTTGGAAAACAGAAAAAGCTACCCCTAATTGTAATCTCAATAAAAAAGGCTGTAAAATTAGTGTTCCAGACAAGATGGGAAAACAAGTAGAGTACTTATTAGAAAAGGAAGTTATTATTCCTACAAAAGATACAGTCAAAAAAGACAATATTAATTAATCTCTGTAAATACATAAAAGTAATATACTTTTTTTATATAATACCATATTGGTTAAAGGTTAATTGTTTAATCTCTGTTTCATTCTACCTTTTGAGAAGTTGAATCTAATTCGTCTAGCCTAGAGGTCTTACTTTCTTCTGTTGTTTCACCAGAAGACTCTTTTGTTTCAAAATCAGATATTACTTCTACTGGACTAGTTGGGATCTCACGGTCAGAGTTGATACTTTGTTTATGGTTAGATTCTGATGGGTCTTGATTCATTTTATTTTCTTCATTAATTGTTAAGGGAACTTCACAAGCAGTACTTGACTGATCGCTGACGCCACTTGGCTCTTTCACCTCTTCAGATGATGTTTCTTGGGATACTGATTCAATATTTTCTTCTTGTTCAGGAAGCAGGCTCTTGATCTGAATAAAAAGTTCTTTTAGGTTAGATGCAAGATCTTTAAGGTTTTCAAATATTTTTTCTAAAACGGATTTAATAGATTCTGCCTTTTCTCCCTTATTCGTATAAAGGAGAATTGCTGCAACGCCCAGGACGGCGAGAAGAAAGAGAATGAAGCCAGCCATGCGAGCACTATAGATTTTGACTAAAGATCGCCTGTTATCTATTAGAAAGCAAGTACTTTAAGTGATTCTGTCTAAGAAGTTTTCCTAGTAAGGAAAATCATCTCAATCAGAATTCTCTTGAAAGTCCACTTGAAAACGAAATCTAACCATTAAACCTATAGAAATCAGCAAGGTTCCTAAAACTGCGCTGGTTGGAGGAAGAGTCAAAGCTATTAAAGTGTTTACTAAAGAAAATCAGCTTTAGTTATAACACCCGTGCCGAGCAAAAGCTGTTCGCTAATTCGCCAAAGTCTTTCCCTGTTATTGAAATCCTTTGCTATAGCAGGAATCTTTGACAATATAGGATAACCACGAAAATTCAGCCTAGGAGAATACTGCTCACCACCCTGCACACTTCTAGAAGTGGCTGCAAAAAGCTGGGGTAGTACGCCCATTGAACAACTTTGGAAGAATGGAGTAAGCAAGAAATACAAAAGTCTTTCGTAGATAAGATTATTTTTAGAAGATGAAGTCTTTTGCAAGTTAGTTCTTACTAGTCCAGGATGTGCTGAAAGAGAGATGAGTTTTTTCCCAGAAAGCTTAAGTCTATTTTGGAGTTCGATAGCAAACATGGTATTTGCCAGCTTGCTTTGTGCATAACTCCCCCATCTACTGTAATTAAATTCTCCTTGAAGGTCGTCCCAAAGAATTTTTCCAATAAATTGTGCTCCAGAAGTAACTGTAACTACTCTTCCTTGAGGTTGCTTTTCTAGCAAAGGGATTAATAAAAGGGTAAGTGCCATATGTCCCAAATGATTTACCGCGAATTGCAATTCAAAGCCTTGTTTACTGAGCATTCGAGGGAAAGCCATGATTCCGGCATTATTTATAAGCAGATCTAACCGTCCATATTCGCGCTTTAAGAAGTGAACTGCTTTCGATATACTTATAAGATCCGACAAATCAAGTGGAACAATATCCAAATTTGAGGAGTTACTTGATCCAAGAAAATCTTCCTGAACGATTTGGGCTTTAGATGGGGAGCGACACCCCATAAGCACTGTCGCACCTTTACTCAAAAGAATTTTTGACATTTCAAGTCCTAAGCCACTATTAGCACCAGTGATGAGAGCAACACGCCCTGTTTGATCAGGAATATCACTAACAGTCCAGGGCATTGGAAAGTGAGAGGAGAGAATTCACTTACTTCCTATAAAAAGAATTAAATGTGCAGATTTTTTTAAATTTTAGATTAAAAAGAAATGTTCAAGAGGATTTTATTGATACCTAATAAAAGTATTCAAGCAGCCTTAGAAGGCATTTGCTGAGCCTGACTCTGCTCAAGTGCTATACGAACGGCCTCTGCAAGGGGTGCATTGCATTTTGCTTTAGAAGCATGTAGAGCGTTGACAAGTCGAACCTTCTTATCTTGGTCCATCTTTGAAGCGATCAGTTGATAACTGATTGAGAATGCATGCCTTTCTAACGCAAACAAGCCCAAAACGCTAACCACGTTTCAAAAAGTTAAGGAATTATTAAGGACAGGGAAGTTTTACTTGGTGTACGGATCAGCTAAATATGAAAAAGAAGCTAGGTGGATGACCTCTGAAGCTGGTGAAGATGATCGGTCTTAGAGAGAGAAATACTATGGTTCATAACTGACATCAACACTTAGCCAAGGAAGAGAAATTTGCGCACTACATAACATAGGTATCCCATTTGCTCATAGCTGGTTTTTCTTTTTTTCTTATTTTTTATGTGGATATCGCTAGGATTAAAAAATATTGAAAATATTACTAAGATAAAACGATGTATCAAGAACAGTAAAGGTGGATTATCAAATTCCTCTGTGGTAATTCTATTCAATAATAAATTACGCAAGGTCAATGAAAAGCCTTCATTCAAAAATCCTTGGCTATATAGTAGATCTACGGTTTGAAGAGATATTTCTATCCTAAGCATAGATAAGAGTACATATAAAGCCTTTAAAGCATGAAAATCCCCTTGAGACACACGTAGTACAGAAAAATCGTATAAGACTTCCCACTTATACGGCTCTAATTCGAAAAGACGGTTTTTTGTACTTTCAGTTGATTCATCGTTAACGAGAGAAAGTCTAAGGACTTCATCGGATTCAAGTTGAGGAGACTGCCAAAAGTTCAGCAAAGGTGACGTAGATCGGATTTCCATTCCTTACTGTCTGATTTCTACAAAATAGTAGAAATGAAAACAAATTACATCCACAAACAAATCAAACAGAAGACCTATCGAAAACATCTCTGTAATTTTGAAGGTAAACAAAAATCATTGGCCCCTTGATTTATCTGGTATTCAGAGGATGATTAGATAGTTGGATACTTCTGATAATGGACGACTCAAACTGGAAAGAGGAATATAAAAAGTGGAAAGTACTCAAACCCTCTCAGTTACAACTACTTGATGAAGGGGCTCAAAGTTTATCCCAAACATGGCTTCTCAGTGCTATGTGGTCTGATTGGAGAGAAATCAAAAAGGTACGTGATGCTGAGCTTCCGTCTATCTATTCTTCAGAGAGTACATCACTAAAAGACCCTTGGGAAACAGCATAGATCATCATGTATTTTGTAATGATTCATTAGTAAACATATAGAGTGTTAGTGTTGTATATTTCAAAATTTTATTAAATAAATTTAAAAAAGTATTCTAATTTTTTAAAATAGCAACAACACAATTCCTGCTGATTACAGAAATACGACCAGTATCAATATTTACGATTTGCAGAATGCTACACCAAGAAGGGTGCCTAGGGCTGCTTATAACATGAATGACCAAAGCAACAAATTCAATCTCAACAGGTGGGGTTGAATGAATTAAGGACTGTGATACCAGAACCAAATTACCATCCTTAACAGGCAAGCAATCGAACACGAATACAGGGCAGTAGTAGATCTGTACTATTGTATTATCTTAAAGCTATTTCCCGGGCTCAAGTCAAATTTGTGTAAAAGAATAGAAAGAAACTTATGTATAAGATTAGATAAAATGAAGAGTTAACTAGGAAGGATATGTAAAAGAGGTCGACATATTGATCTAACTAAATTAATCATCAAACTCAATTTTTGGCTTCTTCTTAGTTTTACCTGAGACTAAAAGGTAAAGTGCATCTAGTGAATTATAGACTTCTTTGAGCTCTGTCAGTTCTGGCAAGAGACCATCTTCAGAGAGCATTCTATCTAGGTCTCGTAGCTCTTGTCGGATATATCGTAAGTGGGAACTGACTTCCTCTCTCTTGCTTGTGGACATTACTAGGTGCTTGCTTTTATGTTCTATAAGGTAATTGTATCAAGCCATCAGAAAGATAGGTAAGGCTTAAGCAAATCTTGAAAATAAATTGATTAGAGCATTTAGACAAAATGTAAATAGTCATAAAAGCTGTGAAGTTGTGATTTAGTTGATTGATTGCAATTGAGGGCTTGGCAACTATAGTGAATTTAAGTCCTAGTATCAAAACGTGCTGCAAGTAAAGAAAAATCCCATTTTAGCAATCTTTCTTTCGAGTCTATTCTTGCTACTTTTAAATATACAGCCATGCATTGCAGATACAACTGTAGATGTCCATGAATTACAAGAATGTGAGATAAAAACCAATTGTGTTCGAATCGATTGGAATGTAGAAGATGTTGACGACTCCTTTGATAGAACAATAGGAATTATCAAGTCAACTGAAAGAACAGAAATAATAGAGAGGAATCCTAAATATATACATGCTGAAGTAACTAGTAAAATAATGAAATACAAAGATGATTTAGAAGTTCTAAAAGATGTGAAAGGGGGTAAACTTCAAATACGATCTGCCTCAAGGGTGGGAACTGGTGATTTTGGCGTGAACAACAAAAGAATAACTAATCTCCTATATGAACTGAAAAAGAATTCAGGTCAAGCTTAAATAGTTTAACTCTTTCAAGCCAGTGAATCTCTAATAACGAGATATTAAACAAGTACGAAATCTTAATTAATTATTTAGAGTTACATTTTTGTAGACGTTTAATATTGTAATTAGTTGAGATATGTACATAACATGAGCAACTGGAAGGGAGTGGGATCTTCTCCACTATGGTTTATACCTGTATCTTTACTATTAGTACTGTGCATAATTCAATCCATTCATGTATCAATGCACAGTAAATATTGCAAGACAAAGGCTCAATGGATGAATGAATCAGGCATTATCTATGACCGAGAATCTGAAGCATATTAAAACGAACACTTAATCAATATAAATAGAATCGAAATTCAAATAAGTATAATATTCAAATAATGACAAGTAAATAATTGTGCAAGTATATAAAATAACATCTTAACAGAAAAGCTGAGGGAGTAATATTAATAGTTAGGGTGCTCAATAATATCACTATGGTACAATATGAGGAATAAATAATAGAATTAATAATATAGTAAGTTTATTATTATAGAGATATCTATAAACAAATTCCGCATCAATCATCTTTCTGGAATGCTTTTCAGCTTTCACTAGATAGAGGACAAGAAGAGATAACGTTAAAAGTCACACTTCTACACATAACGTGTTATAGTTCGTTACAAGCGAAGTTTCTCGCTTCTATACACAAACACATCTTTTAAAAAATGGTTAAATCCAAAAAAACCACTGAGGTAGAACCACAAAAGGTCCTAGCAGAAAGAGTAAATGGTTGGGCTGCAATGATGGGATTCTGGGCCGCAGTTGGCGCATATTTGACTACTGGTCAAATCATTCCAGGGGTTATTTAGGTAATAGAAATGTCAAATTCATCATACGTATTCACTGAATCTGGTGGAAGACAAAATTTGTATTCCATAGAACCAAAAACATTTCACGACCCTGAATACTCAGGTTATGGGAAAGAGGCTGAACGCCAAAATGGTAGGTGGGCAATGATTGGCTTTGTAGCAGCAATAGGTGCTTACGCTACTACCGGTCAGATTTTTCCTGGTCTCTTCTAATGATCATGGATAAAACAAGTAAAGAATTACACTCTTATTGGAAAACAGCAGAACAAAGTAACGGTCGATTAGCGATGATCGGTCTCTTTATTCTTATCCACAACTACGCGATTACTGGGTGGATAATCCCAGGAATTTACTAACCCTACTATTAAAACTATGAATGAAAATGCAGAATTGCAGAACGGGCGATTTGCAATGATCGGGATAGTAGCCGCATTAGGCTGTTACTTGATCACAGGTCAAATCATTCCAGGTATCTTCTAGCTAAAACAACAAACGCACATATTTTTGATATGTGCGTTTGTTGTTTTAATAAACATAGAAAATATCTCTCTCTTAGTGATTGAATTTAAACTAAAATGAAAAACTTGTTTGAAATACTATTGAAAACAAAAGGGGCTTTAATGAGTGGAGTACTAATAGGTCTTAACATTCTACTTATGACATTCGTTTGGTTCTACTGGGCTAATCCTAATTTCCATATATTTTTAACAGGAAAAGCCCTATAGACTTGTATGGATATGGGTATCAAGCAGCTTTTTCTTCTTCCTCTTGAATAAGTTGTACAACTTCTGGTGAGAAAGAAGCGAGCTCATTATCAACTGAGTCATCCAATTCTGTCTTATGTAAATTGTCATTTGCTGATGTGGTCTCAACCTTTTTTTCAATATCATCTGTAATTACATCAACATCAGTAGTAACTTTAGAACTGTCATAATTACTATTGTCTATTACGTCCTTTAACAATAGCCAGAATAATTTAGGTGTTTGTACAGAAATTTCTTTTGCACTAGCTAATATTGAATCAACTGAGGATTTGATTTCCTTATTTTTAGATCCTGAGTTGAAGTAAGCAGTTGTCGTCCAAAAAGCCAAGCCTAAGATTAAGAATAAAACCAAAAAAATCATGATCCGGGGGGTAATTAATCAAATTGACGCCTAAAATCAGAAAAATAGCAATAGAAAAAAAGTATTAGTACATGATAAGAAACAAAGTCTGAAGAGGCCTGTAGCTTATTTGTGGGTGTTATGCGCCAAAAGATAGATTGATCGGTCCAACTTCTAAAGATTAGCTCCTTTAAAGAAGTTTTGGTGATTGTCCTCCCTGTAGTTATCATTATCATCAACAAAAAAAGAATACGCAAGCAAAAGTACTGATAGTGGAAGGGACAAGAATAGAGCTAATAGTTGAGTTATAGATAAAACTGATGATTCTGCTGTCCCAAAAGACCACAAGGTCCAAATAGAACAGAAGAGAATAAAGGATATGTTGAGATTTTTCAGCCTCATCGGATTTAAAGGCTTTAAAATTTTATATCCTGTACAGTAAAGGAAGTTAAATTAGCCTCTAATTACTTGGGGTTTCTAGTATGCCTATTGACACTAGGTTGAGGACTCTATAAGAAAATACAGAGAGGTGTATCTTTTTACAAGCCTATAATCAGTATGGTTGCTAACTATTCCCAAATTTTTAGAGTAAAACAGCATTGCATCCAGAAGAAATCATAATTCATTTCTACTTCAAGGATGTTTTAACCCTTTAAAAATTTCAATTTTAATAGCATTAAGCCGAGAAGTACTGATTATCAAAGGTTGCTGTAATTACCAAAAGGGTATTTCGTTAGCAAGATTTAAGGGTCTATCTACAATTTCAACAGGTTATGAACAAGGATAAAATAGTGCTGTGCAATAAAGGATTTAAAAATGCCGCTAAGTAAACAAGGAACTCTTTCAGCATGTGAGAGTACTTCGAACTGTGTTTTTGTTGAATGGGAATTCGGCAATGTGAACCAGACCTACGAAAAATTAATAACACTAGCCTCCAAGCTCCCAAGAACAAAAGTTCTTGAACAATCAAATAATTACTGGCATGGGGTCTGCAGAAGTTTGATTTTCCGATTTCCTGATGATCTTGAACTCTTAAAACTCCCAGGCAAGGGGATTATTCAAGTCAGGTCTAGCTCAAGATTTGGGGCGTCAGATCTAGGTGTCAATGAGAGAAGAATAAACAAGCTTTACAACAATTTAGTTGGATAAGCTATCTGGTGAAACTATCCGGTACCAAGAAGAAGGGACTGTGAAAGATCAATTAATTTTGGTTTTCGAGGTCAGCAATTTGAGCTGAGTAAAGGGAAGAGAGCTCTTGTTTATAACCAGACTCTATACAGTAAATGGCTTTAACAGCAGTCATTTTGAAGCAAAGTTCAATACCTACTAGAAACAATCAATAGGATGTTTTAAAGCGAGATTAGCCTACGGATCAATAGGCTGACTCAAATCTGAGATACAAATAGAGTGAGTGCCTATTCCTCATTCTCGATACTATTCTCCTCTTATTTTGCGTCTTGTACATGGTTGTCATTTAGAAAGTTTTTTACTATATTTAACTAGTAACGCTTCTATTTGACATGCTTACCGGTAAAGACTTACTCGCCAAGGTAAAAGAACTTGGGGACGTAAGTAAATCAGACTTAGTTAAATCTTGTGGCTATGTTTCCAAGAAGAAAGATGGCAGTGACCGTCTTAACTTCACAGCCTTCTACGAAGCATTGCTTGAAGCTAAAGGTGTAAACCTAGCTTCAGATGCAACTGCTGGCGTTGGCAAAGGTGGAAGGAAGCTTAGCTACATTGCCACTGTTCAAGGAAATGGCAATCTTTTGATTGGTAAGGCTTATACAGCTTTACTAGATCTAAAACCTGGAGACAACTTCGAAATTAAATTAGGTCGTAAGCAAATCAAGCTTGTACCAGAAGGAGAAGATTGAGCTTACTAATTCATCAGGAAATCTAATTCTATTAATTTCTGACAATTGATTCTCTAAAAGGGTTCAGGTAGCAAGAAAGCTGCCTGAACCTTTTTTTTGACCAAAATTGGTTCAAAGACTTCAATGCTATATATCAGATAAACAGTAAAGCTTCAAATGCTGGCTCTAATCTGATAAAAAGATCATATCAGAATCAATTAACTGCTATGACTGGTAGATCGGGCTGGATTAAGCTAGCAAGTTGAAAAAATGAATCTTCAAAAAGCCTTTTGTTGATGAGATCAATATCTACAAAGGGAAATTTGTAAAACCAAATAATTAAAGGTTCCTACTTCTTGTCAATTTTCATCAAAACTAACAAGGTCATTAAAAAATATCTCGCCAATAACTTGGACACAATGAAAAAAGCAATAACGAAGAGAGGCTTTTATTAGAAATATGGCTTATTAACTTCCTGGAAAATCTACTAATACTGCTAGAAATAGAGACTTGCAAATAAGTAGTCAGGTTGTTCAAAAGGGGAAGCCCATCAAACAACCTGTTATGACTACTAAACCTCTTTGCCGTGCAACCCCAGAAGCATCGACCTGGAAGAGCCAGATGGGGAATCAAAGTGGGGCTTCGTTTCCGGTTACAAGACCGGTTTACGTTACCTTCACGACAGTTTCCCCGAGTCGAAAGAGAGTCAGATCAGAGCACTAGAAAAGGTTGTCACCAACAAAGGAGTTCACTAACAATCTATAGAATCCATCTGTAGAGAAGGCCATATTGATCGGATTTTTTTCATAGCTTGTATTGCTTCTTCTTTACGTTTCATAGGATTAGTCGCATTAAGAAGAACAGTCACATGACCAAGTTTTCTTCCAAGAGATTCAACTTTCTTTCCATACCAATGAAGATTAACCGAATCTATGCTTTGCAAGGCCGAAAGTCTTTGAGCAATTGATCCTGCAGTCCCTTCAGGTAATCCTAATAAATTAACCATTAACGCCCCCGGTACAATTAATTCTGGTTGTGGTACAAGCAGATCTGCTGCTATACAAACTTGTTGATCAAATTGACTGCTTGAACATGCTTCTATAGAAAAATGAGCAGAATTATGTGTTCTAGGTGCAAGCTCATTGACTTGCAATCCATTACGACCATAGAAAAACTCGATTGCCAAAACACCAACATAATTAAGCTTAGAAAGCAAGGAAGAAGCTATGTTTAAAGCTGTTGTTTCTACATCATGATTAACGTTCGCTGGGGCTAATACCCAATCGCAAACTTGGTAAGACTGATGTGTTTCAGCTAGGGGCAAAGTTCTAACATTACCTTGCCTATCTCTAGTAGAAACAAGAGCTAACTCAATATCGTAATCAATCCAACTCTCCAAAAACCACTGGTCTTTATCTACTAGTTGAAAGAAGTTCTCAAGTTCAACTAAGGAATTAATTACTTTTGTCCCCTTGCCATCGTAACCACCTTTATTGGTCTTAGCCATAACAGGAAAAGTCCAATCTTGAGGCAATTTAGTTTTTAACTTTGAAAGAGAAGAGAAAGGTATCCATTTAGGGCCAGGTATTCCTAAGTCATAAAGAAGCTTACGTTGAGAGAGTTTATTAAGAAGAGGAGCTATTGAGGAAGATTGAGGACAAAAAACCAATCCTTCTCTCTCAAGGGTTTTCAGATCATCAATATTGAGCCATTCATTTTCGAAGGTTATCCCACTACAGTTAATACCAAATTTTTTTGTTGCGTCAACATCATTAGATTCAGCCAAAACGACTCTACTGGCAGATTCAGCACCTGGATCTTCCTTGGATGGAGTCTGAACTATTACATCAACAAATCTAGCCTTAGCGGCATCAACGAGCATCCTTGCAAGTTGACCTCCTCCTATGACACCAATTTGTCGCCTATTTCTTAAAGCAAAGGGTAAATTACCTTTTAGCATCTCAACAATTAGGAGAACTGATCAGAAAGACATTAGAATCATACTTAATGAATTAAGATTAGAACAAAAAAGATATTTAAATAAAAACATCGCTGTCTCGAAGGGAGATCTATAAACTGCTAAACAGAACAAATGGCAGATAATAGATAAATGGTACTTAAATAATGCGTAGATTTAAGAAGCAATTGATTAGGAAGGGGTCAGGGAATCACAATAATATTACTTGAAAAATTATTTAATCGAACCAATAGCAACCAACAATATTAGAGGATAAGTGCCATGGAGTATGATGAATTTGATTTATCCTATGAATAGGCTAGGCAGATTAACCTCGAATTACTAAAAAGTGGCTGATCATCAACGTAGAATTCCAGTTAATCTAAACCGCAACCCTTATGAAGTGGTTGTAGGAACAAATTTATTGAAATCTATCGGAGAAGAACTTAAAAAGATAAATATAAAACAAAAAACAAAGATTTTAGTTGTAACAAACAAGGTCATTAATGAACTATATGGGGAAATCTGTCTCAATAGTCTAATAGCTCATGGTTATGAGCCTAACCTACTATCGATAGATCCCGGTGAAGACAAAAAAAATCTTGAAAGCATATCGCAGATTCATGATGCGGCATACAAAAGCCAGTTAGAAAGAAATTCTCTAATGATTGCTCTTGGTGGTGGAGTGATAGGGGACATGACTGGTTTTGCAGCATCAACTTGGCTTAGAGGAATATCAGTTGTGCAAGCACCAACAACTCTATTAGCGATGGTTGATGCTGCTATTGGAGGGAAAACAGGTGTAAACCACCCATTTGGTAAAAACTTAATTGGAACATTTCACCAGCCCAAATTGGTATTAATAGACCCAAAATTATTGGACTCCCTCCCTCAAAGAGAATTTCAGGCTGGATTGGCAGAAGTTATAAAATATGGAGTAATAACAAATCCACGATTGTTCAAATTGCTAGAAAGACAACCCAAAATAAAAAACAAATCAGATTTTGCAAAACAAACAATTGAAGAGATCCTGGAATTATCAATAAAAGCAAAAGCAGAAGTGGTTGTAGCTGATGAAGAAGAGCATGGACTTAGAGCTATTCTCAATTACGGACATACATTTGGACATGTAATTGAGACTCTCTGTGGATATGGGACATGGTTGCATGGAGAAGCAGTAGCTATAGGGATGGTGGCTGCAGGGGAGTTAGCAGTAGACCTAAATTGTTGGAGAAGAAGTGATGCTGACAGGCAAAAAAAATTAATTAATAAAGCCGGTTTGCCAATTAAATGGCCAAAACTAAAGCTTCATGAAGTCCTTAAAACTCTTCAAGGGGATAAGAAAGTCGTGGATGGTAAAATAAGATTTGTAATACCAACAGAAATTGGAAAAGTTCAAATAAGAAATGATATAACAACAAAAGATATTGAAATTTGTCTAGGGAGAGTTAATAAATAGGTTCCTCCAAAAATCGAGTTTTAAGCTTTCTCTCAACTAACTCTAACGAAGGACTATTACTAAATTCAAATGCAACCCAACGGAATTCTCCTAAGCCTAGTGGATCTATAAGACTCAACAAGTTTTCTCTTCTGTTCAGGACTTCTGAAAGATTAGAAGTTGACTGATCTCTAAGGCCTGAAATCAGTCCAGCAAGTCCTAAGGCAAGTAAGGACTCTCCTTGTCTCCTTTCACCTATAAGATTCCACCCATTTTTATGAGCATAGAAAAGCAATGTTTCAAGACACAAATGAGATGTCAAATCAAAGTTACCAGGTTTATCAAGAAAGGAAGTATACGGATTTTGATTCTTATAAGCTAATAAGGTGCCTGAAGATCTGCTTGTATTATAATATCTTTTTGCTTCCATCATATAGTCAATTACTAATAGTATACCAGAATTAATAGAACTTGAAATTGAGTTAAACCATGGTCCTATTTGAGAATGCCATTCACTAGTCCACCCTTCAGGGAGAGAAACAGGAGGGAAATCAAAACCCATTTGGTTAGTCACTTCTGTAATTTGCTGTTGAAGATCATCAGGTATGGGTAAATAGGTGAAATCTAGGGAGCTAACGCTTTTATCCTCCCTTAGGCAAACACCCTGCCTATAAAGACGATTATGTTTCCAACACAATCGTTCTACTGGTAATGAGTCAAGCATTTCGTGACAAATCAGTACCCCATTAATTTCTATAGTTTTAAGATCTTCATAACTTACCCAAGATAATGATATATCAGAAAACTTTTGCAGTTTTCTTTTCTGCTTAAGAAGCATTCCATTGTTAGGTTCGACTAATAAGAATTGAATTCTAGATAAAAGCTGGGGAGAAAGTTTATTAAGCGCAGTAATCAGGTCTGAAATTAAATCTCCTTCTCCAGGGCCAAATTCAACCAGGTGCAAAATATTATTTGTCAAGCATTGATTATCCAGTTGTTGAAACCACTCAACAATCTGAATAGCCAACAAATTTGCAAATTCGTCCCCTATAGAAGGGGATGTTGCAAAATCACCTTCATGGCCAATATTAACTACTCCATTTGCATAAAAACCATTAGTTAAATCATTTAAAGCCCAATCCATATATTCTTCAAAACTTGCATGTCCACCAACATTTTCGAGCCTATTAACCATCCATTTAGGACAAGGAGATATTTGGTCCTTCATCAGCGAGAATAGAGAAAAAGATCAAACCCCATACCCATGTTCCATAAAACTGGTAAAAAAATACTTGCTTGCATACTTTCCTTAGTAATTCTACTGATCGCAACCATGCAAGCTGATGCATATGACAATCCAGATTTACTTCCTGACCACCAAACGCCAGTAATAGACCTTGCTAGGGCGCTTACTGATTTCCAACAAACAAAATTAGAAAAATCGCTAGATGAATTTGAAGCCAGTAGTGGTTGGAAACTCAGAGTCTTAACTCAATATGACCGATCACCAGGATTAGCGATTAGAGAATTTTGGGACCTTGATGAGCGTAGTCTGGTACTAATAGCAGACCCAAGAGGGGGTAACCTATTAAACTTTAATGTTGGTGATGCATTTTTTACCTTGATGCCCAGACTTTTTTGGGTGGAACTTCAAACACGGTTCGGGAATCAATATTATGTTCAAGATCATGGTGAAGACGGGGCAATACTAGACGCGCTTCAAGCAATAAAAATATGCTTAGATCAAGGTGGTTGTAATGTTGTTCCTGGACTTCCAAGAGAACAATGGTTGTGGACGCTATCTACATCAATACTTGGTGGATTGATTGCAGGTTTTGCAGCCTACCCACGTAAAGATGGTCAATTTATTGCATGGCCATGGTTATTACTCTTTTCTCCATTATGGGTAATGTTGTTTGGAATATTTGGTATCGCTCCAATAGTAACTAGAACAAGTGACATTTTACCCTTAGTTGGCAATAGTGCGGCTTTCCTTAGTTCTATGGTTGCTGCATATGTTCTTGCCCAAATATTCATTAAAAAAGAAGAAGATTTATAAAAAGTTCAATATAATACTTACTTTATTAAATTAACTACAGATAATGCTGCAGAGAGTGAACCATTAGAAATAGGTTTTCTCTTGGTAGGTGGAGTCAATTGCTGGTCCAAAAACCAATTGCCAGATATCAAGTCTTGATATTCAAAGCATTTATGAAAAGAATACTGCCTTAATCCTTCTATAAGAGAAAGAGATTCTGAAAAATCAGGTCTTAAGACAGTATGAATACCAACATCGGAGCTTATACCTTCGCAGAAACTGCTATATCCAGGCTTTGTAATAAACCTTTCACAAAATGGAAGTACATCTAAGACCCTACAGGTACTAGGTATATATGTAAAATTAGAAGCCATAGATGTATTTGATCTTTTTGGTAAAGATTTTATTTTAGGGGTTAAAAAATGAAAGTTTGTCCAATTATTAAATAATCCAAAATCGAATTCCATTTGAATTCCTCCAAAAGAGATTAAAATTAAGGGTTTATTTATTGCCTCTAAGTGTTTAGAAAACTCACAAGGTAGTTGCCTATGTGGAGAACATGTAATCCCGATACGTTCTTCAGCTATACCCCAATCCATAGGTAAAGAAAATGGGAGTCTTAATAATAAGTCCCCTAATGAATAATTGTTCTTTGCTTCTTCAATATATTCGTCAAAGTAACTACCAAAAGATTGATAAATATCATCCCATCCAAAATTACCAATCCAAATCAAGGGTGCTTCTAATAAAGCAGCTAGAGATGATGCAGAAGGAGGAATGTCTCCAATAATTGCAATATTAGAACTCTGGGATTTTAGCCAATGAGCTTCATTTAAAATATGATGAGGAAGAGAAGATTGTAATTTTTTTAATGACAAAATAGTTTGTTCAATATTAACACTTATCGCATTGTTTTGGATCATGCCAATGTCCCATCTAAAGTAGCGGAACTCGACAGGTATTTCAGAAAAAACTAATTTTAGAAAGTTCAAGTCTATGGCTGAGCTGACTATGAACCGCCAATCAGGTTTCAATAGATAAATCTGTTTTAAGATTGAGGCTTGACGAGCAGCATGACCATATCCGTGACTACTCAAACATATGTATAAAAGCATTAGGAATTATTTAAATCATTAGTGTTAAAAAGTTTTTCTTCATAGACAAGAGAAGAATTAGATAGGTACCAACGATGCGAAATGTTTTTTATAGATCCATTCACAAATTCAACCCATGAAAAATGAGTAATTTCGTGCCCGAGTTGATCAACGCCTCGACGTGGGACGCAAGCTGCATTCAAATAACAAGTACCCCAGATGTCTCTATAAAAAGTTCGTCGCTTACCTTGAGTTCTCTTAAGATCATGATGCATATGACCAAAAACTACTAGCTCAGGGGCTCGATACTTTCTCATCTCTGCAATAGCCAAGGCTAAATCAGTGTCACCCCAATCAATAGCTGGTGGTTTCCAATCTCTACCACATAGACTATCTGCTTCAGAGCCAAGGCCAGAAGGACCAGAATGAGACAAGACCACAAGAGGTTTGTCGGATGGTGCACGCCTGGAGGCTTCTACAATTCGATTAACAGACTCTTCGAGTGGTATTGATCCGTAAACCTCTTTCATTGGAAGCGAAAGATAATATCCACCACCAGCACTACAAGGTCTCCCCCCAACAATTGACACAGAAGGTTTATCCCAAGACTTCAATACCCATCCACAATGAATATCTCCCATAAAGGTAAGTTTCTGTTTCAACAATTCTCCGCTCTGATCATGACCACGATCATGGTTCCCAAAAATCACAGCCTTAGGAATTGATAGATTCTTGATCGAGCGAAGCAAACTGAAGTTCGTCTCACTCAGATCACCAACAAAAAGTATTCCATCAGGTTGGAGGTCCTCCAAAAGGCACTCATCTAATGCCCCCCAGATTCCATGCAGATCTCCTGCAATAGCAAGTTGAAAATTATTCAGGGTGAATGATTAAGGTAGGAGTATCCTTACTGAAATTTACCTAATGAGCAGGATGCTCGCTTCAGAGGAGCATGGTCCCTAAACATGCAAAAGAACAAACTCAAACATTCAATCAATTTCCTCAGAGAAGAAAGGAAAGCCGTAATCCTGGCTCACTACTACCAGGAGGCTGAGATTCAAGATATTGCTGACTATGTAGGAGATTCATTAGAACTGTCAAGAAAAGCGGCTTCAACTGAAGCTGAGGTAATTGTTTTTTGCGGAGTCCACTTCATGGCTGAAACCGCAAAAATACTGAATCCCCAAAAAACTGTTCTTATCCCAGATGTAGATGCTGGTTGCACCCTTGCAGACGACTGTCCTGTAGATAAATTTAAAATGTTTCGTCAGAAACACCCAAATCATTTTGCAGTTAGCTACATAAATTGTAGTGCAGAGGTCAAAGCAGAAAGCGATCTTATTTGCACTAGTAGTAATGCCGTTGAATTAATACAAAAGCTACCTAAGGAACAACAAATATTATTTGCACCTGACAAAAATCTAGGAAGGTGGGTACAAAAGCAAAGTGGTAGAGAAATAGAATTATGGCCCGGTAGTTGTATTGTTCATGAATCATTTAGTGAGGAAAGTTTAATTAAATTAAAGTTAAAGAATCCTGGAGCTGAAATACTTGCTCACCCAGAATGTGAAGAGAATCTATTAGACCATGCAAACTTTATAGGATCTACCAGTAGCCTTATTAAAAGAGCTAAATCTAGCTCACATTCCAAATTTATTGTTTTAACTGAGCCTGGAATACTTCATCAGATGAGAAAAAATATGCCTTATAAATTATTTTTAGAAGTTCCTGGACTAGACGGTTGTAGCTGCAATGAATGTCCATACATGAGGCTTAATACATTGGAAAAGGTTAACGACTGCTTAGAATATATGCACTCAAGTATAGAAATGGACGAGAAGATTAGAGTTAAAGCATTAAGACCAATTGAACTAATGTTAAAAATGAGTTCCTAACACAATATTTCCAACACTTTAAAAATCACAATAGATATATTATTTCGCCTCTAAAGCAAATTGGAAATTTGATCTCCTTGGATTATATGCACGTATATTGTTCAATGTCCTCAAAGACCTTATCAATTCAGATTCAGCTTTTCTATATTGTCGATCTCTAGGAGTAGCCAAGTCTTCAACTTTAAAATTCATCTTCTCTGAATCAGTCATTACCACTCTAATATTTGGTTTAATACCACTTTTATGTATATCTACTCCATTTGGAGTGAGATATTTTGCAATAGTCACTGTAAGACCAGACCCATCGGAAAGAGCTCTAACAGATTGAACAAGACCTTTTCCAAAAGTCTTGTTTCCTACTAAAATTCCTCTATTATTTTCTTGAATTGCTCCAGATAAGATTTCACTAGCACTTGCAGAACCTTCATTGACAAGTACAACCACCGGTAATTTAGTTATCGCACTTCCATTTGCTCGTCTTATATCTTTAATGCCTGTTCTTGTTTGAGTACTAACAATAGTTCCTTCATTAAGCCACTGGCGAGCAATATCTATACTTGCTTCAAGTAAGCCACCTGGATTGTATCTAAGGTCAAGCAGATAACCCATGGCACCCATTTTTTCAAGATCATTTATTGCTAACTTCATTTCTTTAGGGGCATTAGCATTAAATTGCTTTAAACGAATATAACCAAACTTCAATCCAGATGTAGTTGCTTGTAATTTACTAATAACTGAATTAATTTCAATTCGAGACCTTACTAACTCATATTTATAAACTCGTTGACTTCTTTTTAGACCTAGAGTTACTTTACTTCCTTCTTTTCCGCGAATTAGTTTCACAGCCTTTTGGATAGTCATTCCATCTGTTGATTTATCGTCAATTGAAATAATTACATCTTGAGCCTTTACTCCTGCCTTAAATGCTGGTGTTCCATCAATTGGAGAGACAACAATAAGCTCTTTGGTATCTTCATCCTTAGACAACCTAATACCAACTCCGGAAAGCTCTCCTGAAGTCTCGATTCTCATTTCATTGAACTCCTTAGGATCTAAAAATCTGGTATAAGGATCATTAAGGCTTGCCAACATACCTTTAATTGCATCATAAGATTCTGAGGGGCTAACATATTGTTTAGCCAGCAATCTTTTACGTAATTTCTTCCAATCTTCTTTGTTAAATTGACCTGAGGAGTCAAGGAAGTCTCGATAAACAATTTGCCAGACTTGATCTATTACTTCCTTAGGGCTATTAGAAACGACTGAAGGTAATGTTCGTGGTAAATCTAATTTATTTTGTTGGGCTTTGGCATTACAAAACAAACCAAATGAAGCTAACAGCAATATTGTAAAAAAATTATTCTTTAATAGGCTCGGCATGATCTTCAAATACATAAGGAATTGGTAATAATTACTATTTTTATCAATAACCTATCAAGGATCAACCCATTTACCATCATCTTTGATCAATTGAACTAAGGCTTTAACACCTTCTTCTTCAGGGACTTTTTTTATTTCTTCCCTACCTCGATATAAAGCAATAACTCCTGGACCTTTTCCAACATAACCATAGTCAGCATCTGCCATCTCACCTGGGCCATTGACAATGCATCCCATAACAGCAATATCTAATCCAGTCAAATGATTAGTAGCATCTCGGACCTTATTAACAACTTCTTCAAGGTTGAACAAAGTCCTTCCACAGCTAGGACAACTTATATATTCAACCATTGTTTTACGGAGACCAACTGCCTGCAGGATTGAATAACAAACAGGAATCTCTTTTTCAGGTGCTTCTGTAAGAGATACTCTAATAGTATCTCCTAGGCCCTCTGATAAAAGTGTAGCAATTCCGGCTGTACTTTTTATTCGTCCATAATCACCATCACCAGCTTCTGTTACTCCTAAATGAAGAGGGTAATTAAACCCTTCTCGATCCATTGTGTCTGCCATAAGCCTATAAGCAGCAAGCATTACAGGAGCTCTAGATGCCTTCATAGAAATAACAATATTATGAAAATCCAATTGATCACATATACGAACAAACTCCATAGCAGATTCAACCATGCCCAATGGAGTATCTCCATATGTGAATAACATTCTTTCAGCTAAAGAGCCATGGTTCACTCCTATCCTTAATGCTTTACCTTGATCTTTTAATTGACTAACAAGAGGTTCAAATCTATGTGAGATTGTTTTACTAATGGATGAAATTTCTTCAGGTGAAAAATTAACACGATTAGGATTAGGTTTCTCAAAAACAAAAAGGCCAGGGTTTATTCGTACTTTATCTACATGATTAGCAACTTCGAGCGCTATTTTTAAACCATTGTGGTGCACATCAGCAACCAAGGGAATTGAAAGTGAACTATCCTCAAGACGTTTCCTTATTTCACCTACAGCCTTTGCATGACCAATGGAAGGGACCGTTAGCCTGACTATTTCGCAGCCTGCATTATATAAGCGTGTAATACCTTCAGTCGAAGCCTCTATATCCAAGGTGTCTTCGTTAATCATAGATTGCACCCTTACTGGGTGCTCACTTCCTATCTCTATATCCCCAACCCTCACAGAGCGAGTGGGGCGACGTTTAATGGTCGTGTCATAACGCCCAGTAGAAGTGACCGAATTTTGAAGAAGATCTGCGGTCATGATTCTCTTAAGCTGAAAAATTAGGAATTAAACTATGATCCACTTTATTAAAGCTTTCTAACTTTTTCTTTACTTCCAATAAGTCTCTGCGCGTAAGAGAGACGGGAGATCCATTACTTAAAGAAGGGTTTCTTAATAGGTATGAGGGGTGGAAAAGAGGCATAACCATCTTGCCATGCCAATTTTGCCAAGTACCTCTAATACCACTTATTCCTCCTTTTATCCCCAAAATAGCTTCAACTGCAGTGGAACCAGCCAATGCTATTACCCAAGGATCATTAAGAGTAATTTGTTGTAGCAACCATGGCATACAAGCTTCACGTTCATCCTTTGTGGGGCGTCGATTTTTTGGAGGCCGAGACTTTACGACATTACAAATGTAAGCATCTTCTCGGGTATTCAAACCTGTATTTTCTAATAGTTGGTTTAACACTTTCCCAGAACGTCCTACAAAGGGTTCTCCTGCAGCATCTTCACTCGCGCCAGGAGCTTCACCAATAATCATTAGACGGGCTCGAGGATTTCCGCGACTAATAACAATTTTCCCTAATGAGGACTGAGTTTGACAGTCAATAAAACGCTCCAAAAAAAACAAATCCTTCTTAATTTAAGATTACTTCTAATTCTATAAATTACTGAATCACTAGAAACATAAGTCCAAACAAGTCAGTATGGACTCTTTAGACTAATCCATCAAAGGACAACTTTTCAGATGCGATGCCCTCAATATCTTTCTAAAAGGGCTTTATCACTTAAGCCATCCTTGACATTGGCCATTAGCGCCAAAGCTAAGGCCTTGCAAAATGAAGGTCATGATATCTGTGGCCTTAGTGCAGGAGAGCCTGATTTCGAAACCCCAGAATTTATTATCGAGGCTGCTCGTAAAGCCCTCCTAGATGGAATAACTCGATATGGGCCTGCAGCAGGTGATCCAGAGCTGCGAACAGAAATCGCAAAAAAGCTCACTGAAGTCAATAATCTACCCTCAGAACCAGATCATGTTCTTGTAACCAATGGTGGCAAGCAAGCTATTTACAACCTATTGCAAGTAATTCTGAATGAAGGAGATGAGGTCCTAATTCCATCACCTTACTGGCTTAGCTATCCAGAAATGGTTCAACTTGCTGGAGGTAAAGTAATAACAATTCCATCATCTCCAGAAAGTGGATTCAAGCTAGATCTTGAGGAAGTCGAAAAGAAACTCAACCACAACACTCGACTATTAATAATCAACACACCTGGAAACCCTACTGGTAGGGTTATGCAATTAGAGGAAATGAAGGAATTAGCAGAAATAGTAAGGAGGTATCCCAATCTATTTATTATGTCAGACGAAATATATGAGTACCTGCTAAACGAAGGTGAAACACACTACAGCTTTGCTTCTATTGCACCTGATTTAAGGGAAAGAATATTTACTGTTAATGGTTTTGCAAAAGGCTGGGCAATGACAGGATGGAGAATCGGATATTTAGCAGGAAACAGAGAAGTAATCAAAGCGGCTACTGCACTTCAAAGTCAAAGCACAAGTAATGTTTGTAGCTTTGCACAAAAGGGTGCCATTGCTGCTCTTAAAGGTTCTAAAGATTCTATATTATATATGATTAAAACTTATAATAATAGAAGGGAGCTGATAACAAAAAGATTACTAGAAATAGAGGGATTAACGTTAATTCCACCCAAAGGGGCTTTTTATGCTTTTCCTCAAATACCCCAACAGTGCCCAGATTCATTAGAGTTCTGTTCACTGGCATTAGAAAAAGTTGGCTTAGCAATAGTTCCAGGGGAAGCTTTTGGAGAGAAGAGATGTATAAGACTTTCTTGTGCAACTTCCGACAAAACTATTCTAGAGGGAATATCTAGATTAAAATTATTCATGTCAGAGTTCTAAATTAACAGTCAATCTCAAAGTGCTTAAATTAAGGTTAATAGTAATAACATGGTTTTCCATTACCATAACAGGAACATCCTTTGCCAAGCCAACAATAAAAGTTGGCGCAATACCCGACCAGAATCCTGAAAAACTGCATAGATTATTTAACCTTATCTCATCTGAGCTAAGCTCAGAATTACAAGTGAAGGTTAAATATGTACCAGTGACAAACTACCCAGCAGCCGTAACAGCCTTTAGGACAGGAGACTTAGACCTTGTCTGGTTTGGAGGACTTACTGGTGTTCAAGCTAGACTTCAAACTCCAGGCGCTATGGTTTTAGCTCAAAGGCAAATAGATAAAAATTTCCATAGTGTTTTCATTGCAAATAATAAAAGTAATATTCCTAATCTAAATAACATTAAAGATCTAAAACTTCTTAAAGGTAAACGTTTTACCTTCGGCTCTGTAAGCTCAACATCAGGTCGTTTAATGCCTCAATATTTTTTGCAATTAGCTGGAGTAACTTCTGATCATTTTTTTGGCAAAGCTGCTGGCTTTAGCGGTAGCCATGACGCAACCATTGCTCTTGTACAAAGTGGTTCATATGAAGCGGGCGTCTTAAACGAACAAGTATGGAAATCAAACCTGGAGGAAGGTCGAATTAACCTGACTAAGGTTAGAGTTATTTGGAGAACCCCCCCATATTCAGATTACCACTGGCTTGTTCAAGGAAACCTTGATAATAGACTGGGAAGAGGTTTTACAAATAGATTAAAAAACGTTCTATTAGCAATCACACCTGAAACAACAAATGGTGCAAAAATACTAAAAATGTTTGGGGCAAAGAAATTTATTGCTGCATCTAAGGAGCAGTACAAAAACATCGAACTAATTGGACGTCAACTCGGAAAAATCAAGTGATACCTCTATTAGAGTTTAAAAAGGTAGCTGTATTAAGTAGGAATGGGTATCGACTAGAAGATATAAACTTACAAGTTAACCAAGGTGAGCAAATCGCTGTCATAGGGAAGAGTGGCGCTGGCAAGACAACTCTTATGTCCCTCGCAAACGGAAGCCTCAAACCAAGCAAAGGCGAAGTTTTGTGGAGAGGCTTGCCAATATATGAATTAAATCAAAGACAAAGGACTTGTATTGGAAGCTTATGGCAAGACCTTCGATTGATTGAAGAACTTAATGTCATACAAAATATAAATGCGGGAGCCCTTGGTACTCAGAACTTTCTTTGGGCACTTGCCAATTTACTTACAACAGTAGGTGAAAACAAATGCAAGGAGTGTTTAAATTTAGCTGGACTTAAAAGCGATTTACTTCTTTCTCAAGTTAAAGAGTTATCAGGAGGACAACGTCAACGCGTAGCGATTGCTAGACTGTTTAGGCAGAATCCAGAAATTATACTTGCAGACGAACCACTAGCAAGCCTTGATCCAATCCTATCTGAAGAAATACTTGGTATTTTGCTTAATAAAAAGAATGATAAATCTATACCTATTGCAAAGACAATAATTATAAGTTTACACCAGATCGACCATCTTTCGAAATTCAAACGAATTATTGGTTTAAATGTAGGCAATATAGCAATAAATAAACCTTTTAATGAAGTCAATAAGGCAGATATAGAAGAACTATACAAATAGATGAGAAAAATTAAGCCAACTTCAGTAATATTTATACTATTGCCCGGGTTAGCAATCATCCCAGTAATAATTGACTTCATCAAAGGAATTCATATGGGTGGAATCCCAATTCTGGGTTCATTTCTGTTATCTGCTTTTACCCCTTCAACAAATCCTGAAATAATTCTGAGCTCATTATCAGGACTTCAAGTAACACTTACCACTGCTTGCCTAAGTTGGGGGCTAAGTACAATTCTCGGAATAGTTTTTGGAATAGCAAGTACAAAGGTTTTTTGGCAAACATTAAAATTACCAATATTTATCTCTATTTGTTTTCGAAGACTACTAGCAATTCCGAGATCAATTCATGAAATAATCTGGGGTTTACTGTTACTTCAGATAATCGGTCTTAACTATTTAGTAGCAATCCTAGCTATAGCAATACCATACACATCAATAACAGCAAGAGTCATTAGTGATCAAATAGATAGCCTTGATAAAAATGCGATTTTAGCTCTTACTTATTCTGGTGCAAAACCGCTTGGTGCGTTTCTTACAGCAATAATACCTGCTTCAACTTCAATAATAATGAGCTACTGTGCTTACAGATTTGAATGTGCAATTAGGGGGGCAACTATATTAGGGGTATTTGGCCTTGGGGGTCTTGGAACAGAATTACAACTTACAATCCACTCTCTTAGATTCAATGAAATGTGGACATCTTTATGGATGTTAGCATCAGTAATTTTTTGCGTAGAAAAAGGTATTAATTGGATACAAAATAAGCTGATCATTGGGAGACAGGATTTTAAAAATCTAGCAATAATTTGTGTTGCAATATTATTGATATCCTTAGTAGGAGTTGCAAGCGTAGTAACTACAAATATGACAAATATATCTAACTTAAATGTTAGCTCAATGCCAACATTTACAATGTACGAATTACAAGAAACATTTAAGAAATTACCATTAATTCAATTAACGTCAACAACATTATTATTAACAATGCTCTCAGCTGGAATTGCTGTTGGAGGCCCTCCTTTAACAAAGTTAATCTGGACTGGGCCTACGGGACAAAAAATCCAAAGTTTGGCATGGCTGTTTTTACGACTTATCCCTACACCTATTTTATGCCTTCTTATGCTGTTGTGCGGCAGTCCTGGTATTTCTATTGCTGCATTAGCTTTAGGCCTTCACAATATGGGAGTAATGGGAAGGCTACTGCAAGAAGGAGTAAGCCTAAGGGGAAGAGAAGCTTTTCAAGCACTGAAAGCATCAGGAGCTGGGGCTCGCATGTCCTGGCTCTATGGTTCATTAACTGCTCAAAGTGCAAGTTATTTGGCTTATAGCGCCTATAGAACAGACGTTATTTTAAGAGAGACTGCTGTCGTAGGACTTGTCGGGGGCACTGGCCTTGGTTGGCAACTGATTGAGTCTTTAAGCTCTTTTAATTGGAGTGAAATCACTGCACTAATAATCATCTATTCTTCAATAACTATTACTGGAGAAAGTATTATCGACTTGTTTCGCGACTACTGGCTAGAGTATTCAAGTTCACAAAAACAATTTGTTACTACAAAAAATAGAAATCTCTTCCCATATTAATGACTAAAAAACCAAAACAACTAATAGTAATAGGAGATAGTGGTGTTTACGGATGGGGAGATCGAGATGGAGGAGGTTGGTGCGAAAGATTACGCATTTCATGGATGAGCCAACCTGAGGCACCCATAATCTATCAACTTGGCATTAGAGGGGATGGATTAGAGAGAGTTGCAAAAAGGTGGGATTCTGAATGGAGATGCAGAGGCGAGCTGCGCCGCAAAGTCCCAGATGGATTGTTAATAGCTGTTGGCATTAATGACACAGCTAAAATAGGTAGATCAGATGGTAGGCCTCAACTATCTGCTGAGGCCTACAGGTTCGGACTCCAACAACTTCTAAGAGAGATCAAAGAGCATTCACAAGTGATGATGATTGGGTTAACTGCAGTAGATGAAGAAGTGATGCCCTACTCAGACTGCCTTTGGTATTCAAATCAGGCAATCGCAATCTATGAGGCCCAAATTGAGGAAGCATGCCTCGAGGTGAAAGTTCCATTCTTACCACTACATTCATCAATGATTTGTGACCCCAATTATCTCCATTGGATTGAACCAGACGGTATTCATCTAAACTCAGAAGGTCACGAATGGGTTCATCAAAAAATAAAAAATTGGTCTTCTCTTCTTAACTGGGCCGAACTAAAGCCAATTCGGGATGCTACTCCTTTATTTAGTTAAGTCCATGAATTAATTTCATTAAAATTCTTATAAATAATATTTTCTATATTATCAATTAAATATAGAAAAAACTAACATTGCAAAAACAGCTGCAAAGGTTGTTTGCAGAAAATTAATAAGCTCATTATTCAAAAAGCTAATCTTATTTTGGAATAATGCACCTAGAAAACTCTCAAATAGAGTCGCCAACAAACCAGATATAGAAACAATAATTGCAGGGAGACCAAAATCAATAATAGAAAAAATAACCATCATAAAAGTCATAACTAAACTTCCTGTCGCACTAGCACAAGTTCCAACTAGACTAATTGCACCATCAGTTCCTGGTTTTACTGGTTTAAAGGAGGTTATCAGAACTGTCTTAGTACCCCAACGTTTACCAATTTCACTTCCAAATGTGTCAGCCAATTTAGCTGCAAAACTAGCACTAAATCCAAGCAACAAAAGATCAACATCACCTAATCCTGCTCCAATTAATAGCGCTATAAAGAATCCAGTCGCAGCTGACCCCCAAAGATTTTCCGGCCCCCTTCTCCCTCCACGCTTCTCAGCAATTCCAGCTGATCTTTTCCTCTCCCAGCCTAACTTCGTGACCGCAGAGCCAAGTAACAAATACATAACTACTGACAACCAACCACCCCAACCAAGGGTTCCTAAAAGAACGGTTCCAAGGATCCCAGCATGTGCCCAACCAGTTGGGGTTAACAATGGAATTCGTTGAGCAAAGCCTATTAATAAGAAATTAATAGCAAAAGCCAAAAACCATTCGTTAAATAGAGATGAAAATATGGGCATAAATAAAATCTAGAAGAATATAAAACCTATCTAAAGGCTTTATACAAAGATGTCAAAGTCATTTTAAGTCCTACACCTTCTCCAAGCAGTCATTAACTGTGTAGCACCTACTGCAGCAGTAGATGTTGTTAGAATTAAGTTTCCTAAATGGACTGAAGTCCATCCGTTTCTAAGAGCAAAAGACTCTTCTTTAGGACTCCAACCACCTTCAGGTCCAATGGCAATAAAAACTTGTTCTGTCTTCGGTGGGAGTTTTTGAAGCCAAAATTGAAAATCTTGCAACCCCTCCTTTCGAGTTATTGCTATAGCAAAAGCTGAATTTTCTGAAGGGGGGCTCCACCATCTAGATGCGTTAACTAAATCTAATAATTTCGGCTTCCACAACCGCTCCGATTGTTCTGAAGCCTCCCTAATAATAGATCCCCATCTAGATGACCTGTCTACCACTTGAGGAGAGCTTCTATCAGATAAAAGAGGTTGAAGAAAATCTATTCCAAGCTCACAACTCATTCTCAAAACCTCATCAAAACCTCTTCTGGGGACAGCCACTCCTAAACCGATTAAGGGGTATGGTTTTGGCTCACTTTTTATAGGCATATTAAAAGGAGTGTTTAACTTAATCTTCTCTCCACTTTGTAGACATGCTGTCCACAAATTTCCACAACCATCTACAACTTCTACTTCCTGTCCAATCTTTAAGCGCAACACTCTTTTCAAGTAGTGAGATTCATTCGGATTAAGTGTTATGTAGTCATCATCAGAGTTAATAAGCCTGAGGCGATCTACTCCGATTAGAAGTCGTCTTAACTCTGTCACAATATACTTACATTCCTAATTTTAAAACAGCATCTGGGTGGTCTTCTACAGGCCAATCTCGATTAACACCACCAACTAGTAATTCCTCTAACTGAACAACATCTTTATTAATGTGGCTAAGAGCATTAATTAAAACATCTATTGAGAGAGGGTCCGCAGTCCCAAAATCAATCCAACAACGTGCCCAATACCCTTGGTATTCAAGTTGACCAATATTATGCATTAAGGATGGGATGCAATCAGTTGAGGATTGATTGTCATATGCCATATAACTCAACTCAGAGCCTTCTTCATGCACTTGGAGATTTGAGGAATTAAAGCCGCCTAATCGTCCAAGAACATACCAACTATCGAAAAGACCATCGACATAATTCATTTCTCCCTGAGTTGGAATATTGGAGAAGCGGATCCAAAGCCAACAATTAAAAGGATCAACCTCGCGAAAGTGTATTTTCATAAAATAG
>CACPJY010000018.1 GCA_902634405.1 uncultured Synechococcaceae cyanobacterium
GATTAACTAATCTTTGAAGATCATTTGAATTTTGAAGATCAACTGACTCATAAAAAAGGCCAGCTGAGAATTGTTCCCACAAAAGAGGCGATTCTTGAATAGCTTCAGAAAGCGAGTCGGATAATTTAGATCTAAAATCCTGATCAGACCAAGGACGTCTTGAACATCCCAAGATTGCGAATTCACTAGGCAATCGACGTTGCTTATAAAGCTCAAAAAGAGCCGGAACAAGCTTTCGATGGGTCAAATCACCACTGGCACCAAATATGACCAGGCACTGAGGGGGTATTACATGTTCCTGGCGAAGTCCGACCCTTAGAGGATTAGTAAACGACTTTCGCATGATAGATATCAGTACCTAGTTTTTTACTTTTATAAGTGAATTCAAAACGATCCAATACTTAACGCCACAGTTTGTGGTCGTATCACGAAAAAAGAATGCATGCCTAAAAACTAATTTAGTCATGCATCAGTAGTACGGATTTTATGAAAATATAAATAGTGGAGAAAGATTGGCAATTTTAATAAATCTAGTAAGTCTCAACATGCCACCTTCCGGCCTTTTTAAGTTGAGGGCGTAAATCTGCCCAATCAAAACCTTTTGAAGAAGCAGCAACAGTCATTGCTTCATCAATACCAGGTTCCATCCCTTTGAGACCACATAGATAGATATGTGTCTTAGGATTTTCTATCATTTCGAAGATCTCTTTAGCATTCTCTAAAACTCTGTCTTGTATATACATTCGACCTCCCTTGGGGCTTTTCTGTTCTCGACTAATAGCTTTAGTGTATTTGAAGTTATCTGGGAAAGAAGTTTGATAACCTTCAAAATCTTCGTCATATAAAAGATTTGCCGTCTTAGGAGCACCCATAAATAACCATGCTTTCCCTTTGAAATTCCACGAATTCTTCTGTTTTTCATTTGGTTCAAACATGCGCCTCAAATAGGCTCTCATAGGAGCTATGCCAGTTCCAGTGGCCAACATGATGATATTTGAATCTTCTTCTTCAGGTAGGAGCATCTCCTTCCCTACGGGTCCAGTTATTTTTACTTTTTCTCCTTTGGAAAGGTTACATAAGAAAGTTGAGCAAACACCATCAATTACTTGTCCTTCTTTTTCATATTGAAGTTGCCTTACGCAAAGTGATACAGAGTTGCCTTGGAAATTATCACCATGTCTAGTGCTAGCGATTGAATAGAGTCTTAATTTATGAGGCTTACCATTGGCGTCTTCTCCTGCTGGAATAATTCCAATACTTTGACCTTCAACATAATGAAATTTTGGATCACTACCAGAAAGATCAAAAGTTATGTGGTTAACCCTCCCAATAGCTCCTTCTTTTAAAAGGGAGTAGTTCTCTATCACACTGCCCTCAAATGGACTTTTAGGTTTATAGAGGTTTACAGGTACAGACTTATGGTCAGGCTTCCTTGATAGCTGAGCACTGGATGGAGAAACATCCTTAGTTGGTTCATTTAAAGAATCAGAGGTCGCTTTATTAGAGGCGCTCTGAGCTTCAGAAGCAATTCGTCCGTCAACGAAATTCTTAAACAGCCAAAAGACTCCAATAGCCATTGGAATGTGAGCAAGCCCACCGGCTACCACTTCTGCTTGCGAATAAGCCATTACCAACCCAATACAGAGAGCGAGAATACCAATCCACCGTCGCAAGTCGGAAAAAAAAGCTATAGAAAAGGTCAGTTCTATTGATTGGCACAGTCTAAAATTCAATAAATGTGTCCGATTTTTCTAGTTATTAGTTATTGTCCTTAACTAATTGAAAAATACCTTTCACTTGGCAACCATCCAAAGCCATAAAGGAAGCCCACAAAAATCTGTCGTTGAGCGCGTTCCACCCCGATTGCTTGAACATCAAACAATCGAGCAAACAATGGAAAGACTCCCTTCAGGCACAAGGCGATTAGCCGCTCAGCTGAGAACTCCTGCCAGCTCCGATCGGATTTGGGAGGTTCTCACTGACTACAACAATCTCAGTGAATTCATTCCTAACCTTACGGAAAGCAAGCTAGTTAAAAGAAATTCAAACAAGGTCGAATTGGCTCAAGTGGGTTCTCAAAACTTGATTGGTTTTAATTTCACAGCAAAAGTGAATATTCAATTAGAAGAAGACAGAGCAAACGGTGATCTGAGGTTTCACTTGATAAAAGGAGATTTTAGGAAATTCGAAGGGAGCTGGAAAATAAAATCAATATCAGGTCAAGGAACATGCTTGTTATATGAACTAATAGTCCAAGGATGCGTAGGAATGCCCGTGAGATTAATTGAACAAAGACTCCGTGATGATCTAACAACAAATCTAATCTCAGTTGAAAAAGAGGCTTTAAGGAGAGAAGCACATTGAAAAATTTAAAGAACTAAAAGCTTGTATACAAAGCTTAAAGTTCTGGCACTAAAAAACTGCTGATGATGTGGTCAGATCGAGTGAAAGTAAAAGTTTTCTTTCTATACCCCCAAGGGGATTCGAACCCCTGTCGCCTCCGTGAAAGGGAGGTGTCCTAGGCCTCTAGACGATGGGGGCGAGGCCGTGAAGTAAAGAGCAAGAGCTCTATCACTTTGGGAAACTACGAGTAAGCGTCTCCCTCCGTCAAGACAGTGTCATCTGAGAGTTGTGTGCCTTGAACCTGTCCTTGCCAAATCGGGACTTCAAAATGGAAGCAAGCACCTTTATTTGGCTCGGATACAACCCAAATCCTACCCCTATGGACCTCAACAATTCGTCTGCAAACAGACAGTCCGACTCCAAAACCCTTTGTTCTGCCTGATGTTTGAGGAAGCCTTACACGATCCAAGAAAATCCGTTGCTGCTCATCTTCAGGTATGCCTGGGCCAGAATCACAGATACTGACTTGAACCCATTGACTAGTCCGGTGAAGCATTGTTAAAGAAACTTTCCCTCCCTCTTGAGAAAACTTCAAAGCATTTTCTATAAGATTTAAAAAAACTTGTCTCATCCGTCTCTGATCTGCAAAAACCTTTGGAAGATCTGATGGGATATCTGTGTTTATTCCGATTTTCCTCCCCAACCAAAGCTTTTCTAGTTCAAGGATTACTTCTGCAGCAACATTTGCAAGATCAAGCTTTTGTGGATTAAACAATGCTTCCCATCGTGTAGTACCTACTTCAAGAAGATCCTTTGAAAGAAGCTCTATTTCATCCAATCTTCTTTTGATTAGGTCTTGAAAGCGCTTTAAATCTATTTGACCGAGTTGTTGACTCTGAACAGCCAAATTGGCTGCTGTTAATGGTGTTCTCAAATCATGAGCAACCATTCGCAATAAGCGCTCTTGGGTATGAAGACGATCTATTAATGTCCCGTTCTCCTGACGGAGTACAAGTAATTCGTCCTCTAAAAGAATCTCGCGTTGACTCCTGTTCTGGTCGACTTCAAGAGGCCTCAAACTAAGCCCCAAATCACCTGCCACACCATCTTGTTGCCATCTAGGCAACCATGCTTGCAACTGAGGAAGAATATGACTACCAGCAAATACTTTCTTAGGTAAAGGAGATATCTTGACCAGAGCTGGAATGGCAATCAATCTATGTAACTCGAGCAGTTCAGGTTGTTCAGCTGGATCCGCTAACTGAAGAGTAACGTCAAAATCTGTTTGTTCCTTCTCCAAAAAATTCACCAATGCCCTCAAATCCCCCCTAGAGAGGTCATGCCGAGCAGCAACTAAAACCAGTTGAAGCTGCTGTCGCTCGTTTACTTCAAACCCATCCACAATCACTAGCGGATAATTAAATTTGGATAACCTTATGCACTTTTAGTAAAAAGCGACAAAAGTTTTTTTGTCTAGAAAAATTTAAGAAGATGAGAACAGTTCTGAATTTTTCTAGTAAAAGCAAATAAATGGAGATCCAGATTAAGACTTTACGCGAAGACGAACATTAATTCGCATACTGCCAAAATTCAAATGATCAAAATTTCGTATCACTTGATAGTGTCCAAGCCAATTTGGAGAGCAAATAAAGCAAAGACCCAATACACTCATCTAAAATTTATGACCCATTTCGAAATAATGGAAATGTCGAGAACATTTGGACCGAATAAGCAACCAAAACGAGAAATTAGATTATGGGCTCTCCTAAGATGCACTGCAATGCTGATGTTGCTCACAGTAAGTGGTTCAGCTTTAGCTCAAAACAAGAAAGATTCCAAAACTAAACCAGCAACAGACGAAGATATTTTTCTATATCGAGGTATTGGCTCCTCTTACGTCTGTAATGCACGTATAGCAGGCGTCGAGTTCCCAAAAGCAGTTGGGATAGCAGCTGCTTCATATACACAGTTGTTAAATGGAAGGCATGGTGGATTCGTCAAATCAGCAGGGAAGAAGAAACTAACCAATAAACAGTTGTTTAATGGAGCCGAATTTCAACTTATTACTGGAGCAATGCAATACTGTCCGAAAGAAGTTCCAGATGATGTAAAAGAAAAACTCAAAAAGGCCATTGAGAAAGATCAATCACAAAAGAAAACTAAAAAAGATAAGAAGAAAAGAAGATAAAATATAATTAACCATGGTTTTACTTAAAGACTATAAACCTCCTCAGTACAAAATCCCAAAGATTGATTTAGAAATTTCAATAGAGGAAGAATATGTAAGGGTAGTAAATACAATGGAGATAAATGTAACTAGTAAACAAGAGTCACTTTTTCTAAAAGGTAAGGACTTAGAGCTAGAGGAATTAGTTTTAGACGGCAATAAGATAAATGCTGATCAATATGAAATAATACGAGATGAATTAATAATCAAAAAAAAATTTGAAGGTCAATTTATAATTAAAATAACAACGAAAATATACCCATTTAATAATAAATCTCTTGAAGGACTATATAAAAGTGGTGACCTACTAACTACCCAATGTGAAGCAGAGGGTTTTAGGCGGATAACATATCATCCGGACAGACCAGATGTCCTTAGTAAATTCAAAGTAAGAATTGAAGCAGAAGAGAAAAGATACCCAAAGTTGTTATCAAATGGCAATCTAATAAAGACTGGCATATCTAAAACAAATTATGATCGACATTATGTAATATGGGAGGACCCATTCCCTAAGCCCTCTTATCTATTTGCCTTAGTTGCTGGGGATCTTGTAGGAGTAAAGGATATATTCATAACAAGCAGTAAAAGAAGGATAGATTTGACTATTTATACAGAGAGAGGAGATGAAAATTATACGAGTCATGCAATTTCATCACTAAAAAGAGCAATGAAATGGGAGGAAGATATTTATAATCTAGAATATGATTTAAACGAATACAATATAGTAGCGGTTCGTCACTTCAATATGGGCGCTATGGAAAATAAAAGTTTAAATATATTCAATTCGAAATTAATACTTGCCAATGATTGTATAGCAACAGACGAAGAACTCACCAATATTGAAAGCGTGATTGCCCATGAATATTTTCATAACTGGACTGGTAACAGGATAACTTGTCGAGATTGGTTTCAATTGTCATTAAAAGAAGGTCTAACTGTATTCAGAGACCAGTCATTCACAGAAGATAATCACTCGCAAGCTGCTAAAAGAGTAGAAGATGTAATCACTCTAAGAAATTATCAATTCCATGAAGATTCCGGACCAACTGCTCACCCTGTAAAACCAAAGGAATATAAGGAAATTGAAAACTTCTATACAACTACTATATACGAAAAAGGAGCTGAAATCATAAGAATGTTGAGAGTACTTCTAGGGCATGAACAATTTATGAAAGGAATAAGAGAATATATAAATGAATTTGACGGGACCGCAACAACAACTGACAATTTCATCCTCTCAGTTGCGAGAGGGGCCTCCAAAGATGACAGACAATTGAGTTTTAAAATTAATCAATTTAAGAATTGGTATGACCAATCTGGGACTCCAGAGGTAATTATTGAGAAAGATTGGGACCCTATTCAAGGAATACTAACAGTTGGATTTAAGCAAGTAAAACCATTAGTAGATAATAAAAAAGAGCTGTACCCTTTAGTCATTCCTATATTATACTCAATTATAGATAGCATGGGTAATATCAGTAAGGAGACGCTTTTAATACTAGATGAATACAATTCTAAGGTTTCAATAAAAGGCCTGGAAAAATCAAGTAAGGCACCCTCATTATCTATCTTTCGTAATTTCTCAGCTCCCGTAAAGGTCACAATTAGACGATCAACAGATGAACTATTAGAACTCTTTGAGAAAGACAACGATGCTTTTGCGCGTTGGGATTCAGGCCAACGCCTTATGACTAGAATATTAACTAAGAGAACCAATGTGATTCCAGATAATTCTCTAGAAGATCAATTTATTTTTGCTTTAAAGAATATATTAAATAATACAAATGACAATGACCCGACTACAATTGCAACCTTAATTGGTTTTCCAGGAATAAATGAATTAGAAGATCATCAAAACCTTATTGATCCAATTAACCTATACAATGCAATTAAATCATTTAAGAGGAAATTAGGTTTAGAACTTAAGGAAGATCTTCTTGAATTACATAATAAATGCAAAGACAGTTGGAGTTTAGACTGGCCAAAGGGAAAAGGAGAGCGCTCATTAACAAAACTAATTTGGTCTTGGTTAATTGAATCTGGGGACATAAGTATCCGTCAGGAAGCTATCAATGCAGTCAATGGAAGATCAATGACTTTGTCCAAAGCTGCTATAAATGCTTTACTACAAACTGATTGCGAAGAAAGGAAAATTGCACTCGATATTTTTTACAACAGATGGAAGGATATGCCAATAGTTTTGGATTCATGGTTCAGATTTAAGGCTTCTATACCTAATATGAATGAATTAGATGACGTCAAAGAAGTCATTAGTAATTCAAGATTTGATCGACTTGCTCCTAATGCAATAAGGGCAGTACTAGGTGGGTTGATATCTAATATACCCGTATTTCATAACCCAAATGGTCAAGGTTATGATTTTCTTGCTAATCAAATTATAGCGATTGATAGAGACAATCCATCTACATCATCTAAACTTATTAAAGTTTTCAGTAAATGGAAAAGTTATATTCCTATAAATAGAGATAAAATGAAAGAATCGCTAGATAATATTTCATCAAGGAATTTGTCATCTAGATCACGAGAGGTTATAGAACTAATAATTAAATAAAAAATTAATTTACTAGAAAGAAATTTCATCTAACTAGTCAATGAATCTATATATACAGAATTTCGTTATCTAGTTTTAACGGAACATTGAACTTACAGAACTTTCCTCATGAATCCGCCAAATTGCCTCTCCTAACATATTTGCTACTGATAATACTTTTAGTTGAGAGAATTCCCTATCTGATGGAATAGGAATGCTGTTAGTAACGACCACCTGTTCAAAGAGGCCTTCTTCTGAAAGCCTCTTTATTGCTGGAGGAGAAAAGACAGCATGTGAGGCACAAGCAAAAATTCTTTTTGCACCTTGCTTTCTTAGTAGTTTAGCCCCTGCGGTAATAGTGCCTCCAGTATCAATCATGTCATCTATGAGGATTGCTGTTTTGCCAGCAACATCACCAATAACAGTAAGACTCTCTGCCACATTATGGGCGGCACGTCTTTTATCAATTATCGCTAGCGGGGAATCTTGCATTTGTTTTGCGAAGGCACGAGCTCTAGCGACACCTCCTACATCTGGAGAAACTACAACCACCTCTCCTAAATCTTTTGTAGAAAGATAATCCACTAATACAGGTGAACCGTAGATGTGGTCACATGGAATATCAAAATATCCTTGGATTTGAGCTGAATGAAGGTCCATTGCAAGAACCCTATCCACTCCAGACTGAACAAGAAGATTGGCCGTTAATTTGGCGGTTATTGACTCTCTTCCAGCAGTCTTACGATCTGCTCTGGCATAACCGTAATAAGGGACAACTGCAGTTACTTGCCTGGCCGAAGCTCGCTTACAAGCATCAACCATTATCATCAACTCCATAAGGTTGTCATTGACAGGTGCACATGTGGGTTGGATTAGGAAAACATCACAGCCTCGAATCGACTGCTGTATCTGAACATATAGTTCTCCATCTGCAAAACGCTTACAGACAAGTGGTCCATCAGTAATTCCAAGATATGTAGCTATTTCCTTTGCTAGGGCAGTGTTAGAAGTACCGCTAAACAACCTAAGTCGACGTGTATCCAAGTCGATACTCTGTTGATCATTACGGTCCACAGTCAGAAAACTAGTCACGGTCACCGCAACAGAGCTCTTATTTAATACGATCGTAATGGGGTGAGGACAATTCACCAATACTCTTAATTAGCTGAATTCAGTAAAATGGCGAAATTTTTAACGTTCTTAATCAGTGCAGGAGAGATCGAAAACGAAGATATGGCCGAAGGAGCTAGTGCTTTGAGCTATGTATGGGGGTGTGAGTTAATAAAACACTCGACTGAAGAGCCACCAAATGAAGTTCTTAAAAAATTGACTAAAAACGACGGATTAGTACAACTCGACGGAGATCCAGGGATAATCACTCCTGGGCAGGGAAGTTGGCTTGATGCTATTGGCGCTTGGAGAAAGCCTGCAATATTGATAGTCAAACCATTGGCATCAGGAGCTATTCCTGGCTCTGCTGCCGCATACACGGCTCTATGTAAAGAGCTCAAAATACCACTTCTTGGAATTGTTCAATTAGGTGGGGCCTGGAACCCAATATCTAGAAAACAAGAATGCTTACCATGGTGTGGAAAGATTGGGTTAAACAAAAAAGAAATGGCCTCAAATTCGACTAATATCTCAAGCAATTGTGAAGAAGCAGCACTAATTCTAAAGGCAAGACTTGAGAGCATCTCTAATTGAGAATGAAAATAAAACTCAGTTAAAGGGGTTAACCCATTCACTATTGATATCTACAAGATTGTTAGTTTCAGTAGTTTTTGAAAAGGGGATTCGATGAAAAACAAAACCGGTATTGTATATAAAGGCAGTTTTTGCGATAACAACTATCTCATCATAACTAAGATTGGTATCAACTACTTGAGAAAGATCATGAAGAATTGCTGGGAACGCTTCATGAGTAATTGGAGCCTGTAACTTAGTAATAATAGCTTCGTAAATATTAGACAAAATAGACTGGCTAAAATCCAAGTCTGATATTGAAGACAACGCACTAATAAGGTGATTGATGTTGGTACCTGTAAGCGTATGAAGCCCCTGATTAAAATCTAGAGTAGGTAGAGCTTTTGAACTAGGAAAAAATATATCTTTGTCGAAACTAACCTGAACACCACCTATGGAATCAATCAAAGAAGTCAAAGCATCTTGAGAAATCGAGATATAACGATCAAAATAAAAATCAGGCAATCCTAACTTCAGTGAGAGGGCTTGGGAAGTAAGTAAAAAGCCTCCATTTCTGAAAACCTCTAACAATGGAATATCACCACGTATTGAAGGTATAGCGGTAGATAAATTAGCTGGGATATAAAAAAGCTGCGGTGAGTCATTTGGAGTTATTTTAAGTACGGAAAACATAAAGTAATCAGGTGAAATAGCTTCGGTGTTCTGAATATTAGTGGATGTATTAGCGGTTGAATGGTGATTGAGAAGCAAGATATTTATAGATCTATTTTCAGGAAAAGGTGTCTTAACTAAATCGAATCGTTTATCTTGATTGACTGCAATTTGGTCTGGCATAGGCCAAATTGCTTGAATAAAAGTAGATCCAAGCCAAATCCCTGTTAGGGTAACGCCTATTCTCTGCAATGTACGACCTGGATATCGTCCCAAAATGCGACTTATTCCAATTAAGGGTTTTGCAGGCTGTTTCGGTTTAAAAGACATAAGCTAATCTTAGTGGAATTTGAAGCTTAGAGTTTTGTTTTTTATAGATCTAATTTTTTTAAAATACTATGAGCACTTTTTAAGTGTTTGTCGATCTATAAATAACAAAGTTAAGTTATTATTTATTTTTATCTCAATTACGAATTTTTATTCAGAAGAGGAAGTTATATATCCAATAAACATTAACAATTAAACGCGAACTCGCACAAATAGATTCATCTGCCTGTTTTATTTTTATATTAGAGGAAGTAGTTGAAATTAATTCGATTTTGCCTAAAACCACAGGGATCCTCCTCCATCCAAGCTCTCTTCCTAATAATCAACATTGTGGAAGTTTTGGATCTTCTGCTAGAGAGTGGGTAAAAATGTTGGCAAATAATGGAATAGGCATATGGCAATTTCTTCCTTTATCTCCCCCAGACAACACAGGCTCTCCTTATAGTTCCCCATCAAGCTTTGCATTAAACCCCTGGTTCCTGGATGCAAATGATCTAATTGAAGAAGGATTTATAAAATGCAAATCATATTCACTTAAAGTTTCTGCAAAAAAATTAAATCGAGTTGATTTTAATGAAGCTGATCTACAAGCAAATGAGATTTCTCGTTTACTTATGCAATATTGGCCAGAGCAAACCTCACAATCACATCTTGAATTCAATAATTGGTGCAAGAATCAACATTGGCTAGAAGATCATTCATCCTTTATAGAGTTAAAGCGACAATTTAAAGGTTTGGCTTGGTGGGAGTGGCCAAAACCTTTCGCAAGTAATGACACGAATGAAGTAAAGGCGTGGAAAATGGAGAACAGAGAGAAACTCCTTGAACATTATCTGGTGCAATGGCATCTGGATAAACAATGGCAAAGAATAAGAAAGCTCTCGAGAAGTCTTGGAGTGATACTTTTTGGAGACCTACCATTTTATGTTGCTAGAGACAGTGCTGATACGTGGGGGAATAGAAATCTCTTTTCAATACTTCCAAATGGTGAACTTGACATTCAAAGTGGAGTTCCACCAGATTACTTCTCTGATAATGGGCAACTATGGGGGACTCCTGTATATAAATGGGAGCAACATAAACAAGATAATTACAGTTGGTGGAGGGCAAGAGTTAGACGTCAATACTATTTAATTGATATTATAAGGATTGATCATTTTCGTGGACTTGAATCTTTCTGGTCAGTTCCCGGCAAAAGTAAAGTTGCACAAGGAGGTAGATGGGAGAAATCACCTGGGGAATTAATATTATCATTAATTAAACAAGACTTTGATGGACAACTGCCACTTGTTGCCGAAGATCTTGGTGTGATCACACCCGAAGTAGAAACATTAAGGGATAACTTTAACCTTCCAGGAATGAAAGTTTTACAATTTGCATTTAATGGCGATAATAAGAATCCTTATCTGCCAGAAAATATTCATGGTAACAATTGGGTTCTGTACGCAGGGACACATGATAATGCTACAAGTATCAGCTGGTGGGAAGCCTTGGAGGAAGAGTCAAAAAGACAAGTTGAAATGGAAATAAAAGGAAATGTAACTAGTCCAGGCCTTCAAATATTAGAGTTGGGTTTAAAGTCAGAAGCTTGCTTAGTAATTGCCACAATACAAGACTTACTAGAATTAGATGACATAGCTCGATTTAATAAACCTGGGACAATAGGCAACAATTGGCGTTGGAGATTAGAGAGTTTTGATTTAAATCTAAAAAAGGCAATCAGTAAGTTTGGTAAAAAAGAGTATTGATTGTGGGAGAACAATTGGCTCTGCTTTTCAGTTATTCTCTAACTGTTCAATAACGTAAAAGCCTGGTCTCCCTTCTTGGGGAGAAAAAGTCTTTCCTTGCCATGTAACCTTGTCTTCTATTAACGGCGGTGGAATTATTTCTAAAACAAATGGAGGAATAATTCTCATGGAAAGGGTTCCCTTTACACCAACCAAGCTTGTCTGTTCATCACCAGAAGGTGTAATAATCAATCTCCTGGGCGTTTTTAAAATAATCTTAAGCACGCCTCTATTTGCTTTATATTTAAGATTTTCCAAAGCAAAACCAAACCATGCTCTACTATCCTTAATTTGCAAATCATCTAATGGCCTTGTGCCTTTAAGTGCTAATATCCTATTTTGATTGATATTAGAAGAATCTATATTGTTTAGATTTATAGGTATTATTTCACCAGAACTATTATAACTTAAACGAATATTCCTCTGAGTATAGTTTATGGTGAAAAGGCTTAATGCCATGACTAATATATAAACAAAGTTACCTTGCCAGGACGAAAGTATATCTATGCTGCCTGGAGTAAATTTAATAAATGAAGTCTTATGTGAATGATCATCTTGGGAATATTTTAAAAATTCACTTAAAGAACCTTCCCTTAATTGGAGTGTTATTTCGAGTCTAGGAAGCATTGAAGATAAATAAGCATTCTCGGGAAGTCGGTCAATCCACCCTCGTTCAATAGCTTCTATGACGGGCGTAGTTATCCTTGTTGCGACAGATAACTCTCTAAGGCTAATACCAAAGTGCTCGCGGCGTTCCCTAAGAAGTCGCCCAGCTTCTAGAAATGATTCTTCAAAGTTTTTCTGTAAATCATCAAAACCAGACAAATTACTATTTTGAGAATTAAACCAGTTAAACGGGATCTTCATAAATCCAGGCTCTAAGAAAATGAAATTGTTCTAGTAATGTTCTGATTGGATCTATTATTAGTAGGTAAAATAGCATTCCATTCCTGAGGGGATAATTCACGCCAACTTCCTTCATCAAGATTCCCTAAAGATAAATGTGCGATTGCTATGCGCTTAAGATCAACAACATTATGACCTAATAATTCAGACACCCTACGAATTTGACGATTACGGCCTTCTGTAAGAATAACTTTCAAACAAGTTTTACCAGGGATGGTTCGAAGAACTTCAACATCCGCAGGTTTAGTAGAAAGACCATCCAAAATCAGACCGTTTCTCCATCTATACAAAGATTGACTAGAAATCTCTCCTGAAATCCAAACAAGATAAACCTTTCTATGAGAATAACGTGGATGAGTAAGCTTTAAAGACAGTTCACCATTATTAGTTAATAAGATGGCGCCTCTAGAATTTATATCTAATCTCCCAACAGGGTAAATTCCTAATCTCTTTTGCTTCGGCAAAAGCTCTAAAACAGTTTTCCTACCTATAGGGTCATAACAACTACTAATAACTCCTGACGGTTTATTTACAAGATATACTCTAGGGGATTGATTAAAATAAATCTTACGACCATCTACTGCTATATCATCAATTTGAGGGTCAGCTTTATCACCAAGAGTAGATATATTTCCATTAACAGTAACCCTTCCTTTTCTTAAAAGATCTTCAGCCTTTCTTCTCGAGCACAATCCAGTAGAGGCGATCAATTTTTGCAAACGAAAAGAATTATGTGTCATGCTAGAAATCTTTTAGAGGGATTAGATAATGAATTAATTCTATTATCATTGAAAATACAGATGGTAAGATGTAAAAGGAAATTATCATTAGATTTAACTTTATGGCATGATGATCTAACGAGCTAAATTAAGATTTAGCGCTTTAATTACGGATGTTGTAATTGTTGAGAAATTAAACTTGCGTTGCAAAAGAATAATTAGAGATTCAATATCATCTGTAGTTAATCTCTCGTCTTTTATCAAAGTCATTAGGAGCTTGCTCCTTAGGGGGAAACCTTTCTTGCTAAGAAGTAACCTGATACCAGCTCCTGCTAAAGGTATAAGCTCTAAATCGGGAGAGTCACCCTCTTCGAACAATACATCAAACATATTTTCCAACCTTTCTATCCTCAACTTACCAGAAGAATCAAATATAACGTCAGTTAGAATATCTACCATTTCACTGTTCTCTAATAATAATAATTTTTTGGTAACATAAGGGTATGCAACAGCTACGATTTTAAAGTTTGGGTCCAAAGAGAGTGCCAGGCCCTCCTGGCTAACTATAGCTCTTATTATTAAAGCAAATCTAGCAGGAACTCTAAAAGGGTAATCAAACATTAATTCTGAGAACTTGTCTGTTATTGACTTGAAATTAAATGAAGACACCGAATCTCCAAGATGTCCTCCCAATGCTTCTTTCAAAGCTGGAATGATATCTTCAGAATTATAATTATTAGTCAAAAAACCAAGGTCTTTAAAATCCTCTGCTAAAAGTGCATAATCATTATTTATTAAATGAACCACAGCTCCAGTCAAAATAAGCCTGTCTGAGTCAGTAATTTTGTCCATCATGCCAAAATCTACATAAGCTATATGACCAAGATTTCCTGATTTTCCATCAATAGCAAATAGGTTACCTGGGTGAGGGTCAGCATGAAAAAAACCAAATTCTAGTAACTGTTGAATACCACTTGTGACTCCAGTCCTAATCAATGCTGTTGGGTCTAGATTATTACTAATTAATTCAGCAGCATCACGTAGTTTGACCCCATCTATCCAGGAAGTAGTAATTACTTTCTTCGTGGAAAGCAAACGTTCGACTCTGGGTATAGTAACGGAAGAGTTATTTGCAAAAAGTGAATAGAATTGCTCTGCATTATCAGCCTCTTGTAAATAATCAATTTCTTTATATAGTGTTATTCCGAATTCGTCTATTATATCTGCAATACCAAATCCAAGATTCAATGGTAGAAAGGGGCTTGCGAGAATCGATAGAAATCTAATAATTACCAAGTCACGACGAATTATAAACAACAGTTCAGGTCTTTGTATTTTAACTGCAACGTAATATTCACCCTCCAGTCTAGCTTTGTAAACTTGACCTAAACTTGCAGCTGCTATTGGTCTGTCTGGGAAATATTCAAATAATTCATGAGGATCGTCTCCTAACTCAATTTTTAAAATATCTAAGGCAAGTTTATGCTCAAAAGGTGGTAAGTTGTCTTGTAGATTAATAAGTTCTTCAAGCCACTCTTTCTTTACCAAATCAGGACGTGTTGACAGCGCTTGACCAACCTTAATGAAGCAAGGTCCAAGATTTGTAAGAGTTCTCAGAATAGATTTTCCTACCTTGTCTTGGATAATTGAATCAGCTGACTTGCCACTCTGAAAGACCTGAAATGCTATAGAACTTATTGCAATTAAGATCTCTATTAAACGAGGAAGCAGAATCCAAGGCCTGGCAAGTAACCAAAAGAAATCTCGCTTAGGCTGATAAGCGCTGTCAGGAATTTTTTCAGCGGTAGTCAACGGAGGTCTCAATATGTGTAACCCTAGAGGAAATACCTTTTCTGAAAGGACTCTAGAAAAAACTAATTGCAAATGCGCATTACTTCATTGTTGATTGAGCGAGGCGACCCATACCGCAACATGTATTTGCCGGCGCATCAACAAGGTTCTGGACTGCCTAAGGCCTTCAAACGCTTATTAAAACAAAAAGCTGGATCATGGGACTTGCCAGAGCTTCCTGGAATAGGAGGACCACTAGAAAAAGAAGGTGCCATAAGTGAAAGTCAACAAAAATCAGCAGAAAGTATTGGAGCTAAACGGGGTTGGTATGGAGTAAATGGAGCAACAGGGCTTCTTCAAGCCGCTCTGTTGGCTATAGCAAAACCAGGTCAAGCTGTCTTAATGCCAAGGAATGTCCATAAGAGTGTTATACATGCGTGTCTAATTGGAGAAATAATTCCAGTATTATTTGAAATTCCATTTTTAATTGACAGAGGCCATTACTTTGCTCCTGATCATAATTGGCTTAAATCAATTCTCCAAGAGTTAAATGAAGTTCAAGACAAAATTGTTGCTGCTGTACTTATTCACCCTACTTACAACGGCTATGCAAAAAAAATAGAGCCTTTAATAAAAGCAATACATAAAAAGGGTTGGGTAGTATTGGTCGATGAAGCACATGGTGCGCATTTTGCGACGAATATTGATGAATCAATCCCAAAGTCATCTGTTCATTCTGGGGCAGACCTGGTAGTTCACTCCCTTCACAAATCAGCTGGTGGGATAACACAAACTGCTGTTCTCTGGCAACAGGGTGACAGGGTAGATCCAGAGGCAATTGCCCGAAGCATAGGGCTACTTCAAACATCAAGTCCTAGCTCATTACTATTAGCATCATGTGAATCTGCAATAGATGAATTAGTAAGTAATAAGGGTAAGGAGAAATTCAAAAAACAATTTAATTATTCCCATGAACTTCGAGATAAATTAATTAAATTTGGCATGCCAATTTCCCAGAATCAAGATCCACTTCGCATAGTACTTAATACAGCCTCATTTGGATTAAGTGGAATCGAAGCTGATATGTGGTTTATAAATAAAGGTATTTTTGCGGAACTCCCAGAGCCAGGATGCATTACCTTCAGTCTTGGATTAGCACCCCAAAAAGGCCTGGAAAAATGTTTAAAAAAAAGATGGGACGGACTTTTAAAATATAATCACAAAAAAGTTGTGCTATCTCCATTTACCCCCCCCCCGAACAAGAAAGTTACTTTGCCTGTAATTGATCTGAGGACAGCCTGGCTAGCGCAAGGAAGTAAAGTTCCAATAAATGAAGGTATATCCAAAATTACAACAGAAATGATTTGTCCATACCCGCCAGGAATACCCTTAGTAATACCAGGGGAGATCCTCGATAAAGAACGAACCAGTTGGCTCATTCAACAACAAATTAATTGGCAAGATCAATTTCCACAGGTTATTTCGGTGATTGATCAAACCAAAATTTTCAAAAAATCAAACAATTAGATTTCACTAGATGAAAAAACCGTTCCCAAAAAAGAGGGTAACAAGCGGAGTTATAGCAGCAGGCTTCGGAACTTTATTCATAGCCTTAGGAGGTTGGTGGTTCACTTTGGCTGTTGGCGTAATAGTCCACCTGGCACTACTGGAATATTTTCGTATGGCTCAGTTTTCAGGTATTCGGCCGGCGACTAAAACCACACTTGTAGCCTGCCAACTATTACTCATAAGCACTCAATGGGGAGTTAATGGTGGCCTCTCATCAGAATTAGCTTCTGCGATACTGCCTCTTTCTGGTGCTGCAATCTGTGGTTGGTTGTTGCTTCAGCCAGTGACAGGTTCTATAGCAGATATTGCAACATCGATATTTGGTTTATTTTATTTAGGGTTTCTGCCAAGTCATTGGCTGAAGATAAGAAATTTAAGCGATAATACTCTTGCTGGTGGTATCTCTGAGATTACTAACTGGTTGCCATCCTGGTTAACCATAGGAACAGCAATTACATTCTTCGCTTGTCTGATCATAGTTGCAAGTGATATAGGTTCTTATACGCTTGGAAGCCGATTTGGCAGACTTCCTCTTTCTCCAATATCTCCTGGCAAAACAATAGAGGGGGCCCTAGGTGGAGTGTTTTGTGCAATTTTGGTCGGATCTTATGCGGGAAAATTTCTAGGTTGGAATTCAAGTTTCTTAGTGGGTGGATTGCTTGGTTTTCTTATTGCTTTATTTGCGCTTGTAGGAGATCTAACAGAATCACTAATGAAAAGAAATGCTGGCCTAAAGGATTCAGGAGATGTACTACCGGGACATGGTGGTGTTCTAGACAGAATTGATAGCTATCTTTTCACGCCTGCTGTAGTTTATTATTTTGTAACTTTAGTAATTCCAATTCTACAAAAATAATTTTGCTATGGCTTGACATTGGCTGTTCCATATATATTTAGAAAATTATCAGAAATATAACATCGCTGAATGTCTATAGATGAATCCATCGGGATAGATTTAGTCTTTGAAGAGTCAGGGTATACTATTAATATAGTTCCGTCTTTTGCATCAACAGTAAACCTATCAACCAGAACTGAATTCTGAGATATAAAGATTATTTCATTACCAATAAATTTTATTGTCTTGAGAGGTCTCTCTTCTGATATCTTTCGTCCTATAAATTCCCCTAACCAAGACCAGCTGTCAGACAATAATATATTTTGCAATGAAGTATTTGATATTTGAATAGAACCAGTGATACTAAAATCATCATTTAAATGAAATGCTCTACTGGGTTTCATAATATTAAATTTAATATTAACAGAAGAAGAATTTAAAATGACATTATCAAAAGTAAGTCCTCTATATACAACTGTGTGAGCAGTTAATCTAACCCCAGAAATATTGCCTCGTAAAAACTGGAATGTTGAGCCTATAATTTTAAAATCTAATTCTGAAATATAATCACATTTGGTCTTTATCCAAAGGCTTAAGCCACTGGCTAAGAATTCCAGCAAGGGGCTTGTTTTATCAACATCTTCTGAAGTCATTTAATGTGGATATTTTTCGAGCCAGCTTGATGCAACATATTCAGGTATATCTAAATGAGGCAAATGGCCACAATTATCGACTAAATCAACAAATGGGTCGAGAAGATTATAAATTTCCTTCTTTTGAGCTGGTGGAATAATTCTATCTGCTAGACCAAAAATCGCTCGAAAAGGTTGTCTTGGAAGAGGGGTCCCACATTGTGCAAAACCTCCGCTTCTTGCAAAAGAGGCAAGAGATGTAGACCATCCTTGGACTTGGAGATGTAGAGAAGCTATTTGGTTCTCAGCCTCGCCAACACTTGAATCTGGATTTGCAAATGCTTGCCTACACAACATTCTCCTAACAAATGGCTGTCTCAAAAAACAAACTCCTAAAGAATCTAAAGGAGGAAAAAGTGGCATAGATTTCCCCACAAGCCCCGCCGGAGCTAAAAGAAGTAAACGATTAATTCTGTCTGGATATCTTCTAGAAAGCTCCATTGCAACAGCACCACCCATAGAAGCACCTATTACACCAACCTGCTGATCACTTGGGAGTAAAGATAAAACCTTAGACAGATGAAGGAAAACAGCCTCGGGGTTGTAGCTACAGGCTAGTGGTCGAGGTGTAAAACCAAACCCATGTAGATCTGGAATAAAAAGCTGATTTGTCTTAGTTAACAAAGGTGCCAATCTACGAAACTCAAGAAAGCAACTATCAAAACCATGTAATAGGAGTACAGGAGGTCCTTCTCCAAGAACTGCCATTGGATATGACAAACAATCTTCTTGTTGAGAAGAGTGATCTGAAGGTTGATTCGTAAGAAAACCTTGAAAAGGGAACCATTGAATTTTTTGAATAAGAGATCGTGCTAAAGGATCTAATATTGTTGGTTCAAGATCACTAAGAAGATACTCATTAGATATATTTTTCGATTCTGGTAAATCGTTTCTATTTAGGGTCACAGTGAATTTGCCTACTAATTAGGACAACTTTTCAAAGGAATATGATCTAAAGAAGTTTTTGAAAAAGCTTCTAGTAGATCGTTTGCGGATACAGGAAAAGGAAGTTGATGAATTTCAGAAGTCTGCTGGCAAGCAAAGTCACAAGCCTTCTCAAGATCAGTCGAATCTAACTCTGACATCCCCAAATCCTCTAAAGAGACGGGAAGTGATAGCTCACGAAGGAATGGTAAAAGTTGACGTCTCGCTTGACCTGCTAATTGACTTTGGGAGAGTTTTTCTTCCAGGCATAATTGGACCAAAACTCCATAGCCAACCATCTCTCCATGAAGAGAGTTTTTCGAATAATCCAGTTGAGTTAGACCATTATGAACAGCATGGGCAGCAGCTGTTCTACACAACTTACCTCCAATACCTCCAATTAAACCTGCCGTCAATGCAGAAGCTTCAGCAACCCGGATCCATGAGTCACTATATGGATCAGACAAGGCTTTTACACCATCAATCAAAAGCTGGTCTCTTAAGACTCTAGCCATCTGAACAGCCTGTTGAACCATGCCATCTTTAGATGATTCATTGCAAATTGAAGCCTCATACCATTTAGCTAAAGCATCTGCGATTCCACTAGCCAAAGTCCTTGAAGGCGCTCTACGTATAAATTCATAATCAAAAATCAACATTGATGGAGCTTTTGTAAGAGCAACGTCTTCTAAAAAAGCACCTCTAAAAGTATAGATATTCGACAATGCTGTCCAGCCTGCACAAGTAGCTGCACTTAATGGAATTGTTATTACAGGGAGATCTAGTCGATCCGCTAAGAGCTTACCAGCATCTAAAACCTTGCCACCACCAACTGCTATAACACCATCACATGTATTATCACTCATAAATAAAGATATCCTAGATAAATCCTCCTCACAGCAATCATATTTCAAGTTGTTCTTAATAGGATTAATACCTAAAGAAAGAAGGTCAGAATATATTTTTTCTCGAAACGGAATCGTAATTTCACTTCGACCAAGCAAAAGTGGTTTCTTACAATATGAAGTTATATCTTCCTTACTGATCTGCCATGCGGATTCACCCCTAACAACTTTTTGTGGGGAGATTAATTGAGTGTTAATCATACTAATAACATAATAATCTTATTAGTATCTCCGTAGTCTATTAAGCACTAGCCTTAGCAAGTTCAGGAAGAGAAGAAGGTTGATCAACTTTTCGAACAATAACTTTCTTATTATCATCAATATCAACTTCTGCATGATCACCATCTTTAATCCTTCCAGACAAAACCTCTTCAGCTAGACTATCTTCTAACAAGCGCATAACAGCACGTCTAAGAGGCCTCGCACCATAAGAGGGATTATAACCTTCCTCGACAAGTCTATCCTTAAAGGAATTAGTGACTGCAAGTTTTATACCTTTATCTTGCATTCTTGAGAAGACTTCAATTAACATAATCTCAGCTATTTGCTTCACTTCATCTCTGCTTAGTTGCCTGAAAACTATTATTTCATCTAATCTATTTAGAAATTCAGGCCTAAAGTATTGCTTTAATTCTTCGTTAACTAAAGATTTAATTCGGTTATATTGATTTTCCTCTTCATTGCCACCAGAGAACTCAAATCCCAATCCACCTCCTCCTTTTTCAATAACTTTAGAGCCTATATTAGACGTCATAATTATCAATGTATTTTTAAAGTCGACTGTTCGACCTTTGGAGTCAGTAAGCCTTCCATCCTCAAGTAGTTGGAGTAAAAGATTAAATACATCAGGGTGCGCCTTCTCAATTTCATCGAACAAAACAACTGTGTAGGGCCTTCTTCTAACAGCCTCCGTTAGCTGACCACCTTCGTTAAAACCTATATATCCAGGAGGTGAACCTATTAATTTGCTAACAGTGTGTCTCTCCATAAATTCAGACATATCAAGTCGTATCATTGCTTCTTCACTTCCGAAGAAGTAGGCAGCTAAAGCTTTAGTAAGTTCTGTTTTTCCAACACCAGTAGGACCAGAAAATACGAAACTTGCTATAGGACGGTTAGGGTTTTTCAGACCAACTCTTGCTCGCCTAATTGCCTTTGAAACAGCTTTAACTGCCTCATCTTGACCTATAAGTCGTTGATGAAGTGTATCCTCCATATTTAATAATTTTATAGATTCACTTTCTGTAAGTTTCTGAACAGGAACGCCAGTCCAAGAAGCAACTATATGTGCAATATCTTCTTCATCTACAGTAGGAGCATCAAGAGATTTAACAATATTTTTGGTGTTTTCGTTATTAGAAGTTTGCTGATTTTCATCATCGTTATTTTGGTCCGTATTTGATAAATTAGTATTTTGATCTTTATTCGACTGAAGGACTGAACGCACTTTTTCACGCAATTCAACCTCCTTATCTCTTAACTCTCCTGCCTTATTAAAATCCTGCTCTCTTACAGCAGATTCTTTTTCTTTTTGAACTTTACGTAACTCCCTATCTATCTCCTTGGCTTCTGGGGGTAGTTTTGAATTTAATAAACGAACTCGACTGCCTGCTTCATCTATCAAATCGATAGCTTTATCTGGCAAAAAACGATCAGATATATATCTATCTCCTAAATTTGCAGCAGCTTCAAGTGCTTCATCAGTAATCGTCAACCGATGGTGTTGTTCATATCTTTCTCTAAGTCCTCTTAAAATTTCAATGGTATCTTCAATGGAAGGCTCACCAACCATGACTGGCTGAAACCTTCTTTCAAGAGCAGCATCCCTTTCTATATGTTTACGATATTCATCAAGGGTTGTGGCACCAATACATTGCAACTCGCCTCTCGCCAAGGCTGGCTTCAAAATATTGGCAGCATCAATTGCGCCTTCAGCTGCTCCTGCACCAATAAGAGTATGGACTTCATCAATAACAAGAATCACATTTCCTGCAGACTTAATTTCTTCCATTATTTTTTTTAATCGTTCCTCGAATTCACCTCGATATTTTGTACCTGCAACCAACAAACCAATATCTAGAGTTAGAACTCTTTTACCCTCCAGAATATCTGGTATATCACCTTGTTGAATTCTTTGTGCAAGGCCTTCAGCAATAGCAGTCTTACCTACACCAGGTTCTCCAATTAACACGGGGTTGTTTTTAGTTCTCCGGCCAAGAATTTGAACTACACGATCAATTTCATTGTGCCTTCCTACAACAGGATCTAATTTTGATTCGCTAGCAAGAAGAGTTAGGTTTGTACCAAATTCATCTAAGGTTGCAGTCTTAGCTGATCCCTTAGAACCTCCACCTCCTGCAGTTACTTCTGCTGTCTCACCAAGCATTCTTATAACTTGTGTACGAACCTTTGAAAGGTCAACACCAAGGTTCTCTAAAACTCTTGCTGCAACCCCCTCTCCCTCTCGTATAAGGCCAAGAAGAAGATGCTCAGTACCAATGTAATTGTGACCTAATTGTCGAGCTTCTTCTAGAGAAAGTTCAAGAACTCTCTTAGCTCTTGGAGTAAAGGGAATCTCAACAGCAACAAAACCAGATCCTCGTCCAATTATTTTTTCAACCTCTACTCGTGCATCCTTAAGGTTGACGCCCATTGATTTAAGGACTTTTGCTGCAACTCCTGTGCCTTCACCAATTAAACCTAAAAGGATCTGCTCAGTGCCAACAAAGTTGTGACCCAGGCGACGAGCCTCTTCCTGGGCAAGCATGATGACCTTAATCGCCTTCTCGGTAAACCTCTCGAACATGGGCAAGGCCACGTATAAGTACCCCTAACCTATCAGCATTGGGACTAAAATGCGTCGTGGTTCAGTATTCAGACATATCCCATTAATAGGCTGAGATGGAGAGGAACTAAAGTAATAATAAGTAAAAGAAAATGTGACTTTTGTTTTTTGTTTAGGTCGGTAATCCGAACTAATTTCTAATCAAATAAAACGTGATTAGAAATCTTACAAACTCAACGATTGCATAACTGCATCACTTCCATCCTTGTAATAGTTGTGGCGATATCCTGAGGTTTGGAATCCAAACGTTTTGTATACTGCTTTAGCAGCATGATTTTTATTAGAGACCTCAAGCATTGCAGTTGAAGCACCTGATGCTCTAGCCTTTATAAGTAAGTGTGAAAGAAGTAATTTGGCAAACCCCTTTCGCCTGTGCTGAGAGTGAACAGCTATAGCTATTAAATGTACTTCATCAATTATTAAAGAACCGCAGATAACACCACGCAAATCTTGATCAGAAAAAAGACCCAAAACAATTGATTTTTCATCTAATATCTCAGCCTCCCATTGCGACCTACTCCACAGTCCATCTAATGCCACACAGCTCAACTCGTAACATGCGTCTAAGTCGAACAATCGTAGGGGGCTAATCTTTATCACCAAAACCTGTCTTTGATTTGCATCAGAGTTAAACTACAATCTAAGTTAAAAGACAATCTAATAACAAGGGTCTGTACCTAAATTAGATGTCATCCAAATCAAAAATTAAATAAACAATCCAAAACCTATGACCAAAAACTCATTTGAGAAAGGGCAAGATAATTCGAGCCCCAACCGCAACATTGCACCAATAACAGCGGAACTGGATAAAAATGAGAGTCTTTTAATTGGAGGTTGTAGCTTAAACGAGTTAGCCAAGAACTACGGAACACCTCTATATGTTATAGACGAAAAAACAATAAGACAGTCTTGTAAAGCATATAAAATGGCCTTAGACAAGTATTATGATGGTAAATCATTAGCAATCTATGCCTCGAAAGCAAATAGTTCTGTTGCCATAAATGCAATTATCAAATCTGAAGGATTAGGAATAGATGTTGTATCTGCTGGAGAACTACTTGCGGCAACAGATGCCGGTATAACAGGTGAGAAAATATTTTTTCATGGCAATAATAAATCAGATGAAGAGTTAAATTTAGCCTATCATAATAATGCTACTATTGTTATTGATAATTATCATGATATAGATAGATTAAATTCAATCCTACCAAAAGATGGAAAACCCGCAAGGTTAATGCTAAGGTTCACTCCTGGGATTGAATGTCATACTCATGAATATATCCAAACAGGACATCTAGATAGCAAGTTTGGCTTTGATCCAGACGAATTAAAAAAGGTTCTAAAGGAACTAAAAAAATACTCTTGGCTAAAATTAATTGGGTTACATGCTCATATAGGTTCTCAAATTTTCGAGCTGAAACCACATAAGGATTTAACTGAAGTCATGGCAGAAACATTCCTCTTAGCCAAAGATATAGGGCACCCTATCGAAGATATAAATATAGGTGGAGGCCTTGGAGTTAGATATATTTCTTCTGATGATCCACCTTCTATAGAAAGTTGGGTCAAAGAAATATGTGATTCTTTAACACAGGCATTTGAATCAAGAAAGTTTAATCTCCCAAGACTTATTTGCGAACCAGGGAGATCATTAGTTGCGAATGCTGGTGTGACTTTATATACGATTGGCTCACGGAAGAAAGTTCCTTCTATAAGGACTTATCTTTCTATTGATGGTGGAATGAGTGATAATCCTCGCCCAATAACATATGAGTCTAAATACACTGCCTGCTTAGCCGATAAACCAATTAGCCATGAAAACGAAATCGTTACTATTGCTGGAAAGCACTGTGAATCTGGTGATGTTCTCCTGAAAGATTTAAGTCTGCCCCCCTGTTCAGGAGGTGAAGTATTGGTAATTTTCTCTACTGGAGCATATAACGCCTCTATGAGTTCCAACTACAACAGAATGCCTCGTCCGGCCGCCATTCTTGTAAACAATGGACATTCCGATTTAATTCAAAAAAGAGAAACCTCACGTGGGCTTTTGGTTAATGATGTCCTCCCTGATCGCCTAAGAAGGTAGGATAGGTATAGGTGCTCAGGAGGTTACATGTGGGGGGTTTTAAATCCTAGCCTCCTTATTGACCTCATTTTCGCAATTTCATTAGGAATTCTGCTCTTCACAAGAGTAAATGAGCCAAGGACATTATGGCTTTTAAGGGGTTACTTATTTCTAATTTCATTAGCCTGGTTTGTTCAGCGTTTTGAACAATTACCTCTAACCTCAAAAGTAATAGATGCACTTGTGCTCGCATGTTCTCTATCACTTGCAATCCTTTGGCAAGGAGAGCTTCGTAGATTAATGGAGCTACTAGGGACAGGAAGACTTGCCGTCCTATTAGGTAATACTCAAAATGAATTCAGGGCTACCGCAAGCACCGTAGCTGAGCTGACAGAGGCATCTGGTCGGCTTTCTCAAAGCAGAAGAGGGGCTCTAATTGTTGTTGATATGGGTAGTGATTTACGCCCAGAAGATTTTCTGTACCCTGGGATAGCAATAGATGCCCAATTGAGTCGCGAATTACTATTAAATCTATTTGCTTCGGATACACCACTCCACGACGGTGCGGTTCTTGTAAAAGGAAATAGAATCGTTTCAGCCGGAGTAATACTTCCCTTGTCAAGACAGGTGATTAGCCGATACGGAACACGTCATCTAGCCGCTCTAGGTATCACAGAGCGATTTGATAGATGTATTTGCGTTGTAATCTCAGAAGAGACAGGGACAATATCATTAGCCAATCAAGGTCGGCTTGAAAGGCCGATAACAAGTAGCCGACTAGGAGATCTATTAAAGGACCTCACTGGAAGTTCGACGAGTAATTCTCAAACAAAAGTGGTTAATAATACTAGCGGAAACAAATCTTCTTTGATTTCATTAGAGTTAAAATCACCTCCACAAGCTAGCGTAAGCAGTCAAGCGAAGGATTCATCTCAGTGAACCGCCTTGTGGCAACCAGCACAAAGCAACACCCAAATATTTCTCCTGCTCATCCATCAGGATTAGATCCTGATCGTCTGCCAGTCCACATAGCTGTAATCATGGATGGGAATGGAAGATGGGCTAAAGCAAAAGGTCTCCCCAGAATGATGGGACATAGAGCCGGGGTAGAAGCATTAAAAACGACTCTCAGATTATGTAGCGACTGGGGAATCAAAGCCCTTACCTCTTATGCATTTTCTACTGAAAATTGGTCAAGGCCTGGAGATGAAGTTAATTTTCTAATGACACTTTTCGAAAGTGTTCTCCAAAGGGAGCTTCGATCCCTCGAAGAAGAGAAAGTTCAAATTCGTTTTCTAGGGGACCTACAAGCCCTTCCTGAAAAATTGCAAGAGCTGATTGATGAAGCCACTGCTAGAACTAAAGAAAATACAGGCATACGGTTCAATGTTTGCACAAATTATGGTGGACGTCATGAACTTATCCTCGCAGCCAAAAAGCTAGCAGAACATTCTGTCAAAGGTTTAATTGATCCATCTCAAATAGATGAGGTAATGTTCGAAAAAGAACTTTTTACTGCAGGAGAAAAAGATCCAGACCTACTTATAAGAACAAGTGGAGAAAGAAGGCTTAGTAATTTCCTGCTTTGGCAATTAGCGTATACTGAAATACACGTAACAGATACACTCTGGCCTGATTTTGATGCTAATGATCTAACAAAAGCGTTACTTGATTACCAAACTAGAAATCGCAGGTTTGGAGGACTGGAATCATCTCCATTAAATAAATGATTCATCTATCAAAACACATCATAGAAATATGAAAAAAGATCAAAAGTTTGGTTCAAACAATCTAAAATTAAATATACGTCATGACTGGAGCACTGAGGAAATAATTAGCCTTCTAAAGACTCCTCTTATTGATTTACTTTGGGAAGCACAAAAAATACATAGAATCGCAAACCCTGGATATGAAGTCCAACTAGCTTCGCTTCTTTCTATTAAGACAGGAGGGTGTGAAGAAGACTGCGCATACTGCACCCAGTCGATTCATAACACAAGCGATATAACTGAAAACTCAAATCTAGAAATTCAATCAGTAATGGAACGAGCAAAAGCTGCTAAAGAAGCAGGCGCTGATAGATTTTGTATGGGATGGGCATGGAGAGAAATAAGAGATGGAAAAGCATTTGAAGAAATGCTTTCGATGATTAAAGGTGTTCGAGGAATTGGACTTGAAGCTTGTGTGACTGCTGGAATGCTTACAGACAAACAAGCTGAAAAATTAGCCGCTGCTGGACTAACTGCCTATAACCACAACCTTGATACAAGTCCTGAATATTATGGAGAGATAATTACAACTAGAACATACCAAGAGAGATTAGAAACCCTTGAAAGGGTTAGATCAGCAGGTATAAATGTTTGTTGCGGAGGAATTATTGGAATGGG
>CACPJY010000019.1 GCA_902634405.1 uncultured Synechococcaceae cyanobacterium
AGCCGCCAAGCCCAGGCCAACCATATCCAAGTACCCAAGCAGTAAACATAATGGCAATGCTTTGCAAAATACTTAAAGCAGTGATATAGATCACAGATGAAAAAACTATCGAACTCCTACTTCTTAGAGGTGCAACCAATAGACGGTTAAGAAAGCCAAATTCCCTATCAAACATAACTGGCAAGCCTGCATTCAGGGCCCCACTAAAAGCAGTAAAAACAATTACCCCAGCACCAAGAAATCTCCCATAACTCATGTCTCCAGGGAGTAAACCCTTAGGAGCATTAGCAAAGAGTGCTCCAAATAAAACAAGCCATATAAGGGGCTGCAGAATACCTGCAATAAGAGTGGATGGTCGCCTTACAAGTTGAATAAAAAGCCTTTTAGTTAAGGCCAAAGTTTCTTGAGATATATGTGAGAATGGATCATCCTTGTTAGCAAGCAAATTTGAAGTAGTTGAGTTAGTCATTGATGAAAAATTAAAAACAATCTAAAGAGAAATTGATGATTTAGCGCATGGATTGCTTCTTCTCTAGTTTTAAATCTCTCTGACCAGTCACTGCGAGCTCAGCATCCATAAGTGTTCGCCCTGTTGCTTGTAGGTAAACATCATCAAGGCTGGGACGGCTTTGAGTCATTGCAAAAATTGGTAATTGAGCTCTATCTAAATGTTCCTTTAATCTAGGCAAAACCTGTTCGCCCTCAACTACAAGATTAAGAGAGAAGCCCTGAGATTCATTAACAACAACCTTTCTTACACCCTCGACTGGCTCGAGAATCTTTCTTGCTTCTTCTGACTCAACCTCATTACTAAACTCTCTAATCCTCAATGTGACCCTATCCCCGCCTAATCGCTTTTTAAGTTGATCGGGCGTTCCTTCTGCAATAACACGACCACAATCAATAATGGCTATCCTGTCAGCAAGAGCCTCTATTTCCTCCAAATAATGACTGCTTATAAGAACAGTCGTCCCTTTGGATTGAAGTTCCCTTAACAAATTCCATATTGACGATCTACTCTCAATGTCAAGACCAACTGTGGGCTCATCCAAAACTAAAAGTTGAGGCTGGTGCAATATTCCTGCAGCGAGATCAAGTCTTCGTCTCATGCCGCCCGAATAAGTTCCGCATCGCCTATCGATCCAAGAAATCATGTCCAGATCATTAATAAGGTCTGCTATCCTTTGATCTCTTTTTTTTGGTATAAGATGGTAAAGATCAGCTTGAAGTTCTAATAATTCCCTACCAGTAAGAATTTTATCTAATGCAACTTCTTGAGCAACATATCCCAATTCACCTCGAACAGAGCGAGGCTTAGTTAAAGCATCAAATCCTGCTACTGTAACTGTTCCAGAATCTGGAACCAAAAGCGTGCTTAATATTCTAATTGTGGTTGTTTTGCCAGAACCATTTGGGCCAAGCAAACCATAAAGAGATCCTTTAGGGATGCTCAAGTTCAGGTCTTTTAACGCCTGAACTTCCCCATAGAACTTCGTTAAACCCTGAAGTTCAATTAAAGGCATTGATAATACTCGGACGTGAGCACTAAGAGTAGTAAATCCAAAGTAGTAAGTCTAATAATTAAAGGAAGAAATTGAAGTTGTTACGTAATAAGAGTATGTAGAGCAACTGATCGAATTAGAGCTATTCCCTGAATATCAAAATTCACCGCAATAGGCAAACGACTTATCACAAGGAGTAGGCAAATTCCAAACATATAAAGGATCGACCAACGGAAGAGTTCTTTTGCTCTTATGAGGTTTTCAGGGTTTGAAAGAAGCCTTTGAATCATTTGAATAAGGCGAAAATTAAAAGGAATAACTAGTAAGCCATAAAACAATCCCCCTTCAGGCAAGGCCCAAATACCCAAACCACTTAACAAAACAGTTGCAAGTCCGTAGTGAGAAATAGCTCTAGCTGTGAAGACTTTCCCTTTAACTACAGGAAGCATTGGAATTCCTACTGCCGAGTAGTCATCTTTCAAAATCATCGCCAACGCCCAAAAATGAGCTGGCGTCCAAGCCATCACAAGACAAAAAAGCCACCATCCACCCAGCCCAATATGACCTGTTGCAGCCGCCGCCCCAACTAATGGAGGAATAGCTCCAGCAACTCCTCCTAAAACGATATTTTGAGATGTCCTAGGCTTTAAAAAAGCTGTATAAAGTAGAACATAAGAACAAAGACCAAGCAGGGTAAGAGCCGCTGCTAAACAATTAACTCCACTTATCAAAAGAACAGACGCTGCAAAGGTACAAGATATTGCTCCAATAAATGCAGTCCCTGGAGACAAGCGGCCTGATGGCAAAGCCCGCCCACTCGTTCTTATCATGCGTTTATCTAAGTCTTGCTCCCACAAACAGTTAAAAACACCAGCAGCAGCAGCAGCCAAGGATCCACCACCAAGAGTACAAACTAATTTAGAAGAAGAGAGCGGCCAACCATCCGTCAAAGCCATTCCAGCTATAGTTGTAGCCAAAAGCAAAGGAATCAATCTGGGCTTTGCAACTTCCAACCATGCTGGAAGTTTGACTACTTTTCTTGAAGGAATGAGCTTTTCTCTAGAAAAACCATTTTGAATCAACTGTGAAGTTGAACTAACCATGACAGGCCTCCATTGAGTTAATCCTTGTATCCAAAGAAAATTTTCTAGGACTATGGGCAGGTCTTCTAACTGATAGCGCTCCCAAAACCGAAACCAAAAGTGCTGCTACCAATTGGTGTAAGACTGTAATTGCAGGAACAGATAGTCCGTGACTAAGTGAAAGCATTCCAAGACTTATCTGAATAATTAGTAAGCCAAGTATCCCAAATAAGAATGGCCACTGAGACCTAGTCCAACCACCTGCAAAAACAGAAATAAAAACAAAAGCCAATAGCAAACAACCTACTGGAATTGCCGAAGCACGATGCAAAGAAACCCATTGACATGCATTCCCATGGTTTATGCAACGTTGGGCTGCCCATATAGTTGCCATACGAGATCCAATTAAAGACTGAGCTATCACAGACAATAATGAACAGATGCCCATTACTCTCCACCACAAAGGAGCTGCCTGGCCTTGTGATGATAAAAAATACTGGGAAAGAGCGCTTAATGAGGCAAGGAGAAGAAATGCAATCGTCAAATGTGCCATAACCACTGCTGAGGGCAGAAGCTGTAAAACGGTCAAAGCACCTAATCCACCCTGTAAAGCAATTAAAAGAACCAGTCCAAACGCCACCCAAGGTACCCATTTAGGCAAATAACGACGCCAAATCAAGGTCAATACAGCTTTGAATAACAAAGCGATCCCAATGACAAACGCATCAAGGCGGTGAAACCATTCTAGAAAAACTTGGAGATTCATCTGCCGTCCAGGGAATAAAGTCCCATAGCAGAGCGGCCAATCTGGGCAAGCTAATCCTGCTTCCATAACCCTGGTCGCACCACCAATCACGACAAGAATGACAAGCGCAACCACAAGGTGACTTGACAGTTGAGCAAGGTGCAAGCGAATCCGAAGAGAAGGTGAATCAGTCAATGAACCCAGGTAGTTGCAAAGAGAGTTTTACTAATCGAAGGTAGCGATCTAGAAACAAACGGCACGTTGTATGGACGACTGCAACACCAAATTAAACGCTTTAAATCATCTAACCCTGACAGAACTTGAATTCAAAAAAGCTCAAAATCCACTGAATCACCTAATGAATACTTAATAATAAGTCTGTAATTCAAGACGACTCTTAAACCTTTGCTTGTTGAATCGAACTGTTCTCCATAGCCTGGAATGATTACGGAGAAGACTTTTGCCGAGTCCTTCGGCCATTATTGCTATCTTTCTAAGCATCTTGCTCCTAATAGGAGGAATTTGGCTGGGACAGAACGTCAATTTCCTTCCAATAGATGCAAGTACAAATGCTCCTGTTTATGACGAACTCTTCAGAGTCCTATTTAGCATTGGAACCATATTGTTTGTAGGAATGGTTGGATTGGTATTGTTCAGTTTATTCAAATTCAGACGACAGCCTGGAGATACTGGAGATGGAATAGCGCTAGAAGACAATTTGCCTCTTGAGATTTTATGGACCGCAGTTCCTGCGGTTGTTGTCCTATTCGTTGGCCTTTACAGTTATGACATTTATGAACGAATGGGAGGGATGGCCTCTCTTTCCCATGGAACACACAATCATCAACAATTAGCTTCTGAAGAACGAATTTGGGGTGGTATTGGCAATAGCTCTCTAGAAGAATCAAAAAGTGATTCTATGCTTGCACCTCTGCCAGTAGAAGTAACAGCAATGCAATTTGCTTTCCTCTTTCACTATCCTCAAGGAGACATACTTTCAGGCGAGCTCCATGTCCCTACGGGAAAGCCTGTGACCATGAGAATGGAATCTAAAGATGTTATACACGCTTTCTGGGTTCCACAATTCCGCCTAAAGCAAGACATCATCCCTGGACAACCAACAATATTAAATTTCACCCCAACAAAAGTAGGTAGGTATCCCATTATCTGCGCCGAGCTATGTGGACCATATCACGGTGGAATGCGTTCTGCAGTGGTAGTAGATGAGCCAAAGGTTTATCAGGACTGGTATCAAAAAAATGCAAAGGTAACCATTAAAGAAACATGACCATCACACATCCTTCTGACAATAAAAAAACGAACATTAGTCTTCAGCCGACTGGATGGCTTCGTTATTTTAGTTTTAGTGTTGATCACAAAGTCATCGGACTTCAATATTTAGTTTGCGGGTTTCTTTTTTACTTAATTGGTGGATTACTAGCTGGTGCCATAAGAATTGAACTTACAAGTCCAATGTCAGATTTCATGGCAAGAGATGTCTACAACCAAGTTTTAACTCTACATGGCACAGTAATGATCTTCTTATGGATTGTTCCTGTAGTGAATGGTGCTTTTGGGAATTACCTTATTCCTTTTTATGTTGGGGCAAGAGATATGGCTTTTCCAAGACTTAACGCTGTTGCATTTTGGCTAATTCCACCTGCTGGATTGATGTTAATAACCAGCTACTTCATTACAGGTGCAGCAGAATCAGGCTGGACAGCCTATCCACCTCTAAGTATTACAACCCCTGCAGCAGGTCAAATCATATGGATCCTCAGTGTGTTGTTACTAGGAGGCAGCTCAATCTTTGGTGGGATCAACTTCATTGCAACAATATTGAAACTTAGAAGACCAAATCTAAAACTTATGCAATTGCCTATGTACTGCTGGGCAATGCTAGGTACAAGCATACTAGTTGTCCTTTCCACTCCAGTACTTGCAGGGACACTCATCCTTTTAAGCTTTGACATCGTTGCAAACACTGGTTTCTTTAATCCAAGCTTGGGTGGCAACGTAGTCGTTTATCAACATCTCTTTTGGTTTTACTCCCATCCTGCGGTGTACATCATGGTATTACCAGCTTTTGGGCTTGTTAGCGAAATACTGCCTGTTCACTGTCGAAAACCCCTTTTTGGTTATACAACAATGGTTTACTCAATCATGGCAATCGTTGTTCTTGGTTTAGTGGTTTGGGCTCATCACATGTTCACCAGTGGAACGCCTCCATGGATGAGGCTGTTCTTTACGATTGCAACCTCATTTATTGCAGTTCCAACAGGCATCAAATTCTTTAATTGGGTAGCAACACTATGGGGAGGAAAGATTGCTCTAAATAGTGCAGTCTTATTCTCTTGTGGCTTTATTGCAAACTTTGTTTTAGGCGGAATTACAGGGGTAGCGCTTGCTCAAGTCCCCTTTGATGTTCACGTACATGATACCTATTTTGTGGTAGCTCATTTTCATTACATTGTCTATGGTGGATCGGTTTTTGTGATTTTTTCTTCTATTTATCATTGGTACCCAAAATTCACTGGTCGAATGCTTAATGAAAACCTTGGTCGCATCCATTTTTTAATTACATTTATAGGCTTTAACTTGTGCTTTGCTCCACAACATTGGTTGGGTCTTAATGGTATGCCGAGGCGAGTTGCTGAATACGACCCACAATTTACTCTTGTGAATCAAATAAGTAGTGTTGGGGCATTATTAATGGCGATAAGCACTTTCCCTTTCCTTTGGAATGTCATTCAAAGTGCAATTAAAGGACCAATAGCAGGAGATAATCCCTGGCAAGCTTTAACCCCTGAATGGCTAACTACTTCACCTCCCCCAGTAGAAAATTGGGAAGGCTCTCCTCCATTAGTCACTGAACCATATGGGTATGGGAAAGTAAAAGAAGAAGCTCCAACAAGTCCACCGAAGAATGACTTTTCAGCTGAGGACGAAAAACCATGACAACAATCAGTCCAATAGAAGAAAGTTCCAAAACAGAACTTCAAGAAGACTTTGAGCATGAAGATCACAGATTATTTGGTCTAGCAACGTTCCTCATTGCAGATGGAATGACCTTCGCGGGCTTTTTTGCTGCATACTTAACATTCAAAGCTGTAAACCCTTTAGGTCCTGAAGCTGTTTACGAATTAGAGCTACCTCTGCCAACTCTTAATACAATTTTACTCCTAGTAAGCAGTGCCACTTTTCATCGTGCTGGTCAAGCCCTGAAAATTAATGACTCAAAAAAATGTCAGCATTGGCTTCTAATAACGGCAAGTCTTGGAATTGCATTCCTAGGGAGTCAAATGATCGAATACTTCACCCTCCCATTTGGATTAACAGACAATCTTTACGCAAGTACTTTCTATGCTCTTACAGGTTTCCATGGTCTTCATGTGACTCTTGGGGCTTTAATGATCTTGATTGTTTACTGGCAATCCCGCCCAAAGGAAGGGCGGATCACCAGTGAAAACCCTTTCCCCCTCGAGGCTGTGGAGCTTTACTGGCACTTCGTTGACGGAATTTGGGTTGTTTTGTTCATCGTCCTTTATCTCCTCTAAGTCTTGATTAAAAGATAATTATTCAGAAAAAGTTCAAACAATTCCTTGCCACTCTTCCAATGTCCAGGCAGAATTCCTTCAATTAATGAGCATAAAATGCTTGTCGGCAAAGAGCTACTAGACAAAGCAAGATCTCTAAGCAATCGTCCTGAAGACGAAATCGCTAGAGGCTGCGGCTATGTCGGTCCAAGTGGACGAGTTTTACGCAAGAGCTTTTATCGAGCTCTAGTCGAAGCGAAGGGCTACAAGCTTCGCTCTAATGGACGCTCAGGTAGAGGTTCTAGAGGACGCCAAGCCGAGTTCCGTACTCGCGTTCATGGAAACGGGAACTTACTCATCGGGCATGCATATACCCGTAAGCTAGGGCTTGAACCTGGTCAAGAGTTTCGAATTGAAATTCGCAAAGACTCAGGATCAATTTGGCTTCAGCCTCTTAATGGAGAGAGTCTGCGTCCTGCGAGTGAAAAAGATTAAAGCACTTTTCTAAAGAAAACACCTGAATAGCTAACTAATTAGGTCCACCCCTGGTTGGTTAGCCATTCTGGTGTAATAACAGGCTGAGATTTTCTTGAATAATCATTACCCGCACTTGATTTAATCAATATGCTTTCCGCGTATTTGGCCATCAGATCTATTTCTAAATTCACAAAAGAACCAATTTTTAAATACTGCAAAGTTGTATTTTCCCAAGTATGTGGAATAACTGCTATGAAGAATCTAGATCCGTCGTGAATACATCCAGCGACTGTAAGGCTTACACCATCTAGCGAAATACTTGCTTTTTCACAAATATAACGACCAAAAGATTTCTCTTGCCAAGCAATCTCTATTTGCCATGAATATTTAAGTGAATCTATTTTAACAATCCTGCCAAGACCATCAATATGACCGCTTACCAAATGCCCACCTAGACGATCAGACAAGCGAAGAGCAGGTTCGAGATTGACAAACTCACCAATATCAGCCTTTTTGCCAAGATTGGTTCGGTTCAAGGTTTCTTCACTGATATTGGCCAAGAAACCTTCTTTTACAAGCTCCGCGACTGTTAGACAAACGCCATCTACCGCAATACTGTCTCCAAGAGTTAATGGCGAGAAAGGCTGGCAGCCTTCAACCAGCAAGCTGCCAGCCTTTCTCCGCACTCTTCCGACAGCCTGGATTAATCCTGTAAACATAAATTCCCTCTAATAAAAAAATCTCCAGCCATAATTAAATTACAGATGCGGGAGGCAAAGCTGTGATAGAGATGAGCGTGGCAGGTTTAGCTCTAGACGCATCAAACAGAACTCCAATAGTTTTACTCAGAGATCCATCCGGAAGAAGACAAGTTCCCATTTGGATAGAGAAAGCACAAGCCGACAGTATTTTGGCCGGGTTCCAAACCTCCTCAGCCAATTCCTCAACAACTCATGACCTAATAGTCAGATTGCTAAAAGAAGGTCAATTGAATTTAGAACGAGTAATAATTCATTCAATGGACAAAAACACCTTTCAAGCAGTGCTCAAGCTTTCAAGAATCAACTCTCAAAAAGAAAGCAAAAATGATGAATCAGGCTTAACCATTGAGATAGAAGCTAGACCTAGTGATGCTATTGCCCTAGCAGTTCGCTGGCAATGCAGCATTTGGATGCTTGAAAGTGTTTTTTCAGAAGCCTCAATCCCAGTCGATTCAGAGGCAGATAAAGCGGACCAAATCGAATTTCGGCGTTTCTTAGATCAAATTAATCCTGACTCATTGATTAAACACCTCAAAGACAAGGATGGTAATGGGGAAGGCAAATGAATCCAGCTCGTAGAGCTTTTGGTCGGGGACCAAAAGTAAGCCTTTTTACATTAGGGACCATGAGGTCTCTTGATTCAAGCGAACAAATGTATGCGATTGTAAAAGAAGCTTTTCATGCAGGAATAAATCACATTGAAACAGCTCCTGTCTATGGTCAGGCAGAGGAATTTCTTGGTACTTCTTTAAGTCAACTCAAACAAGAAAAATTAGTTCCCCGAGGAGGTTGGATTATTACAAGTAAAGTTCTCCCTGGGACAACTCTATCGACGGCAAAAAACGAATTAAAGAGACTGCTCTCTCGACTACAGATTTCCAAATTAAGCAACTTAGCCATACATGGAATTAATCTTCCTGAACACTTGGAATGGGCACTTAAAGGTGACGGTGCCGAATTTATAAATTGGGCCCTCAAAGAAAGGCTTATCAACCAAGTTGGTTTCAGTAGTCATGGTTCTCCTCCTTTAATTGATCAGGCTCTCAAAAGCAATATTTTCCAATTCTGTAGCTTGCACCTTCATCTACTGGATCCTACAAGAATTCCTTTAGCCCAAAAAGCCCTCAAAAGAGGTATGGGTGTCATGGCAATTTCCCCTGCAGACAAGGGAGGTCATCTACATACGCCAAGTCAAACACTATCCACAGATTGTTCTCCTTTCACCCCCCTACATCTTGCATATCGATTTCTACTAGCAGAAGGAATTAGTACTCTTACCCTTGGAGCTAGCAATGTAAAAGACTTGACAATTGCAAAGGAACTACGCAATGCCAATACTCCCTTAACTCAACAAGAAAGCCAAGCAATGAAGAATCTGAAAGCTTTTAGAAAAGAACGCCTCAGAGAAGAACATTGTGGCCAATGTCGAGCATGTCTACCTTGTCCACAAGATGTTCCTATTCCAGAAATATTACGACTCCGCAACCTAGCGATTGGGCATGACCTCGTCACCTTTGCCCAGGAGAGATACAACCTAATTGGCAGAGCTGGACACTGGTGGGAAGAATTAAAAGCCGACGCTTGTAGAAATTGTGGGGACTGCATTCCACGCTGTCCATATAATCTGAATATTCCACAGCTCCTGAAAGATACTCATCATCGATTAGAAGGCCAGCCCAAAAGAAGATTATGGAGTTGACTGCTTCCATTGTTGTAATAATTCCGTTTGGGCTTTCTTTGTCAAAGGGGGGAGAGACCAACATTTTTTCCAAACAGATTCAGAAGGGAGAGCAACAGATCTATACGCCGAAGAAATCACACTAAGACCACTAGTTAACTCCTCTCGAGAGATGGCTGGTAACCAACCCGAGGCTAAAAGCTTAGCCAATAAGGGCATACTCCAAGCACCCTCAACCCAACGCTTTGGCAAAGGCTCACTAGTAGATGAAGGACGAGCTAATAAAGTCCAATTCAAAGGGGAACCACTACGAGGCATTGAAATAGATAACCTCTGGTCGCGGCGAAGGATCGATAGACAACGTTGCAGTGGCAGGATAGCGAGACGAGCTTTCCCTTCTAGCAACCAATTGAGAGCGTTTCGATCATCAAAAGTCAATGCTTGTTCTCTTAAACGGCGTAACGCTGATGACTGAGCAATCGTCTCTGAGATCGAAATCAATAAACGAGGACTCTGAGGAAAAACTATTTCGCCTTTTAAAGCAGAGTCCAACAAAACATCCCAACTATTATTTGCTTCTTGAAACCAAGGTGCACCATTGCGAAAAAGCATGACCCAAGGAGAAACTCCAATAGGAAGAAACAATTCATCCATAAAAGGAGGGAGACTTCTCAAAAAAGTCTTAGCTTGATAAGCAAGGCGATCTTTTAATTCGGGATTGTCTATTGGTTGTAATTTTTCACAAGGGAAATCAGTTAACCATCCATCACTTAAGGATATGAGGTCAGCTCTTTCTACCATTGCCGGCTCATATGGGGTACTGCTCAGTGGAAACTGTAAAGGCTCAAACCTCCAGGGGGTAGGCAAGTTCCTTCTTAAGTGTTTTGGCAAGGTTTCAGGCGAAGCCATAAGAAGTGGACCTTGTTTTATGCTTGTACAACCAGTAATAAGGCTCAGGCCTCCAAGAAGACCTATCTGCAAAAAATCTCGTCTTCCTAATTGTGAACCATTCATTAATAACTCCGACTGAAAAAACAGTGAACTAATTACAAGAGCAACTCATCCATAGCATTATCACAGCTCTGAGCGAGCTGTTTAATTGTCATACCCTGCAATTGAGCCAAGAAAGAAAGAGCACCCATCCCAACACCTTCCTTAACGTATCCCAACTCATAATCTCTTAAAGCCTGATGTTTACTCGCATGAAAACGTAATCCAGTATTAAAACCAAACAGGTCAACTCCAAAATGCTCTCCTACGTAATTCGTCAATAACTCTATTGAGTTAGCACCTCTACGTATTAAAGGTGTTTCATTAAGCAACCAAGCTGTTGTACCTATAGCTACACCTTTAGCAAATTCATATCGCACATCCTGCCTTAAAGATGCCAAAGCCAAAGCTAAAACGGAAAGCATCTGACTACCTCCCCCAAGCAAAACCTTTTGCCCAACCTGCCTTGCACCGAGCAATAGTCCAGCAGCAACGGGTTGGAATGGATCTCCAAGTGCAGAAAGTATAAGTTGAGGAGAAGCCTTCTCACTAAGCCCTGCAGAACGAATTCCCTGGTCCACAACTTGTTTCTTTAAAATGAAAGGAGGTCTCTTTGCACTACTGCCAATCAAGTCTCCAACTGATAAACCAAATGCTGTGAGGACAGCCTGAGCAGTAGTTGTCCCTCCAGGGACACATTCTGCAAGTATTAGAGGTCGATGTAATCGCATGCCCATCTCAAAGCCTCTACGCCATAAAGAATTAACACGCGCGAGATCCATTGCATGACCTTTAGACAGACATTCGGCCGGTCCTAACGAAGGAGACTCCAAGCGAATATGTGGAAATTCAGGAGAATGAGCTAATCCAACAGCTAAAACGACTGGGGAAAGCCCAAGATGCTTAGAACTGACGTGACTTATCAAAGCGGGAGAAACCCCAGCATCAAGAGGGGGGAGTGAGAAACGCCTGCCTTTCCCAGGACCATATAAAAGTAATTCCGCATCAGCAACAGCTGTATATTTACGAGAACTAGGAGTCGACCCTGCAGCCGAAATCCCATCTATTTCAGCCGTTCTAGAACCCGCTAAAACCAAAAGAAAAGAAAATCTACTTTGTTTTTTTTGAAAAGTTCTCAACCAATCGAACACATCCCCTCTTGATCTACATGCACCAAAAAAACTGCACTCTGCAGGAAGTTCAAGACCAGCATTGCTTTGCTCCAAGTCACATGGGGTCAAAGACAACAAGATTATGCAAAATATTCGGTGGTTGAGGGATAGGCGCTTTTAAGCGGGGAAAGAGCCAAAAAGCTAAAGCATGAAGAACCAAAACATAAATAATCTCTTGAAAAACTACCAAAGAGATTGCCATTAACTGGACCTGAGACAATTCAGGAATAAATGGAAGATTAAAGGAATCAAAAAGCCGGTCTAAAAATGAAAAACCTGCCCTAGTAATGACAACCCACAAGTTCTCCCCTACTAAAAGAGAAAGAGCCCAAACGCGCACTAAAAAACCCACTGATCCAATCAAAATACCCACTGTCCAACTAATCCACCAACTCAATTCTCTTCTCCAGCTCCAACCCAACCAAAAAGCAAGGGACCCATATGGGAACAAAACCATTGGGCCACGAACAGGTCCCATTAACGCGATTAAAAGTAAAACAGAAAGGACAAGTCCCTCTAGTCCAGCCTTTGAACCACGTCGTAACTGGAGCAAAGCCAGAGGTAAAGGTAATGCCAACCTAAAAAGAGCTCCGCCTATTGGCAAGTAATAAAGAGCTATCCAAATAAGTCCAAAGGCTGCCGCCAAATAGGAAGTCTCCATCATCCTAAGCGCTTGAACCCGACTGGTTGAATTTAAAGATCTCGCCAAACTTGAAGGTTGACTCTTGTTGATAGCCATCAAGGAGTAGCCCCTTTAATTCTGTTAGATCGTTTAGAAAGATTGTTTTTTTTAAGGAGCTCTATTCGTTCAACCTCAAACCTCACTCCAGCCATTCGTAGTGCCTTTGTTAAAGCCTCGGCGGGAGCAGAAGGATCAGCTTCGGAAAGCTTAATTGTAATTCGATATGGCAATGGGTTCCTCACAACTCTTGGTATCTCTGGGTTCAATCGGCGAAGTCCTTTTTTAGAAGTTGGTGAATTGGATTTCTTGTTTTCCTTTGTCGGTAGTCGAGTTGGCGTTATAGATTCCCTAGTCTCTCTACTAGCAACATCAACCTCCTCAGCAAGCGAATTCTGGGGAGCATCAAAACTGTTGGCAAGTTGTTCTCCAAATCTTGTATTAGAGCAACCTTGAAGTATCAAAAAAAGGGTTGTACCTAATAAAGGCTTAAACCTTGCATGCCAAGCTTTTTGAAAAAGAAGGTTCATCAAGTATCGCCAAGCTTGATAACTCTCACCGAGCTTGCTCTCAGACGACCCGTTTTTGTAGTGGCAGGTACTTTCTTAGCAGATTTTTGAGTTGATGAGCTTTTTTTTGTAGATGTTTTTGAACGGCTCTTTTTCGCTCTACCTTTTTTCTTTGAAGCTACTTTTGCAGCAAGAAGTTCCAAAGCTTCAACAAGTGTTATTTCATCAGCTCCTTTACCTTCAGGGAGAGAAGCGTTGACCTTGCCCTGCTTGACATACATGCCATAAGGACCATCGTAAACTTGAACATTTTCAGAACCCCCTTCGGGAGTCCCAAGATCTTTTAAGGCAGTCCTCCCACCTCTACCTCTCTTTGGCATGGCCAACAGTTCCAATGCTCTATCTATGCCAACCAAAAGGACATCATCCTCTCCTTTTAAGGATCGATAATCCTTTTCACTTTTCCCTTTATCCCAGACAACATATGGACCAAAGCGACCTAACCCAGCTTTTATACGGCCTCCATCAGGGTGCTCTCCCAGCAATCGGGGCAAACGCAATAGTCCTAAAGCATCTTCAAGCGTAAGAGCTTCTGGTTGAACACCCTTAGGCAAAGAAGCTCTCTTCGGTTTAGGGCTTTCGTCACTAACCTGTCCTTTTTGGACATAAGGTCCATACTGTCCAAAAAGTAAATAAACCTTTTCTCCTGTTTCTGGATCCTCTCCAAGAGATTCAGGCCCATCAATCTTTTGCTTGAGAATTAACTCAGCTTTATCAGCATCTAAGTCGGCCGGATTTGTTTCCTTCGGAAGAGTTGCCTTGATTAACTCTTCTTCTCCATCATCTCCAAGCCTTTTTGCTTCCAAATATGCTCCAAATCGGCCAATTCGAACAACACACGGCAAACCTTCTAGGTCAATCGTACGAGAAACTGCAGAATCAATATCTCCTTCTCTTTTATTAACTTGAGACTCCAAGCCATTATCACCTTTATAAAAATCTTCTAGATAAGGAAGCCAATTAACCTTTCCAGTTGAAATCTCATCTAGCGTAAGTTCCATCTTCGCAGTGAAGCTAGTATCAACTAAATCAGGGAAATGTTCTTCTAAAAGAGCTGTGACAGCAAAAGCTGTAAAACTAGGTATTAGAGCATTACTCAAAAGAGCTGCATAACCCCTGTCAACAATAGTTCCAATAATGCTTGCATAAGTTGATGGTCTGCCTATGCCCTCCTTCTCAAGCATTTTCACAAGAGAAGCCTCGCTAAATCGAGCAGGAGGCTGAGTTTGATGTCCTACAGGTTCGACTTCATTGACAACCAGCAAGTCTCCTGCAACAAGCCTGGGAAGCAAAAGCTCCTTTTCCTCTAAAGCGGCATCTGGATCGTCACTACCTTCTACATAAGCACGAAAAAAACCAGGGAAATCAATCCTTTTACCACTTGCACGGAAAATTGATTCCCCAGCCTCAATTTCTACAGCAAGCAAAGTCAAACGTGCTTCTGCCATTTGAGTAGCGACGGTCCGCATCCATATCAATTCATACAATTCATAATCTCTACCTGAGAGGCCAGTTTCACTTGGAGTTCGAAAGCTTTCACCGGCCGGCCTAATAGCTTCATGGGCCTCTTGAGCATTGCGAGACTTAGTCGAGAACTGTCTTGGACTCTTAGTTAAGTAATTGTCCCCAAATCGTGACTTAACACAACTCCTTGCCGCTTTGAGGGCTTGATCCGACAAATGAACAGAATCAGTCCTCATATATGTAATAAAGCCTCTCTCGTAAAGCCCCTGCGCACATCTCATCGTTTCGCGTGCCGAAAGCCTTAATTTGCGATTAGCTTCCTGCTGAAGAGTGCTTGTAGTGAAAGGAGGAACAGGCTTCCTAATAGTCGGCTTCTCTTCAACTGACTTAACCGTCCATTTAGAGGAACGCAAATCCAGAGAAAGCTTTTGTGCTGATTTTTCATTAATCAAATGAACTGTGTTCCCAGGCTTGAGCTCCCCTGTCGTCTCATCAAAATCATTTCCTGTTGCAATTCTCTCTCCTCCGACACGAGTCAATTTTGCGTCAAAAGAACTTCCAGATTTCTCAACTTTTGCTTTTATGTCCCAATAACTACCACTGCGAAAAGCTCTTCTTGCTCTCTCTCTTTGAACAAGGAGTCTTACCGCCACAGACTGAACACGCCCTGCTGAAAGCCCCCAAGCAACCTTTTTCCAAAGAAGGGGCGACAATGTGTAACCAACAAGCCTGTCAAGTATTCGCCTCGTTTCCTGTGCATGAACTAACTCCATATCTAAATCTCTTGTCTGCGCTAACGCCTGGGAAATCGCCTCCTTCGTGATTTCATGAAAAACCATTCTTTTAACAGGCACTTTAGGTTTTAACAATTGCAATAAATGCCAACTAATGCTCTCTCCCTCTCGGTCTTCATCAGTCGCCAGCAAAAGTTCATCAGCATCTTTTAAGGCTGCCTTTAAAGCTTTTACTATCTTCTTTTTGTCTTTCGGAACAACATAAAGTGGCTCAAAGTTAGAAGTTGTGTTGACTCCCAAATTTGCCCACTTATTTCCTTTTTGAGCAGCAGGGATCTCACTTGCGCTATTTGGCAAGTCCCGAACATGGCCCATAGAAGCCTCTACCGAAAAGCCTTTTGGGAGGAAGGCTTTAATGGTTCGAGCCTTGGTAGGGCTCTCGACGATGACAAGGGTGTTGACCACAGGCGAAGATGAATACCCATCCAATCTTTATCGCACTAACATGCGAGCTGCATAGATCTAATCCTTTGAAAAGATCCTGCGTTTAAGCACAGGTACAGTCTGAACAACTGTTTTAACCCCCGCACTTGTTATGCCCGAAATGGGTGCTCTTCTTTTATACACCCAAAGCATGGGAGCTCCAAGTGAGCTCTTGAACTTAAACCTTAATGCTGGTGCAATTGCGCCAGAAGGTTTTGTTCTCCTCGCAATGCTTGGGACTTTATTGGTTGACCTTGCTGGAGAAGAAGCGGCAGCTAAATGGTCTCCACCTATTTGTTACAGCGGGTTAGGAGCCGCCTTAATAATTCTTGCATTGCAATGGAATGGGCCTTTGGAATCATCTTTCCTTGGTGCATTTCTAGCTGACAACCTTGCTATTGCCTTTAGAGCAATTATTGCTCTTTCAACCCTCTTATCCCTTCTTATTAGCTGGAGATACGCTGAACAGAGTGGAAGTCCTATTGGCGAATATGCCGCAATTCTCCTCGCAGCCACACTTGGCGCAATGTTGCTTTGCGGCTCAACTGATCTTGTCAGTGTTTTCGTGTCACTTGAAACACTTTCAGTAGCAAGCTATCTCCTCTCTGGCTATATGAAACGGGATGCTCGCAGCGCTGAAGCAGCCTTGAAATATTTGTTAGTAGGTTCAGCAGCAGCGGCTGTATTCCTTTATGGAGCTTCCCTTCTTTATGGGATTAGCGGTAGCACAAGTCTTAAGGCAATTGGTCTTGCTATGGCAACTAGCCCGACCCCTCTTGCCGCACTTGCACTAGTCTTTGTCCTAGCAACAGTTGCCTTCAAAATCGCTGCCGTCCCTTTTCATCAATGGACGCCAGATGTTTATGAAGGTTCTCCAACACCAGTCGTAGCCTTTTTATCTGTTGGATCTAAAGCTGCAGGTTTTGCACTGGCAATAAGAATTCTCATTGGTTGCTTTAGTGCTTTTGATAGTCAGTGGAAATTGCTCTTTACAGTTCTTGCTGTACTAAGCATGACTTTGGGCAATGTTGTAGCTCTAGCCCAAACATCAATGAAACGAATGCTTGCTTACAGCTCCATTGGCCAAGCAGGGTTTGTAATGATTGGATTAGTAAGTGGAACAGAAGATGGTTATGCAGCAATGGTTCTTTATATGGCCGCCTATTTATTTATGAATCTTGGCGCATTCGCATGCATAATTCTCTTCTCAATAAGAACAGGAAGTGACAAGATTTCTGATTATGCAGGGCTTTATCAGAAGGACCCATTAATAACTCTCGGACTTAGTCTTTGCCTCTTATCGTTAGGTGGAATCCCTCCTATGATTGGCTTCTTTGGAAAGATTTATTTATTTTTTGCAGGGTGGGCCAACCATCAATATTTGTTAGTTATAGTTGGTCTTGTGACATCAGTGATCTCCATTTATTATTACATTTCTGTAATTAAAATGATGGTGGTCAAAGAGCCTCAAGAAGCTTCCAAGATAGTAAAAAATTATCCCTTAATCAAGTGGGATACATTAGGCCTACCTCCTCTGAGAGTCGCTCTAGTTAGTTGCGTGGTGTTTACCGCATTAGGAGGAATTTTTTCAAATCCTTTATTCCAATGGGCAAATAGCGCTGTTGCAGGTACTCCACTGCTACAAGAAGCTATTGCCATTAGCAACAATCAACCCCTTGGCTAATTCATCCAAAACAAAAAGTCCTTCTGTCGCAATATTGACTGATGTAAGCAAAATTTATGGAGAAGGGAATTCAGAAGTAAAAGCACTAGATGATTTAAATCTGACTGTCCAGCATGGAGATTATCTGGCTGTAATGGGGCCTAGTGGCTCAGGCAAAAGTACCGCCATGAACATACTGGGCTGCCTAGATCGTCCAACCACTGGAAGTTACTTACTGAATGGAATTGCCATGGAAGGATTAAATGACGACTCACTTGCTGACCTCAGAAATCAAGAACTTGGTTTTGTCTTTCAACAATTTCACCTTCTTCCCCAGGCCACTGCAATTGAGAATGTCATGTTACCTATGATTTATGCAGGAGTTGCTACTCATCAAAGACAAGAAAAGGCAGAGCAAGCTCTTCTTAGAGTGGGACTTAAAGATCGAATGAGGAATCGCCCAAATCAACTTTCAGGAGGTCAACAGCAAAGAGTTGCAATAGCGCGTGCAATTATCAATCAACCAGCTCTGCTTCTTGCTGATGAGCCTACTGGAGCCCTTGATTCAAAAACAACAGAGGATGTACTAAAACTATTTGATGATCTTCATACCCAGGGAATAACTATTGTTCTTGTTACTCATGAAAATGATGTAGCTGCAAGAGCGAAGCGAATTGCCCGATTTAAAGATGGAAAAGTGTTAGAGATTAAAGCCCAAAGATAAATAAAAATTCAACTCCATCGCCTCCAAATAATTCGCTCCGAACCTTTAAGAAGCCTCAAAGCCCCATCCTCCTCTATACCCTCGATTTTTAGAAATTCTTTTGTGACTGGATCTTTCAAGTTATTAGTCCATAGACGTTTCTTAACTTGTTCACAAATCCAAATCGATTGATCTGCATAAGTAATTGCTCTATCTAGTGCAATTAGAACTTCATTTGTCCAAAAGCCAAGTCTTGCTTTGCCTGAACCAATTATTTCTAATAATCTAATACCTTCTAAAGGGACTGGGTTACGAACATTTAAACCAAAACCTATACGAGCGAAACGAACTTTGCTTCCTCGATGTACAAGACTCGGCAAAAGCCCCCCAAGTTTGCGGTTTCCAACAACTAAATCATTTGGCCACTTAATCCTTATGGGCACCCCCAAAGCCTCCAACCTTTCGGACATGGCCAAGGCAACTGTTAAGCCAAACAACCCAGCAGAAGACTGTTGGGCGGACCATGGAAGAGCAGCGCTTAGCCAAACACCGCCCTTTGGTGATTCCCATAAACGACCTCGCTGTCCTCTACCAAATCTTTGATGCCCAGATAAGAAAACACGTGCCTGTCCTTGTAGTAAAGGCTTTTCAAGCAACCACTTCGACAAGCCCAGTTCTGTACTGGCACAAACAGGTGTCCATCTGAAATTCCAAGAAAAAGGCTGCGGAGAAACCTGTTTCTTGGTTCGAGCAATTAAACCTGCTCCACAGAAATTATTAGCTCTGCTCATTCCACCAAGGAGTCATTCTCTTTATTGCTGCTTCCAACTCATCAACGGGTCTTACCAAAGCAAGCCTCAACCATCCTTTACCACCCGAACCAAAACCAGAACCTGGCGTTAAAGCTATTCCAGAATTCTGCAATAACTCAACAGCAAAATCCTCGTCACTAAGATGACTCTCCTTTGCCCAATCAGGCAAAGGCATCCAAAGATACATAGCCATTGATGGAACAGGTACATTCCAACCAAGTTTTGACAAAGCAGAAATGGTCTTATCTCTGCGTTCACGATAAACCCCAAGAATCTTATTCGGCCAATCTGAGTTATTTGTAAGCGCCTCAATTGCTCCAATCTGCAAAGCTGTCGATTGATTGAAATCAATTACGCCTTTTAATTCTCTAAGTGCACTAATAAGGGGCTCTGCACCAACTGCAAAAGCAATTCGAAAGCCCCCCATACACCACCCTTTAGAAAAAGAAAAAAGTTCAATCCCCCAATCACGCCAACCGGAAGTTGCTATGAGAGCTGGAGCCTGTCCATCAAGGGCAAGATCTACATAAGGGTTGTCATGTACAACAGCTATCTGATGGCGAGCCCCTAACTCCATAACTTCGTCCAAAAGGGTCTGATCTCCTACCTGAGCTGTAGGGTTGTGAGGAAAGCCTAAAAGCATCATTCTAGTTTGATCCAGCTCAAGAGGAGTTAAGTCTTGAAAGTTTGGCCTCCAATTGTCCTCTGATCTAAGAACTAGTCTCTGGATTTCTGCACTTGCCAGAGCCAGCCCTCCTTGATGAGAAGGATAAGAAGGATCAAGAATTAAACCTATTTGCCCTGGATCAATCAAGGTCATTGGTAGATGAGCAGTGCCCTCCTGAGATCCAATTAATAAGAGAACCTCACGGTCTGGGTCAACTGTCACATCAAAACGATTTTGAATCCAAGCAGAAACTGCTTCCCTAAATTCCCTAGTTGAAGAATAAAGAGAATATCTTGAACTTTTTGGATTTGTTAAAGCTTTTGAAATTGCCTCTAAAACATTTGAAGGAGGTAGCAGATCAGTAGACCCCAACGACAAATCAATCAATTTGGGCATATGATTTCGAGCTATATAATCAGCCTTCAAACAGTCATAACGAGCAAAGGTCCCTCTCCCTAATTTTTCTAGACGTTTTGAAAGAAGCATAAGTATTCATCTAGAAGAAAATGTTTTATCAGTTGTAAAACAAATAAGGATGAACAAAGCTTGCTAAAGCTTATCTATAGACCTCTTAAGGTTTTCTAATTCTGTATCAACCTCAGAAACTTTAACCGCTTCAACATCATTAGAAGATCCGTCCGTCAACTCAGCGGCTGGCAATGCTACGGCCTCAGCGCCACCTTGAAGTTTCTGACGAAGAGAGTTCAACTCATCGTCAACATCATCGCTACCTTCTAAAGCCGCAAACTGACTTTCCAAGTCCGCGCCTGCAAGTTCAGCAGCAGCCTGGCTACTTGCTTCAAGTGCCTCAACCTTGTCCTCCATTCGTTCAAATGCAGCCATTGCTGAATTACTTCCAAGATTGCCCACTGCACTTTGAAGCTGCTGCTGAGCTTGCGCAGCTTGAGCTCTAGCTTTGAGCATATCCTTTTTAGTTTTTGCCTCAGCAATCTTTCCCTCAAGGGCAACAAGACTTCTTTTCAATAATTCAACTTGGCCTTCTTGAGCTTTTAATTGCCCTGAGAGTGAAGCAAAAGACTCCTGAAAGGCCTTTCTTCTACTTAGTGCCTCTCTAGCTAAATCATCCTCTCCTTTCTGTACAGCCAATTCTGCTCGCTTATACCAAGTTTGAACTTGATTTTCTGCTTGATCAGCTTGATTACGCAATCTCTTCTGACTAGAGATTGCCATCGCAACTGCTTGACGTAGCTTTACCAAGTCGGCTTGCATATCAGCCACTGACTGATCAAGGATCTTTACTGGATCCTCTGCTTTGCTAACTAAATCATTGAGGTTTGCGCGAAGTAAGCGACTTAACCTGTCAAAGAAACCCATTGCGGCATTACATAAAGCCTTTTGGAGACTAGCGAGTTACAGCGCATCCTCCACATAGAGTAAGCATATGAACTTTGCAAACCAACAAACCGAGCATGGTTGGAACACCCAAAAATCCCGCTTAGATGAGGGTAAAGAGGGTAAATCGAAATTATCTAGCTTAGAGAACTGTTTAGAAACCCTGAAAATAGACTGGAAAAAGAATAAAAATATATCCTCCATATGGCATGACTGGCCCAAAATTGTTGGAGAAAACCTCGCTAACAATTGTCGGCCAATCAATCTCTCACATGGAATTTTAATCATTGGTGCGAGCCACCCCCAATGGTTGCAGGCTTTGACTTATAACCGCCACCAATTACTTGCTTCATTGAGAGCTCAAGGACATAGCATCAAAGATCTAAGGGTTCAGCATCTTCATAGGGTTTCAAAGAAAAAGCATGAAGATGAAAAAGAACTCTGGGAAAAGCATCCGAGCAGAATAGATATTCATGGAACATCAACTTGTGAGATATGTGGAAGTCCTTCTCCCCTCGGAGAGATAAAGCTATGGGGAAGGTGTGGTTTCTGTCGTCAAAAAGACCTTTCTAACAATTAATAGATAAAAAAGTTTTTATCATGAATCTTTCAATAACGTTCAGGACGAGGGTCTTTCCAATCAGATTTTATACCCCTATCTATTAATAATTTTGCCCTTTCAGCAAGGCGATAAGAATTTAATCGCCAGACCTTATATATACCAAAAGATCCAAGTTCTTCATGCCTAAGCCCTTCCCAATGTCTAGATTTTGCTGTGTTCTGATCTATAACAATTAGAGTAGAAGAAGATCTTTTCTGGCCAGAAGATAAATCCATAGGCCAACCTTGACGTTGTTCTTCTCTTAGTCGTTCTTCAAGATTCACAAAAGCTTGTTCTGACTTCCCTTCATAAACAACTACCTCATTTACATAAAAATGTAGAGAAGGCTTCATAACGCCAACCATTGCAATAGGTTCATGAATTTTCCTAGAAGCCAATATCAATTCTGCAACTTGACGAACAGGCAAATGTCTTATCCTATCTCCTATATTCCATATAGGAATAAAAGCAAATAAATGAAAAGCCACAAGAGGCAATTGTGTAATTAGTAAACGTATTTGGCCAAGGTAATTCCTACTGCACAATCCAGAGGTTAAGCCAGCAATTAGAAAAAATATTGCAGCTTTTAAAACGAGATTACTAGCTATCAAATCGGTTGCCAAAGTAGGCATTTCTGGATCTTTAATAAGTGGCAACCATGAACCAGAGAAAGCAAATGCAAAAGCTAAAGAGAAAGTTGCAAATACGGTCCCTCTCCACGCCCACAAAAGTCCTTTCCCAAAATGTGTATGTTTCTGCCCAACTGTTAAGCCAATCAAAAGAGCTGCTGCAGGAGTAGCAGGAAGCCAATAACTAGGTAATTTCGTTGCTGCAAAAGTAAAAAACAATAAAACCGAAAACAACCAACAAGAGGCAAAGTTCATCAAAGATTGAGAACTATCCTTTTTAAGTTCAGCCAATCTTGACCTTGAAGAATTGACTGATTGAACAACCGCAAAAACGAGTAATGGCGTAAAGGGTAGAGAAGCAATGACGAACATTAATCCAAAAAACCACCATGGTTGTTGATGGCTATTTACTACGGAGGTGAATCTTTGAAAATTGTGATACCCAAAAAAACTTTCAAAAAAAGGCTTCCCTTCGACAAACAATTCCGCGATGTACCAAGGGAGACTTATTAAACAAGTTATAAGGATTCCTTTGAAGGGAGATAGTAAATTCCACAGTCGCCTTATATCCTTTTCAAGAAGGCCAAAAATCAAAAGAGCGATTGCTGTAAGAACAACCGCTACAGGGCCCTTAACTAAAACAGCAAGTCCCAAAATTATCCAACCTATTTGCCAAGAGTGCTTAGCAGGACTTGCATATCTACGCCAATGACATAAAAGACTGATCCCTAAAGTGCTGCAAAGTAATGGGTCACTGACTGCCGTTCTACTCCAAAGTAAAACCAAGGGCGAAAGACTAAAAGCCAAAGAAGTGACTACGGCAGTTCTACAAGGGAAAAGGTCATCTCCTTGGGGCCAGCGAATAACTGTATCGCCTAAAAAAAGCATCATTGCAATAGATGCCAATGCAGAGGGAAGACGAGCCGCCCAAGTACCTAGTGGATCCCATATGAGGTTTCCAGGCAACCCGTAAATTGACGCCATCATCCAGTAAATCAAAGGAGGCTTGTCGAAGCGAGGCAATCCATTCACTCTTGGAGTCAACCAATCTCCAGTAGAAGCCATCGCTCTACCCGCAGCGGCAAAGAGAGGAGGAGTCTCATCTATCAAACCAGTCGAACCAAGCTGCCAGACAAAAAGGGCTACTCCAAAAGCCAATATCCACAAAAGTGTTCTGTACCTTTGTTTGGGTGAAACCACGT
>CACPJY010000020.1 GCA_902634405.1 uncultured Synechococcaceae cyanobacterium
CTTATGGACTTGGAGTTGCTCTTGAAAAAATGAAAGTACCTCCAAATATTACGGTTATTTGCATAGGGAAAAGCACTTATGCACGTTTAGGAATAATTGTGAATACAACGCCAGCAGAGGCGAGCTGGGAAGGTCACTTAACTCTTGAATTCAGCAATAGCTCCGGAGCCGATTGTAGAATTTATGCAAACGAAGGTATCTGCCAATTATTATTTTTTGAAGGAGATCCATGTGAGACAACTTATAAAGACAGGGCAGGAAAGTACCAAGATCAACCCGAAAGAGTAACTCTAGCGAAGATATAAAATATACTAAAAAGATAATCACTATGAAATATAAATGTGCTAACATTAAGTAGAATCCAATGTAATTAGTAATGGAAAATGTTAAATTAATAGTTGTAACGCCAAATGCTGAAAAGACAATGGCATATGTTGCTCGAGTAAGCAACCCTAATAATCAAGAAAATGAAGATTTTTCAGGTCTAATTAAATATTGCATAAAAAATGAGCATTGGAGCGTTTTTGAGCAGGCCTATATGACATTACAAATTGAGACTTCTAGAGGAATTGCCGCGCAAATCTTACGCCATCGTTCATTCACATTTCAAGAATTTTCTCAAAGATATGCCGATAGCTCACAGCTTGGAGAAATCCCAGTTCCTGAATTAAGAAGACAAGATTTAAAGAATCGTCAAAACTCAACAAGAGACCTGGAAAGTGATATTTCCGAGGAGTTCAGAAATCAAATCAATCAGCATTTTAATCAATCGCTAGATCTCTATAAATCTATGCTCAAAGCAGGGATTGCCAAGGAATGTGCTAGGTTTGTACTTCCCCTTGCAACTCCAACAAAGATATACATGTCAGGCTCTTGTCGGTCTTGGATCCACTACATCAATTTGCGGACAGGACATGGGACTCAGAGAGAACATATGGATATTGCAAACGACTGTAAGAATATTTTTTGCAGTCAATTTCCTACAGTAGCAAATTCTCTTGGGTGGTAAGCAGTTAAATAATCTATAAACATAATCAAATGTATTTTCTTACAAAGAATGGCTTCTTGGACTTATAGAAATTTCTTTATAAGTTCCAACATTAAATGCCGTTGACTGTTCTGAAAAAGGTCGTTCTGACTCAATCTCCAACCACGGGGGTAAAGGTTTCCCTTCTGCCAAGCTTGCGAGAATGTCCTCCATCTCTTCTTGAGAATGCCTTCCTATCAGCTTTGCTACAGAGTTTGCATTACTATCTAAGATATTAAATTGTGGAATACCATTCACTCCATATTCTTCTATTAAGTATTCCCACCTCGGATTATCAACATTGAGAACTAAAAAATCAATTTTGCTTGAATACTTTGATTCCAAGGAAACCATAGATTTAGCCATTGATCCACAAACATCACACCAATCTGCATAAAATTCTATTAGAGTTGGCCTTGCATTGGAGAAAGCTATCTCTGGTAGAAGTGATCTTCTGGCTAATAAGTCTAATGATTTTTGAGGACTAACAGCTCCCCTAGCGAAAAATAAAGTAATTGACACAAAAACTACAACCAAAAATAATAAGAGATTTTGAACTTTATTTAGAGTAAGAGAGTTAGTATTATCAGTCATCTCTAAATTTAGTACGTAAGGATTAGAGTATAAACAAAATCATTCTAATCGATTTCAGAAAAGAATCGAGACTTAAAAATAAGCCTCTCTCAAAAGGTTATCAAATAGTAATTTTTCAACCTAGTGGGGTGAAAAAATGAACAAGAGGTTTTCGAAAAAATCATTGTGCAAGTTGATCCTCGGAAAATCTAATTACACATGCAATAATCCTTGAACAATCACTCAAATCACATAAGGGCTATCACCTCGCTTTCATTAGCGTTTGACCAAAACAATACAAATTCTTTTAAAAAGAACACATAAGGCTTTCTAAAAAGTTGATAGAGAAACTTAAACCACTAAAATCTGTGCTAATTTTCTGGCCTCAATGGTCAAATCCTTCATCCCTCCAAAAGGCTTACCAACAGGAGAGTCTGGTGCCAAGTTTGGTACTGATGGTATTCGTGGTCCTGTCGACAGGGTTGTAACTCCCTCGCTCTCGCTTCAAATTGGTTTTTGGTTAGGAAAAGTTCTTACTCAGGATGGTCCTGTATTAATAGGTATGGACTCACGCAATAGCAGTTGCATGATTTCATCTGCTATAAAAGCTGGTCTAAATGCCTCAGGAAAAGACGTTTGGGATATGGGACTCTGCCCTACACCAGCGCTTCCTTTCTTAATCAAAAAAACTAAAGCAGCCGGCGGAGTGATGGTTTCAGCTAGTCACAATCCGCCTGAAGATAACGGCATTAAGGTTTTTAGTGGGCAAGGGACAAAGTTAAATTCAAATCAACAACAAGCTATAGAAAGAGGGCTTAAGATTGCAAGCATAAATAATGGTTTAATCGATGAAAGTCCTCACTTTGGTAAATCATTTGATCAAAAAGAACTTTTAAAAAGCTATTATGAGAACCTATTGGAATCAATAGGAAATATTAGGCTTAATGGAATCCGTATAGCCCTTGATCTCTGCTGGGGTTCTGCGACTCATGGCAGTGCAAAACTTTTTTCTTCTCTTGGTTCTGACCTCAAAATCCTTCATGGAGTACCTGATGGTTCAAAAATCAATCTGAGATGTGGTTCAACTCATTTAAATCCCCTTCAAGAAGCTGTAAAAGAGAGCCGAGCAGAAATGGGGTTTGCCTTTGATGGGGATGCGGACAGAGTAATAGCTGTAGACAATCAAGGTCGCATACTTGATGGAGATCATCTCCTATATCTTTGGGGATCTGTGTTAAAGGATGAGAACCAACTACCTGAAAAGAGAATTGTCGCAAGTGTTATGTCCAACCTCGGCTTTGAAAAAGCATGGCTATCCAATGGAGGTTTATTAGATAGGACCCCTGTAGGCGATCAACACATCCACTCTGCAATGATTGCAACTGGAGCCGGCCTGGGAGGAGAACAATCCGGACATATACTTTCAGCGGCTCATGGCCTTAGTGGGGACGGACTTCTTACTGCCTTGCAAATAGCAACTATCTGTAAAGCAAAAGGTCGAACACTCGCAGAATTCAGGGACCAAAGTTTTACTCCTTTCCCTCAAAAATTGATCAATATTCCAGTAGCAGGTGAGGAGCTCTCTAAAGGCTGGCAGAATTGCCAGCCTTTTAGTACAGCTGTAACGGAAGCCAAGGCCGAAATGGGCAATCAAGGAAGAATTCTTGTAAGGCCTAGTGGAACAGAACCTCTGCTAAGAGTAATGGTGGAAGGGAGAGACAAAAACACTGTTGATTCCCTAACTGAAAAACTCACTGTACAAGCAAAAAATCATCTTCAAGTAGCTTGACAATGATCTTTCTTAGACTCATTCAAACTACTTCATTAATAACCTAAAAATAATCTATTCTATTATTAAATTAGTCTCTTATTCTTACTATTTATTTTTAGCACTCTTACTCAAATATATCTAATCTTGGAGGTGGTTGATTATTTCTTTTGCACAACAATCTATAAACAGGAAGTCCCTTCCTTAAAGCATATATTTCTCTCTCAGTTGGTACTTTGATGGGGTTCTCGGCGAGGAATGGTGATCCATCAAGATTATTTATATCAAAGCATCTGCTCAAATTCAGCAAAGTAAGAATTGGGTCGATAATCTGTAATAGGTCACTTTGTATAAATAGCTCCCTCCCTGGGTTCAGAGTCTTAGTGATCTCAACAAGTAATTCAGGTTGAAAAAGTCTTCTTTTTTGATGACGTCTTTTAAACCAAGGGTCAGGGAATTGGATCGACACTCGCTGCAGTCGATCTTTTGGTAAAGATGACAACCAGCTCGTAAGGCTGACATTAGCATTGCAAAACAAAAATCGGAGGTTAGTTATTCCCAGTTGAACCCTCTCTCTCTCTGCTGATTGAACAAGAGGTCGTCGAATCTCTAGGCCTACGTGATTCCATTGGGGGTGCATTTTTGCCAAAGAAATTAAAAAGAGGCCTTTGGCAGATCCAATGTCCAAATGAATTGGCAGGTCGGGTTGTTCAAAAAGTTGGTCTGGTAGAGGCAGCTCTCTAGGGAGTTGAAAAAAACTACTTAGTGGATTGACATGTTGCCGCACAATCTAAAATTGATCAGAGTTTTTAGTACTAATCTTCTTGCGAAGTAATGCCCAACATGCAGTATATGCATGAACATGGGTAGCATTCCCAACTGGGCCAATCTCGCCATTACACATCACTCCTGCTATTGGTAAATCATTAATCAACTTACGTGCAATATTTACATCACCATTGCTTACGCCAAAAAGACTTTTTCCTCTACCCAAGCAAGCCATTAACAAGCCAAACACCACAGGACTAGTTGAACGTTCTAATGAGGCATCCAATAATTGTTCGGCCTCAATCCGCGAAGCCTCTGCCTCTCTCAACTGAAATTGAACATTCTGACCAACTCGTATTTTCTCGGCGACAGCCACTGCTCCATTCACTGGATCTACCCCAATGAGATTTCTAGTTACAAAAGTTCCATGATCCCTTGGTTGACCGTCCCAAGGAATAAAAAGATCACGATATTCAACTCCTAAAAACAAAGAGTGGCGTGCCATTGCTCTTTCTTCTTCAGATAATTCAGCCAGAATTTTCTGCAAGAAAGTTACTGGGCTAGCACACTCATCTTCAGATCTCAATTCGAGTAATACATTCCTGTTAACTTGATCAATCTCGAAAATTGGACCTATTGGCTTACAGCCTTTAGCGGCAATAGCTTCCAAATGCCAATCCCCTGCAAAAACACAGCCAACAGCACCAGAAACGACACGATCATTAATGAACAGAGAGCCATGGTTAGCATTATGTAGACCAGCAATCCCACCAACAATCGTTGTACCTGGATATGCATAATCCAATCCACAAATTAAGTCATTGATTGAAGGAGATAAAGGATCCAAAAATAACAACATGCTTCCATTCAAAAACGGATCCACCCCAACCCATTCTTGCCAGCACTGTGCTGAGCCATCAAGATCTGGAAGGGCATGAGTGTCTAACGAAAATGTCTTTAAATATGAGCCAGGGAGCGTCAACAAGGTGACACTAATCGCAGGGACTCTCTCTAATTCAGTAGTGACTCCCGCAGCATTAGTACCAATGACCCCAGCACCAGCACATCCAAGCCATTGACATGCACTCAATCGCTCTTGCAAAAGAGGCATAAGCCTAGGTAAATCGCTTGCATAATCAGTCGACGCAAAAACAAGACACAAATCAGCAGTTTTATTCTGTTTGAGATTTTTTGCGACCTCTGCCACTGAAGTCTCTAATGACGGAGATGAAAATACAGCAGTTCTGCAGCTATATCCAGCTGCTTCATGTCCTAACCAAGCAAAAGGGGAGAAGAACTTCATATATTTGACCTTACCAATACCAACATCAATCAGATGAACATCGATAATGTTCTCTTGGTTCTCCTTAGAGATTCTCTAGTGCAGGAAATTCCTTATCTAACACTTGTTTGGCTGTCTTACCGTTTAGCAGCTACGTTTGCAGTTGGCCTTCCATTTGTACTTCTGATATGGGCGACTTCACGCAAAGAAGGCTCCATGGTGAGGCTGTTAACCATCTATTGGAAAATGGCCAGCCTTATGGGCATAAGCATGCTCCTATTGACTGATGAAAAGCCTCTTGGCTATTTGACATTATTACTTGCCCCCATACTGATGGTTGCATCAGTATGGTTCTGGGTAGACCTTAATGAAGAGCTAGCAGATCTACCACCTTGGCGGCCCTTGCCATTTACAGTTCGTCTATGGAGATGGGCACTTACAGGCTCAGGTATTTTTTCAACGTTTGTGGCTTCATTGAGCTTAAGCTGCCTATCTAATCCACTAACAAATAGATGTCTTGCCTGGCTAGAAGCTCCTTTAAGAATGCACAAAATATTTGAGCAGGTTTTTAATTTTCTTTTTGGGGGACAATGGACAGAACCTGTGGCTGCATTCATTGGATACATGGGCTTATTGGCTTATATAGTTGGACTAGTGCAATGGCTCCTAATACGTCTACCTAAACATGGACGTGTAGCTGGTGAGTTTTAAGATTGCTTCTCACAACAAGCAAAAACTTAGTAAAGACCTTAGAAACATTAAGCTCAACCAAACCAGATCTATTAGTCCTTTAATCTGAATCAACTTCTTAAATCAGAACTTTGGATTGCAGAGAAAGCTATAAACTAAAACTTATATTTTAATCTGATCATTGAGAGTCTCTACACATCTTCCGCACAATGTTGGGTGTTCTAAATGATGTCCGATATCCATTTCATAATGCCAACAACGTTCGCATTTTTCACCTCTGGCGCGGGCAATCTCAATGGTACCAAGCTCAGTCTCTTTAGACAGTAAAACCTCCGCCCATGGTTCTCCACCTATTTGAAGCTGAGAAACTAGTAGCCAGTCTCTTAAACAATCAACCTGAGGGTCTCCATTTTCTAATAACCAATCCATAGCTCCTTTCAGAGAGCCATTAGAGCAATCTAATCGAATTGATGCCTCTAAAGAGGCTCCTAAACCTTTAGTTGCTCTGCACTCTTCTAATGATTTATTTACAACGCTTCTTAATTCACGCAATTGATTAACCGGTTCAATCAAAGAAGGCGCTTCCCAAGCGGAAAAACTCTTGGGCCATCCCATTCTAAAAACAGATTCTTTTTCAACCTCATAAGGTAGGTTCTGCCATATATCTTCAGCCATGTGACAAAGGACTGGTGATATAGCTATCGCCAAATGCTCAATGATTAAAGAAAGAACAGTCTGGCAACTTCTTCTTCTATCTGCAGCGCTATAACTAACATAAAGTCTGTCCTTAGCGATGTCCAAATAAAAGTTTGAGAGATCAACTACACAGTAATTTTGAATTAATTGAAAAAATTTATAAAACTCAAATTTTTCAAAAGCTTCAGAGATTTCAACAATAATTTCGCCTGTGCGATGCAACATCCATCTATCTAATAAAGGAAGTTCTGATAAAGGAATGGAATCTCTATCAGGTTTAAAATCATGCAAGTTACCTAAAAGGTACCTAGCCGTATTCCTAATCTTTCTATAAACATCTGAAGTTTGACGAAGAATACTTGAACCAATCGGAACATCAACTGAATAATCAACGGAGCTCACCCATAACCTCAAGACATCTGCACCATAAGGAGGGTCTAGCTTTTTATTAACACCTCCTTTAATAATGACTGTTGGGTCGACGACATTACCTAAGGACTTACTCATCTTTCTACCCTTCTCATCTAGTGCAAAACCATGAGTAAGTACAGACTTATAGGGAGCCTTGCCATTAACTGCTATAGATGTAAGTAATGAAGACTGAAACCAACCCCTATGCTGATCCGATCCTTCAAGATAAAGATCTGCTGGGTAGCAAAGTCCTTCTCGTTTATCTGCTACGGCAGCCCAACTAGATCCAGAGTCAAACCAAACATCCATAGTGTCCGTACCTTTGCTCCAGCGATCTGACTGATTTGCATAAGAAGGGGGAAGCAAGTCAGATTCACTTAATTCCCACCAAGCATCTGCACCATGCTTAGAAATTAAACTCTTTATATGATTAATAGTCTCAGAATTTAAAAGTACTTCCTTGCTATTTCGATCATAAAAAACAGGGATAGGTACACCCCAGGTTCTTTGTCGTGAGATGCACCAATCCCCTCGATCTCTAACCATCCCATCAATACGGTTCCTGCCTGATTCAGGCAACCATTCAATGGCTGCAATGGCTTCTAAAGCCTTATCTCGAAAGCCATCTAAAGATGCAAACCACTGTTCTGTAGCCCTGAAAATTGTTGGTTTTTTAGTCCTCCAATCATATGGATAACGATGCCTATAGGACTCCTGCTTAATAAGTGCTCCTGCTTTATCAAGAGCCTTGATAATTTCAGAGTTTGCATCAATGAGAACATCTAACCCCTCAAAAGGACCAGCTTCTGAAGTCAAAATCCCCGCTTCGTCTACTGGACATAAAACTGGCAGATCATACTTTCGACCTGTATTGAAATCATCAACTCCATGGCCTGGAGCAGTATGAACTAATCCTGTCCCTGTTTCAGTAGTGATGTATTCACCACCTAGCACAATTTCACTTGTTCGATCGAAAAGGGGGTGCTTATAACAGAGTCCTTTTAAATCACCTCCTTTCACAGTTGCCACAATATGAAGAGGAAGCTCAAAAGTTTCTGAAAGCCTCTCAACCAATGCTGTTGCAACAATCAAAAATCTTCCAGTGCCATCTGAAACGAATGCATAATCAAGCTTTTCATTTACTGCAACAGCCAAGTTGCCTGGCAATGTCCAAGGAGTTGTGGTCCAAATAGTAACTTTTAGAACCTTATTCAAATCAATTGCTTGATCTGGTAAATCCAATCCTTCTGCATTCAAAGCCGCACGAAGATTGGAGGGGAGACTGACAGATGGGAAAGTTACAAAAACACTCTGGCTTATATGCTCATCAGGATATTCCAATTCCGCTTCAGCTAAAGCAGTTCTTGAACTAGGACTCCAATGAACAGGCTTAAGGCCTCTATATATATATCCTTTCAACGCCATTTCCCCAAAAACCTCTATCTGAGCAGCCTCATATTCCTTTTGAAGAGTGAGATAAGGTTTTTGCCAATCCGCCCAAATTCCCCAACGCTGAAAACCTGACATTTGTTGGCCAACCTGTTTTTGAGCATAAGAAGCAGCCTTTTTACGTAACTTTATGGGAGTAAGTTTTTGTCGTTGGTCTTTATTAATTGTCTGTAAAACCTTTAACTCAATTGGTAGACCATGGCAATCCCATCCTGGAACAAAATGAACCTTCCGACCTCTCAATATCTGGAACTTGTTAATAATATCTTTAAGTATTTTATTCAATGCATGTCCCATATGCAAATCCCCATTTGCATATGGAGGACCATCATGAAGAGTAAAGGGAGAGCCCGTATTTTCTAATCCGAGCTTGAAATCAATACCTCTTTTTTTCCAGAAGGCTTGAAGCTCAGGCTCTCGTTCGGTTGAATTGGCCCGCATACCAAAGCTTGTCTTAAGGAGATTCAAGGTCTCCTTATAAGACGATTTTGTGTTTGGTTTTTGGTGATTCTCCTTATTCACATTAATGGCGTTACTAGAGAAATCATGAATCCTGATGGGGTAAATCTATAGATTTATCGGATTCAAGCTTTTCTTTAATTAAATCACTGGACGACTCTAGTGGGGAAACATCACGTTGCTGAACATTTTGCAAGGTGGAATTTTCTAGCCTGTCTTCAGGATGAACCCATTGCTTTGTAGTTTTTGGTTGATTGGGAGTGAAGCTAAGAATTCTTATTGATTCACCAAAAAAATCACCCGTTTTAGAAGCAACAATTACTAATTCTCTCAGACTATTTAGCCATCCACGAAATGAGGTTAAACGTGTCTTTTCAGATTCATCCAACTGCATCCAACGACTCAAACCCACTTCATAACCCAATCTGCCAATCAACATTGCACTGCAAAGAACTGCAAGCATTGGCGATCCAAGAAATCTTTCATTGTTAGTTATCAAGACCAACCCTAAAAACAACAACACAGCTCCCCAGAAAGAATCTCTAGGCCGACTTAATTCAGTCGCTATAAGAGGTAGTGACAACATTCCAAATCCAACAAGAAGGGACAAAGAACCTATAACTATGGCTAGCATTTAATGAGATACTCCTACACCATTCTGGGGTATTTACTAGAGTTAAGCTCAAGCCCACCTGGCGGAATTGGTAGACGCGCTGGTTTTAGGTACCAGTGACTTCGGTCGTGGGAGTTCAAGTCTCCCGGTGGGCACTAAAAAGACTCTTCTAGATAAAATGTGTTTAGCCCTAGTGAATGAACTTAACGGGGTCGAAGCCTCCAAGAGCAATGACTCAAATAAAAACAAGTAATGACTCGATGGCCTTCTCCAACGAGGTGCAATCAACTACCTACTGGCAAAAAAAGCTCCAAGGATATCTTGACCCCCCAAACCCAATCAATCCAACACTAGGACTCTTTTTAGGTGGTTACTGCCTAGCAATACTGACAATTTGGCAGTGGTATGAAGGCAGTTGGCCCTTACCTGTTCTCGTTAGTCTCGCCTTCCTTTCCTTACATATGGAAGGAACAGTAATTCATGATGCTTGTCATAATGCCGCTCATCCGAATCGATGGATAAATCAAGCGATGGGGCACGGAGCAGCAATACTACTTGGCTTCAGCTTCCCTGTTTTTACACGTGTTCATTTACAACATCATTCCCATGTAAATGATCCTAAAAATGATCCTGACCACATTGTCAGCACATTTGGGCCAGTATGGTTAATCGCGCCAAGGTTTTTTTATCACGAATATTTTTTCTTCCAACGTAAGCTTTGGAGAAAATACGAGCTTTTACAATGGGGAATTGAAAGAGGCCTTTTTATAACAATAGTTATGGCAGGTATTCATTATAATTTTATGAATGTAATCTATAATTTATGGTTCGGTCCTGCATTAATGGTTGGTGTTACATTGGGGATATTTTTTGACTATTTACCGCACAGACCTTTTATTTCGAGAAATCGCTGGACCAATGCAAGAGTATATCCAAGTCGTGTTCTAAATTTGCTAATAATGGGTCAAAATTATCATCTAATTCATCATTTATGGCCATCTATTCCTTGGTTCGAGTACAAACCGGCATATGAAGCGACAAAACCACTTCTCAAAGCTAAAGGTTCGCCACAACGCATTGGGATATTTGAGACGAAAGCTGATGGTCTCAATTTTTTATATGACATATTTTTAGGAGTAAGAAGCCACAAAAAAAGGCGCAGTAAAATGCGTCCGTTGGCAAAGCTAATGCCTAAGAACAAATGGAGGCGTAAATGGATTTCTTTGATACATAAAACAGCTGTAACTCCTTCTAAAAAAGTTAGCTAAATCTCACTCTTCTAAGATCTTTGGCACCTTGTAAAAGTCTCCTTCCCTTTCAGGGCCTAGATCTAGCAAATCATTTCTCTCCGAACTACCTTGAATAATATCACCTCTAGTAATATTTAAAACTTCTACAGCTCTCGTAGTAGGTGGAACACCCTCAGTGTCTACAGTATCCAATTGTGCAACATAGTCTAAGATCCTTTCTAATTGATCAGTATAGGTAGAAATCAATTCTTCAGGTAATTTAAGCCTGGCAAGATTAGCCACCTTTCGAACGTCTTCAGAAGTAATCTTGGTCATGGTGAATTAATAAATTCAATTAAATCTTTGCTTAGCGCAGATTTAGCTTCTTCTATAAAGGATACCCCGTGGCTAGGCTTAGCTAAATATGGGTCTGACCCCATCCTGCCATCAGGATGCCTACGCCGAAAATCCTCTGGACCATAAATAGGGCCCGCAGGCGCAGGTTCAGCCAAAGGGATCTGCTTAGAAAGCAAGCATGGGTATAAATGCAAAGTAATTGAGATCTCGCTTGGTGTGGCATGCTGACCCTCCTTAGCGCCATAAAGCTCTTTCGCTTTACAAAAAACCTCTTTTGCTACAAACCAATTAGCCAACCTACATCTGAATCTTTCACCAACCTCTAATCTTGAACTTTGAACAGTGCTATAAGCCTGCGCGAATGCAGCTTTAGCAGTTGCAATATTTCCTCCATGGCCGTTGATCACAAAGATTCTTTCAAAACCATGCTTGGCTAGTGAAAGGAAAAGGTCATGAAGGGTGGCTAAAAGGGTATTCGGCTTAAGACTCATAGTGCCAGGAAAACCGAGATGATGTTCTGCCATGCCAAAAGGCTGTGTAGGGGCTACTAATACACCCGTAAGCCGTCCTACCTCAAGAGAAACTACTTCTGCTGTAAAAGCATCAGTCCCTATTGCGCCTGTCGGACCATGCTGCTCTGTTGACCCAATAGGCAAAATTATTGCCTTGCAATTTGAAAGGTAATCCTCTACCTCAGGCCAAGTAAATAAGGACAATCGAATCGCATCAAAATTTTCAACTGGTTCTGGCATTTCCACAGACATCAACAAAAGTTATTACCACAAACTCAATGAGCACATCCATTGCCATCATATTTGTCGGTGTTGTAATAGCCGCCACGTGTCCCGAAGAACAAAGTTGCACCTACAAAAATTCCACATCCAAAAAGCAAAACCGTTCCTAGATTGAAACTTTCCAAAGCTAATTCCATTGGCTATTCAAAATATTATTAAGCATGCCAAAATTTTTCTAAAAATGAAGGGATTAACAAAAAATTTAAAAAATCAGTCCTTCCTTTCCTGAACAAAATGGGTCAAAATATGAATATATGCTCAAGTCTGGATAATTAAAGCCATCGGCAATAAAATTCTTACTTACTCTTTTTTTGCTAGGCCCGCAGAAATAGTTGCGCCAGAGCTCCTAGGGTGCTTACTAATTAAACGCCAAAAAGATAGAAGCTTGCTTTGGGGAGTAATCGTTGAGACAGAAGCATATTGCCAGTCAGAACCGGCATGTCATGGTTATAGAAGGCGTACTAGAAGTAATGAGACATTATTTGGAAAACCAGGTCGGCTCTATATCTATAAAGTTTATGGAATTCACCACTGTGTAAACATTGTCACAGGTAGAGAAAACTGGGCTAGTGGAGTTCTTTTAAGAGCAATATCTATGCCTTCTGAAGATGATCGAATAGCTGCGGGTCCAGCTTTATTAGCGAAAAGATTTGATTTAAATACCTCTCATGACAGTTGTAGTATTTCAGGAGACAATGAAATATGGATTAATTCTCCATCATCAGAAAAAAAGGAGAAAATTGTGAGGACAACAAGAATCGGAATCAATCAAGCAACAGATCTCACTTGGCGTTGGTATCTCCAAAATAGTAGGAGCGTAAGCCGCAGAGCAAAGGGTGATAGCTCTCCCAAATCTTCCAAGGCCTGGAGAGCAACTTCCGTGAATGCGCCATGAGCGACTGGGCTCAACACCATATTCTTGACCTGTCAACCTTCTCAAGAGAGGATTTCAAATCCGTATTGGAATTAGCTCATAGATTCAGGTCCCTCCCTTTGACAGGCAAAAGAAAACTCCCTGCCCTTCAAGGACACTTGGTGACAAATTTATTTTTTGAACCCAGTACAAGAACCAGAAGTAGTTTTGAGATTGCTGCCCGTAATCTTTCTGCTGATGTACAAAATTTTACTCCTGCGACAAGTTCGATAAACAAAGGTGAATCAATTCTCGATACTGCTTTAACTTATGTAGCGATGGGAGCAGATGTACTAGTGGTTCGTCATGAATCCACTGGGGTCCCACAGCAATTAGCTGAAGAATTAGACCGTATTGGTCATAGCACTGCCGTTCTGAGTGCTGGTGATGGCCTCCACAGCCATCCAAGTCAAGGCCTTTTAGACCTTTATACCCTCGCTAGACATTTTTCACCTAGTAATCCATTACCTGAAATCCTTGAAGGGAAAAAAGTATTAATAATCGGGGATATCCTTCATTCAAGAGTTGCTAGATCAAATATTTGGGCACTTACAGCTTGCGGTGTTGATGTTCTGTTATGTGGGCCTAAAAGTCTATTACCTGACAGCTTCTCAGAATTTATAAATGCACCACCACCAGGACAAACTATCGACCCAGTCAAACAAAGAGGCCGCTTAAAGATCCTTAGATCATTAAGCGAAGCCTTGCCAAGCGTTGATGCTGTAATGACTTTAAGACTACAAAAAGAAAGGATGAGAGATTACTTGATTTCAAATCAAGACAGTTATCACATGGAATATGGACTTACTCATGAAAAACTAAAATTATGCAAGAAACAAATACCAATCTTGCATCCTGGCCCTGTTAATAGAGGTGTAGAAATAAGCAGCAAACTGTTAAGTGATAGATCAAGATGCCTAGTTGAAGAACAAGTCAAGAATGGTGTTTTTATTCGAATGGCAATGCTCTATTTAATATCGTCTTCTTCAATTTCAACAATCAACTGATTCACTAAATAACAAATCTGAAAAATTATCAAAGCAATTTAAACCCCTCTAATAAGAGTCCATACAAAAGTCCAATTCTGGACATATCAAGCATTTGACGTGCTACTGAGTTGTTTCTTGCTTGTGGCCACTTACTCCGCAGTCGAACCATTATTTCCAAAACGAAAACAGTAATCAACGCTCCTACAGGATCCATCAATGCCAATGCACCATTGATCATCCCAATGGAGCCACCTACTACAAATGTGGCCAATAAAACAATCAAAAGTAATGATGTTTTTCTCCATGGGTTTTTAGCCCAAAGCTCAAGTCTCTCTATAGCCTGACCAAAACTTTTGTGTAATCTTGTGGACTGTAATTTCTCAGTCATAAAGTCTAAAAAAAGATCAAGTTGCTTCTACCTTTGTTTTCTTAGGAGACTTGCCCTCTAACAATTCAAGCAAAGCCTCCATCTGAGCCATTACTCCCCTGATTTCCCCAGCTTCAGGAAGTAATCCATCCTCCAAAACCCCTTGATGCATTTCACGCAATTCCTGTCTGATATATCGCAAATGACTAATCACCTGCTCACGTTTCGATTGAGACATCTAGCTGAAGTTCTTTTTTCATAACCCTTTTAACGCATTTACCGTCAAAATTGTTGGTGTTATAACCAGTTAGCAAACTTCCAACAAATGAAATCAAGCCAAATGTGATAAATGAAGCAGGACGCATGTTAGTAGATATCATTGCCACTGATAGCAATACTAGAAAAAGAAGCCTCTTTTTAGACGTATTTAAATCAAATGAATTGCGCATTTTTATTTTATATTTACCAGCGTTAGCAAGTCAGAGTTCAAACTAGAGGGGAAAAGTTAATGTAACTTCGCTGAATAGTGAACAATCAAGTGCAATGATTCAATGAGCTACATTTAAAGAGGCTTTCTGTTTCTCTAGGAATCAAGATCATTGCTTAAGAAATTGGGGACAGAAGAGTCCAAAAATATTTAACGCTATACCTAAAGTCACATTGATAATAAAGTGATGATTCTGTAAATTCCAATAGTGGAGAATAGGGGATTCGAACCCCTGGCCTCTGCGGTGCGATCACAGTGCTCTACCAACTGAGCTAATTCCCCTCTGTCAGAAACTTAGCTTCAATGCAAAATTAAAGAAGTGGTCAGCTTCAATAAGACTATGAATCACTCCAATACTGTTGCAAATGAAGCTGATTCAGTTATCACACCAGAACTATTAGAAGCCTTTGATGACCATCAAATTGCAATACTTGCAAAACGTCTTGAAGACGATGACTACCCCACTCCCTTTGCAGGACTTTCTGATTGGCATCTCTTGAGAGCACTCGCTATCCATCGACCAGAACTAACTCTCCCCTACCTGCATCTGATTGATCAGGAGCCATTCGATGAAGATTAAATCTCAACAACCATTGCAAGGTCGTCGCTTACTTATTGCAGTAAGCGGCAGTATTGCAGCCGTGAAAACTCCATTACTTGTTAGCAATCTGATAAAAGCAGGGGCTGAAGTGAAATGCCTTCTAACTCCAAGTGCTTGCAAACTCGTAAGTCCCGTTGCGCTTGCAAGCATAAGCAGAAATCGCTGTTTTCTAGATGAAGATCAATGGAGTCCTTTGGAAACACGGCCTTTACATATTGAACTAGCTGAATGGGCCGAGTTAGTGGTTGTTGCCCCACTAAGCGCCTCAAGCCTCTCAAGATGGAACCAAGGGCTTGCTGAAGGCCTATTAGCAAGTGTTCTTATCGCATGTGAATGTCCCATCATTGCTGCCGCAGCAATGAACACTGCAATGTGGTCAAACTCAAGGGTTCAAAAAAACTGGGAAGAACTGAAAAAAGATTCTCAGGTTCTTTGCTTAGATCCATCTCCTGGTCTTCTCGCATGTGACCGCAATGGGGAAGGTCGAATGGTCGACCCTGAACTAATCAGTCTTGCTATCTCAAGTGCACTCTTGCAGGTAAAGAAAAAAGGAAAACTTCAAACTGACTGGAAAGGATTAAAACTACTTGCCACAGCTGGTCCAACCCTAGAAGGGCTTGATCCAGCAAGGCTTATAACCAATAGGAGCAGCGGACGCATGGGCGTCATCATTGCTCAAGTAGCACGATTTAGAGGGGCTGATGTTGATCTAATCCATGGTCCAGTAACAATTCCGCAAGCCTGGTTAGAAGGTATAAAAACACACCCTATTGAAAACACTTTTGAAATGAGAAAGGCTTTAGGCGAATTGCAAAGCTCTGCCAATGCAGTTTCAATGGCAGCTGCTGTTGCTGACTTACAAATTAAAGGTGGCCAAAAAACTCATAAAATTGAGAAACAACTTCTTTTATCCTCATTAAACAACCTAGAAGAAGTCCCCGATTTACTTAAAGAGTTGGCAGCTAATAAGCCAAAAAACCAGATTCTACTAGGATTCTCTGCCCTAACGGGAGAAGACGAGTTCATCAAAAAGCAGGGCCTGAAGAAACTTTTTGAGAAAGGATGCGATCTCCTAATGGCAAATCCTATTGACCGAGATGGTCAGGGTTTCGAAGTTAACAACAATGGAGGCTGGTTATTAGGGAAAGACGGAATGATTCACCAACTTGCAGTCACAAGCAAATTAGCCCTGGCTCATGAACTACTAGATACAATCAAAAGCCTTCTGGAAGTTGATTGATCCCTATCGCCCCAAAAAAAAA
>CACPJY010000021.1 GCA_902634405.1 uncultured Synechococcaceae cyanobacterium
AGATGCAGATGGATATTTTTGGGTTATGGGGAGAGTAGACGATGTGATAAATGTTTCAGGACATCGGTTGGGGACAATGGAAATAGAGTCTGCTTTAGTTAGCCATAAAGTTGTTTCTGAAGCAGCAGTAGTTGGGCGACCAGATGATTTAAAGGGAGAAGGAATCGTTGCTTTTGTAACCCTTGAGAGTGGGAGTAACGAAAGCAGTGAGCTTATTGAAGAATTGCGATCTCATGTAGGTAAAGAGATAGGCCCTATTGCTAGGCCTGACGAGATTAGGTTTAGCGATGCATTGCCAAAAACTAGAAGTGGAAAAATTATGAGAAGAATTCTTCGGGCTTTAGCTGCAGGGCAAGAGGTGTCTGGAGATACCTCTACATTAGAGGATCGTTCTGTTCTTGATAGGCTTAGGGCGTAATAATTGATTTAGATATCCAATCGTAAATGCTGTTGACAAGAGTTTTTATATTTTTATATTTAGAATTGTTTTCTGCTAAATTACCTAACAAATTTTGTCTCAATCCTGCACTGGCTGGAGTTAGATGATCGCCATCCAGAACAAGGCTTTCAGAGGAGTCTTTTGATCTTTTCTTTAAACAATTAAATAAAATCTGACTTTGATCTAATTGATCTTCTTTAAATTGAATTAATAGATTCTTAGGCTGTAAATAGTGCGTATAAATTAAATTCAGGGTTTCATTGGGACTTGGACTGAACTCTGAATGGAAACCAAGTTTTGGACCAATCTTTTTTAACATTGGAATAGATTTACTTGCTGTGAAGTTATTAAAACTGATAGCAATAAGGGAGCTGCTATTTCTTCCTCCATCTGGTGCTAGTAAGTGCAACTTGCAACCAAGACTGTGACCTATACGAATTGACTTTGGTAGATCACCTACGCGCAGTTCTAATTTTTTACGACATTTGCGAAAACTTTTCCAGGCTTCGTTGGCTTGAGTCTGATGGTCGAATGAAGGTAGGTAATCCCAAGTATGAATTGCTATGTTGCAATCGTGTAGGCCCTCAAGAAATCTTCGATAAGTGATTTGAGAGTTTGAAGATAAGTAGCTTCCACCGATCATTTCAAAAAGACCTATAGGCTTTGCTGGCCATAAGCAATAAATATTATCGAGATTTCGCCATCTTTTCATGTCTAGCCTTTCTGACTGAGTCTAACCAAGAAATTGAGGGTGCTCAAAAACTTTTCATTGGAAAAAGTATGGATTTGATAGAGCTTTTTTTATTCATGCCATTGGGAATTCTTGCTAAATAAGGGACAATTGAAAAGTTTTACGGTCCCAGGTTGAGTGATTGAAGAAAAGAACGAAAAGACCTCTTCGGGTCAATTGGATCTTTTAGGAGACCTGAACGGAAGAGCTGAACAAAATCCTTCATACAGCAATATTGATAGCGTACCTAAGCCTGAGCTCATTCAACTCCCAGAGATAGGCTCTTCAGAAAGGATTCTTTCGCCTGAAAAAATATTAATTATCGATACTGAGACTACAGGGTTGAACCCAGAGAATGATTACTGTCTAGAACTTGGTTCAATTCTTTTTCATGTTCCATCAAGATCTATTTTGGCTCAGCAGTCATTTTTGATACCTGTTTCTGAAAATGCTGCTGAAGCAATAAATAATATTCCTGCAGAAGTTTCTAGGGTAGAGCAACCATGGATAAGTGGCTTGAAATACTTCCAGTCATTACTTGATTCTGCTGAAGTTTTAGTGGCTCATAATGCAGCCTTTGATAGTAGATGGTTTGGAAGAAATCATCTGCCCGAGGTTGCTTTACCTTGGATTTGTTCAATGGAAGACATTGCTTGGCCGGCAGAACGTCAGCTCCGTGCTAGGCCTTCAGTCCGTGACCTTGCACTTGCATACGGTGTCCCAGTTTGGTCGGCACATCGTGCATTGACCGATTGTATTTATCTGGCTGAGGTCTTTAAAAGGTGTAATGACCTTGAAACCATGCTGAAACATGGCCTTGAACCAAGGTTTTTAATGAGGGCGCAAGTCGATTATGAAGAACGACATTTAGCTAAAAATGCAGGATTCCGTTGGAATGACCCTGTTCCTGGTGCTTGGTCTAGGCGCTTGAGCAAAAGGCAGTCAGCAGAGCTTGATTTCCCAGTAGTTTCTCTTGAGTAGGTTTTTGGTAAAAATCTGAGTTGAATTGATAAAGAAAGACATAATTTCTTTAAATCCCGAAAGCTCCCAGGTTGATTTCTGCAGTGTGGTCAATTACTTGCCAGGCTGTGTATATGGATCCTTCAGAAGTCACAAAAAGATTATTTCCTGAGCTCTCTTCTAAGGACTCAAAGGATAGTGGGAGCATTTTGAGGAATCGTCTGCGTCAATGGCAACAGGTACGTACTTGGGCAAGGTTGATTCGAGAAGCTGAGTCTCTTTGGCATGTTGATGTGAGGGAATTGAGAAGACTTGGTGAATTGGAGTTATCGCAATTGCTTAGGGAGGTTCCACTCTCTCATCGAGGACGAGTTAACAGGTGGTTAATTGGTTATTCTGTGTCCACTCGTTTTCAAGGTAATTCACATAATGAATAGGGTGTCAGGGCTCGTATGACTATCTAAGGCTCCTATCTTCTAAAACAAGTTGTTTTATATTGTCAATCTTGAATTATGCTTTAAGTAAAAAATTAACTGCTGAAAAATAATATTTTTATGAATTTCGAATATAAATTTAAGCTTGCTTTGCTCAGAAAAATCGGAGCGGCGGGATTTGAACCCACGACCCCCACTACCCCAAAGTGGTGCGCTACCAAGCTGCGCTACGCCCCGCTAGTTAAAGCTATCACAGCCTAACCACTCATATAGCCATGATGGCTTGATGAAAAGTAAATAGTAAAAATTTATTTGCCATCAAGCCGAATATTTGTCAGTAGCGCTTTCTTGAAACTGAAGCTTTAAAAAATTAATTATTGTTGTATTATTTGAATAAGTATTTATAAATTATCCAATAGTTGAAGCTTGAATATTTTCTTTGTTTGAATTTGCTTCAATAAGCTCATTCCCTTGTATTTGATTATCTTTCCATTGCATATCTGTTTCTATTCGACTAGCTTTTGGCTTTGTAGAAAAAATAAGGAAGAATACAATGATAATCGATAGCGCTAATGAAATGAAGACTGTGCTATCTGGAATAGGGTCTCTCATGGTTTGTTTTTATAATTATTAATTAGAAGAGTTAACAATTTATAGGACTATCAGTCATCCTTAGAACGCAATGCTTCTGTTTCCAATCAAAATTTTCCCAAGTACTTTTAGGAAGTTTAAAGTTTGATCCTTGGAAATCGTCTAAAATTATTTGAGTCGGCATAGCTGAGCAATAAGGTCTGCTTCCAGGTTTTGCTAGATATTGTTGATGGTAAACCTCTGCATAATAGAAATCTTGATTTTTTTTAATCTCAGTAGTAATTGCTTTTAGTCCTTTTTGGGTCAATAGTTCTTGATATCTCTTTTGACTGGAATAAGCAAGACTTAGTTGCTGAGAGGTTGTTGTATAAATAGCAGACCGATACTGACTTCCTCTGTCATTTCCTTGACGGTTGCCTTGAGTTGGGTCGTGACATTCCCAGAAAAGTTTTAATAGATCACTAAAGTCAATCAAGGTTTTGTCCCAAAGAACTTTTACTACTTCAGTATGACCAGTGTTCCCTGAGCAAACTTTTTCATAAGTAGGATTAGGAATCTCCCCACCTGCATATCCAACTGCAGTTGTTTTGACTCCTGGAAGTTTCCAAAAAGCTTTTTCAGCCCCCCAAAAGCAGCCACATCCAAAAACAGCTTCTTCTTCGCTCGAAGAGTTTGGCTTTGCTGTAATTAAAGTACCTAATATTTGGTGTTTGATGTTGTTGCTTTTCATCGAATTTTGATTGCTTAACCAAGACAGCAGCATAGGTTGTTAAATTCTATTTAATTTTACTCACTTTGCTTTGGTTCTAGCTCTATATGATTTAGTAGTGTTGTAACAAAGGCAAAAAGTAAGAAGGGCAGACTTAAGACCAAGATCAGGCCTACTCCTACAAGCGCAAAGAGTGGTCTTGATGAACCCATTAGTCCTAACCCTGCAGCAAGGCTCACAAAAATGACTGCCATCCAAGCTAGAACTTGGATGTAGATGTCACCAAATGTCAGGTTGCAACGAAAGCTATATTGAGTGTTTAGGGTCATTATCAGATTTTTGTTTGAATCTTAGTTTCATTTTAAGACACTAATTTTTAACTAATGCTTGTTTAAGTTATGTCTACACATTGTTATTTCTTTAGGTAATAGAATTTAGTTGCTCGGCTGCCTTTTCTCTTTCCCATAATTTCCTATAGGTGCCATTTCTTTGAATTAGCTCTGAATGATGACCTTGTTGTACGATTTTCCCTTGATTCATAACTAAGATTCGATCACATGCAGCAGCTGCTGAAAGTTGGTGACTAATCATTATCACGGTTCCTTTTTGGGTGCTCCTTATTGACTTGAGAATTGAGGAAGCAGTTTTATTGTCAACACTCGCTAGAGCATCGTCTAAAACAATTACAGGACATGTCATCAGGAGTGCTCGGCCAAGAGCAGTCCTCTGGCGTTGACCTCCACTTAGAGTGATGCCTCTTTCTCCTACTAAGGTCTCGAATCCGTCTGGGAACCCTTTAATATCTTCAATTAATCTTGCTTGAGATGCAGATTGCATTACTTTTTCATTTGAGGCACTTGGTTCTCCATATCGAAGATTATTAGCGATCGTGTTAGTAAATAGATAGGCTTCTTGAGGAACAACTGCAATGTTTGAGCGAAGATCCTCTAATCGAATGTTGTTAATATCATGTCCGTCTAGAAAAAGTTGACCCTGGGGGACATCTACCATGCGTCCTAAGGCTCTCACTAATGTTGTTTTTCCACATCCAATGGGACCAACGACAGCAACTAATTCTCCTGGCTTAATAATAAAGTTAACTCCTGAAATTATCTCTCTATTAGAATCATATTGGATTGAAAGATTCTTTGCTTCTAATAGTCCTTTTAAAGGGCTTGTGATTTTTGATGGGTTACTAGGGTCTTGAATTGTGGGATTTCTTTTGAGAAGTTCCTCTACTCTTTCTAAACTAACTTGACCTAGTTGAAATGTATTTAATGTAAAACCTAGTAAAGCAGTAGGAAAAACAAGCCTTTCTACATAAAGTATTAGTGCTACAAGTCCCCCAACACTTAATAACCCTCTTTCAATTTGAACACTTCCAATAGCAAGTAAAACTAATAGCGAAATAGATGATATTCCTTGAAGTAAAGGGAATAGTGTGCTTGCTGTTCTTGCGAGATTAATAGCTGAATTACGGTATGCTTTATTGCGTTTAGAAAAAGCACTCCTTTCTGACTCTTCTTGTCCATAAATTTTTATTGCACTGATGCCAGAAAGATCTTCTTGGATGAGATTACTTAGACTAGAAAGAGCTTCCTGTTGTCGTTTTCTCTGTCGAACCATTCTTCCTCCAAAGAGTCCCACTATCCCAAGCATGATTGGGTAAAGAGCAATGCTGGCAAAAGTCATCATTGGGTTGATAGCTAGCATTGCTGGCAATGTAAAAAAGTAAGCAAGAAAAGTATTTGTAAGACTTAAAATAGTAAAACCAAGTAACCTGCGAATATTTTCAACATCACTAGTAGACCTGCTGATAATTTCACCACTGCCTATTTCCTGAATCCAACCAGGCTCTTGTTTGAGCATTTGATCAAATAATTTTTGTCGGATATTTACTTCAACCTGTCTTCCAACACCAAATACTAATTGTCTTGATATAAGTCTTACAAGGCCCATTGACGTTGCTAATAAAACAATCCACCAAGCTTGAGAAAGTAAATCAGTTAAGACAAAATCTTCTTGAAGGCCATCTATTACTTTTCGAACTTCCATAGGGATGGCCACGCTAAGGAGGTTGACCAATACAAGAGCTACTGCCCCAAAAAGCAAGTTTCGAAGATGAGGCCTTAAATAACGGCTGATCAGGTCTAATCTAAATACTGCCATGCTTTAAGACTCAGAAGATAATCTTAGGCAATTCAGATTTTTCCGCGAGTCTATGAAGGAATGTTTGTTTAGCAATGGAAGCTCCTAATTCAGGACATGATCAGAGTCATCCTCTTTACTCTTCTGATCGAGACCATGTAGATAGGTTACTTGCTAAGGAAGTCCCTCAGGAGGCTGACTTAGTTGATTTAGCAAGGTTGTTTATGCGTTACCAAGAATTCCCAGGTGCTCAAGATCTTAAAGATGACATGATTAAGACTATCCACCTCTGGGGTCTGAGTGTAGAAGACCTAAATAAGAAAACTAGAGAAATTTGGGGGAAGGGTTACATTCCAGGGATATCATCACCATCATCATCAGGTGGAACTGTTGGATCTGGTTTTGATACTGCTGATGATGCAGGCCAGAATTGATTATTTGTAGGGATTGAAAGTTCTTTTAAAGGTTGACAATTGTTGGGATTAGTATGAAGTGCCATTATTGTTATGCCCGGAGTGCTGAGCACCCGGGCATTTTCTTAAGCGATGTCTTCTTCTTTGAATAGCTGGCCACAAATACTTGAAATTCTTTTGGCTGGTAAGAACTTAAATGAAGCCTCATCATCATTATTGATGAAAGCTTGGCTTGCGGAGGAGTTGACCCCAGTTCAAACAGGTGCCTTTTTAGCTGCTTTTAGAACCAAGGGAATGGTAGGGGAAGAGTTGGCTGCTATGGCAAAGGTTTTGCAAGCAGCTTGTACTTTGCCAGGAATAACTCCTTCATTACCTTTAGTGGATACTTGTGGAACAGGAGGGGACGGGGCAGAGACTTTTAATATTTCAACTGCAGTTGCTTTTACAGCTTCAGCTTGTGGTGTGAATGTTGCAAAGCACGGTAATCGAAGTGCTAGTGGCAAAGTTGGCTCTGCAGATGTTCTTGAGTCATTAGGTCTTGACCTTAAGGCTCCCCTTCATAGGGTCCTGCAGGCTCTAGAACAAGTCGGAATAACTTTTTTGTTTGCTCCTGCATGGCATCCAGCCTTGGTTAACCTTGCGCCCCTAAGAAAGAGTCTAGGCATTCGAACTGTTTTTAATCTCTTAGGCCCATTAGTGAATCCGTTGCAACCAGATGCCCAAGTTTTAGGAGTAGCAACATCTGATTTATTAGACCCTATGGCCGTGGCATTGCAAAGACTTGGTTTGAAGAGAGCAATAGTTGTTTATGGCGCAGGTGGGATGGATGAGGCTTCTCTCGAAGGTAGTAATTCATTGAGGCTTCTTGATAATGGTCAAATCAGTGATGTTTCATTAGACCCCCAAGAATTGGGATTGAATAGAGCATCTTTAGATAGTTTGAGGGGGGGAGATATTGATGCCAATAAAGCGATTCTTAAAGCGGTACTTCAAGGGGAAGGGACTGCTCCACAACATGATGTAGTTGCTTTAAATACTGCTTTAGTCCTATGGACTGCTGGTATTGAGGATGATTTTAATAAAGGTTTAGCCTTGGCAAGGAGCTGCATTGATAATGGACTCCCATGGACAAGGTTCGAGGAGCTTCGTCTTGCTTTAGAAAATAAAGATTGAATCTCAAATGTCTTTCATTTGGCAATTTAATTTTTGATGAAAACTTCATCTATGAACTCAGCTACTTTGCTCCTTGCAGATGGGACGATCTTTTACGGAGAACCCATAGGCTATGAAGGCAATGTAGTTGGGGAAGTTGTTTTCAATACTGGCATGACTGGATATCAGGAAGTCATGACTGACCCTAGCTACACAGGACAGTTGGTTACCTTTACTTATCCAGAATTAGGCAATACTGGAGTTAATGATGAAGATAGTGAGGCTTCGCTCCCTTCTGTTAAAGGTATAATTGCGCGTCAAATTTGCCATGAACCCAGCAATTGGAGATGTAAGTATTCGTTAGAGGAATGGCTTGTAGCTAATAAAATTGTTGGGATAAAAGGAATTGATACCAGGGCACTTGTTAGGCATATCCGTGTAGTTGGGGCGATGAATGGAATTATTAGTACTGATAGAACTTTGTTATCTGATTTATTTAAATGCCTGAAGGACGCTCCTGACATGGAAGGTATGAATTTGGTCGATAAAGTAACAACCAAAAAGCCATATACTTGGTCTTCAACATGTTTAGTGGAATTTGACAAGAGACTTTTTAATCCAAAAGACGTCTCTTTTAGAGTTGTAGCTATAGATTTTGGAATTAAGAAAGCAATCCTTGACCGCCTTGTTGCACATGGATGTGAAGTGATAGTCCTTCCAGCAAATTCAAGTTTTAGTGAAGTGATGAGTTTCGATCCTGAAGGAGTTTTTCTTTCTAATGGCCCTGGAGATCCTGCTGCTGTTAAAGCTGGGATTAATCTCGCTCGCCACCTTATTCATCAGACAGATCTCCCTTTGTTTGGCATTTGTTTAGGACATCAAATATTAGGGCTTGCTTTAGGAGGTAAAACTTTCAAGCTTGCATTTGGTCATAGAGGACTTAATCACCCTTGTGGAACTGAGGGAAAAGTGGAAATTACTAGTCAAAATCATGGTTTTGCATTAGATCCCGATTCTTTGCCCAAGGAAACAGTTGTTATTACTCATTTGAATTTGAATGATGGAACCGTTGCCGCAATGGCTATGAAAGATAGATCGGTCTTTGGGGTGCAATATCACCCTGAAGCAAGTCCTGGTCCGCATGATGCCGATCATCATTTTCGACGTTTTGTTTCTCTCATTGCAGAACGCCATTGAACAGTGGTTGCAGTCGCAGTTAATTACTACACTTCGAACCATCACGTTGGGGGGTTTTTCCCATAACTGAATTGCAGCGACTAACCGTATCCCTAAGGGGAGGCTTTGAAAGACGGAATGGATGCTTGGTCTTTTCTTTCACAGGCCAGCTTGATGCTTATTCTGAGAAACAGTTCATTACTTATGTAAAGGATGTCCTTAAGGCGAATTCTTTACCAGTAGCTCTCGATTTAAGCAAAGTTGATTTTCTTGACTCTTCTGGTCTTGGTGCTTTGGTGCAAACTGCTAAGCAGTGTAAAGATGAAAAGCGCTCTTTTTCCTTGGTAGGTAACGCAAGAGTTGTCCAGACTGTAAAGCTTGTGAGACTTGAAGAGTTTCTACATCTTGTTACTGATTTGCCTACAGCACTTAGTCAGTTAGCAGCTTGAGTAATTGGATTCGTGTACAGGAGTTGTTCAATTCAGAGGACCAACTAGGTCCCCTTCAGCTTGCCTGGTTGGGGGACTCTGTATGGGAGCTTCATCAGCGTTTGCAACTTTGCCGTAAACCTGCAAGACCTGCAGATTTACATCAATCTGTTGTTAATAAGGTCAGTGCACCTTCACAGGCAAAAGCTCTCTTGTGTTTAAAGCCTCACCTGACAGACATAGAAATAAATCTTGTTCGGCGTGGGCGCAATAGTGCTGGACGAGGACCACGTCAAGGTGATGCTTCCACTTATGGTAAAGCGACAGGGTTTGAGACAATGATTGGGTGGCTTTTTTTGAATAATCCAAAGAGGCTTGCTGAACTCTTGGATCTACTCGAGGAGCCCGAATTTGATTCGCTATAACCCTTTCTAATGTGCCCACGTTTCGAAAACCGTTCTTCTAAATCTTCTCGAAGAGATCGACCTCTCCCCAGGAGGGGGCGATCTAATGATTCTTCAAGTAGAAGGTCGGAAGATAATGGTGGTATTGAAAGAATCGATCGTAGAGGAGGCCCTAAAAACAAACGGGAAGATTGGGGGATTGAAAGATCAAGTGATCGAAATTCTTCTCGAGCTAGGTTCTCGCGTGACAGACGCAATAAATCAAGAAAAGATGATTTTGATTCACGTAATGAATCTTTTTCTTCTCGATTCCCTTCAAGAAACCAGAGAGGTATCTCAAGTGGGAACTCTCAGAGGAAGAGTCTTTATTTTCAAACTAAAAAAAATAGTTTTCGGGAAAGAGAAAATCTTGAGGATATAAATGTTGATAGTCCAAAAGATTCTTACGAATCCTTTGGACCTCAACCAGCTGAGGATTTGCTTTGGGGTAGGCATGCTACACAAACTGCCCTAGAGACTGGTAGGCCTATACATAGGATCTGGTGCACGCCAGAAGTTAGAAGTGCGCATAAATTTCTTCAGCTGCTAAGAGAAGCAAAGTCATCGGGAATACTTGTTGAAGAAGTGACATGGGCTCGATTGGGTCAATTGACTGGAGGGGCCGTTCATCAGGGAATAGTTATGCAGACAGCAGCAGCAGAAACCCTTGACTTGCCAAGTCTTATTAAGGGATGTGATCAGTTAGGAGAATCACCTTTGCTGTTGGCTCTTGATGGCCTTACTGATCCGCAAAATTTAGGAGCTATTGTTCGTTCTGCTGAGGCCATGGGTGCACACGGCCTTGTTTTACCTCAAAGAAGAAGTGCTGGATTGACAGGTTCAGTTGCAAAGGTTGCTGCTGGTGCTTTAGAACATTTACCAGTAGCTAGAGTTGTTAATCTAAATAGATCCCTACAACTATTAAAGGATTCTGGCTATAGGGTTGTTGGCTTGGCAGAAGAAGGTGACGTTACCCTCTCAGAAGTGGATCTTGAAGGGCCTTTGGTTTTGGTCGCAGGTTCAGAAGGGAAAGGTTTATCGCTTCTTACTAGGAGACATTGTGATCAGTTGGTTCGTATTCCTTTAAGAGGGATAACACCTAGTTTGAATGCCTCTGTAGCTACAGCAATATGTTTGTATGAAATAGCTCGTCGTGGTTGGATGAGTGGCATATGTGGTCAGGCCCCATCACCTAAATTAAAAAGGCCGAAGTGTTTCTCAGATGAATGATTTTCATGATGGCCAGTTAATTAAATCTCGTGGTCTTTATTGAGTCTATAAGTGATTCAACTTTCTCCAAATCTTTTATTCCTGGTGCTATTTCTAGAGAGCTTGAGGCGTCAATCCCAGATGGTTTTACTTTACTAATTAATTTGGGAATCCATTCAGCTGAAATACCTCCAGCTAGCCACCAAGGATGATTGATTTTTTGGTTGGACAACCATTCCAAAGGAATTCTTTTGCCAGTCCCTCCTAGCTTTCCTGGAACCCAAGCATCTAGTAGAACTGCATCTACAGAATCTGAATAATGTGAAATCAGGTTGAGATCCTCTTCAGAACTAATCCTTAACGCTTTCCACCATTGCATCTTTGGATTTTTTTTGCGGAGAGAAGAGCATTTTTCTGGTGATTCCTGACCATGTAATTGGATTACTGAAGGTGTTCCTTGGCCAATTAACCCCTGATCAAGGAAATGTTCTTCTTGATCTGCTACTACCCATACTCTATGGAGGTTTGGAGAAGATATTGCTAACTGAGAGAAGATTTTTCTTCTCTTTTCTTCAGGAACAAATCGGGATGAACTTTCAACTCCAATTACTCCTATGGCATCTGCCCCAAGATGAGCAATCTCTTTAGCTTGTTTTATTGATGTTACCCCGCAAATTTTTATTCCTATGGGTGTAGGTAGGATCATATTTAATGCCTTTGGTTTAAGTCCTTTCTAGGATTGGTTTGAGATACTGGCCATTTAAGTTATGCCAGATGGAGGAATTAGGGTGTCTGAAGGTTGGGAGTTGATGCGAATCAAAGGGATTCCTTTAAAGGTTCATCCCAGCTGGTTTTTGATTTTGCTTCTTTTTACTTGGACCTCACAGGGGCAGGTTTCCAGAGTTATAGAGGCTCCCATTCCTCCATGGATTAGTTGGGGCATGGGGCTAATTACAGCTTTACTTTTATTTTTGTCTGTTCTTTTGCATGAGCTTGGGCATTCTTTTGTTGCTCTTAATGAAGGTGTAAAGGTTAGGAGCATCACACTTTTTCTCCTTGGAGGAGTGGCAACGGTTGATAGAGAATGCTCTACCCCAATGGGCGCATTGAGAGTTGCCATAGCAGGCCCTTTGGTGAGTCTCTTTTTGGCAATGGCATTGTTTTGGGGGGTGAATAGCACTAGAGATGTAAGTCCTCTTTTGGTAAATCTTTTTGCTCAGCTTGGGTCTTTAAATCTTGTTTTAGGTTTCTTTAACCTTCTGCCAGGACTCCCACTTGATGGAGGACTGATACTGAAGGCTTTGGTTTGGCAATGTACGGGTAGTCAGCGGAGGGGTATAGAAGTGGCTACAGCAACTGGCCGGATTCTTTCTTTCACTGCAATTGTTTTAGGTGTTTGGATTTGCTTCAGGACAGCAGGATTAGGAGGACTTTGGTTGGTCATTCTTGGTTGGTTTGGCTTGGCGGCATCAAGATCTCAGAGTCAAATGCTTGCCTTGCAACAGCTTTTATGCGAAATAACTATTTCTGGTAATGCGGGTAGAAGGTTCAGAGTCCTTGAAGATGACCAGTCTCTAAGAAGGCTTAGTGAGTTGAAATTAGCTTCTTCTGAAGGCCAACCTCTCCCTGATTGGGTCTTGGTTTGTCACTCAGGGAGATGGGTTGGATATATCACTGAAAAACCATTGAAAGAATTAACTGTTCAGCAATGGGACCACCAGTTGTTATCTGATCATCTAAGACCTATATCTGAGCTTCCTGCTATTAGTGAGAAATCACCCTTATGGGAGGCTGTGCTTGCTATTGAGAATTCAGCAGAGGGAAGGCTTTTGGTATTTAATCTTGCAGGTTTGCCTTCTGGAACTTTTGACCGCATAGATTTGGGGACCGCTGTTTTAAAAGGTCTTGGCTTAAAGCTTCCACCTCAACTTCTTGAAGCGGCAAGAAGTCAAAACACCTATCCACTTGGGATGAATCTTTCACGAGTTGTCGAGGATATGATTTCTGCTGGTGTAGTCAAACCCTCTAAAGATTAATCAATCGGTAGGTAATTTATACTTTTTAGTTTGATTTGATTTAACTCTTTTTCTGATAACAAGTACGAGTGGAAATCCCATTTTGGCCAACAACTCTTAAATGAACTTGTGAGTATTTCTTCTAAATAATTAGGAGTAATTGAATTATTTAGTAGAGGTAAAGGTGCTTTCTGATCAAAAACCTCTTCCCACAGATCAGTTGGGGGGTTTAGGACTATCTCACCATGTTGGAGGAGATGACCTGATTCCCAGTATTGTGCACTGCCAATACGCTTATCTCCATTTAGGTCTATTAGATCAGCTTTAGTTGAAGTCGAGAAGCAGTTTCTATTTTCAAGATTTTGGGCTTTATCTCCAAACTTCAAGCTCAAGTCCAATTTTTGGAAACTCTTTTTTAGCCACTGGCAAGCTTGCAAGTAGGCTAAATGTCTGTTTTTAGGTGCATTTGGCCAAATAAAACAATATGTAAGACCACCTTTATGAAGCACTGCACTCCCACCACTGGGTCGTCGGACTATTTTAAACTTCCCTTCTGCTTGTAATTCGGCCCATCTAGCAGGCAGGTGCTTCTGATTCCTTCCTATTGAGAGCCAAGTTCCCTCCCAGCTGTAAAACCTCAAAATTGAGAAACTTTGCTCTTTTTCAAGAGATTTTTCAAGAAGCATTTTATCCAGTGCCATCTGCTCCGGCCCAGGGATTTTGATATGAGGGATAAGGAGACATCGATTAGGCAATGACTTACGCATTTAAAACTGTTGAAAGTTCTTGGTTGTTTTTTGGATGGATATTTAGGTCTTTGTTTGTTTTAAAATCAGGATTTTGAAATTTTCATCTTCAACAATAGTTTTTAGAAGTTTTTAACCAATAATAATTTCTTAATTATATCTAGTGGATTCAGGCTTTTTCTGACAAAAAACGACAGGTTTCATAAAGATTTCTCTTAATGGTGTGACAGGCTTTTGCGATTCGGTTTTTTTCTGGCCTTTTGCGAGGACAATAGGTGAGTACCTATCGATTTATCCATGGATCCAAATATTGATCTAGCAGGCCTGCTCCTTGTTGTTGTTTTTCATGCAGGCATTCTGGCTCTTCGCCTTGGGGTAACCCTTAATAGAGCCTGATTGGATTTCAGGGGGGGCTTGGCAGATTTAGTTCTCTGCGATAAAAGCGGTTAGCTGATAGCCGACTTTGTCCTCTCCCCTGGCTAAAACCAGGTCAAGAAATTCAAGGAGTTCTTCTTCAAATTGCCAAAATCGCTTTTCTTTCTCCTCTAAGCCCTCAAAAAGGCTAGATGCTGCAACATTGGCCTCAATGCTGCAGCTCAGAGAAGAGAGAAGAGAACTGATTTATAGCTCTTTAGCTTTGGCAATGAAACTTGGATTACTTGCTTTAGGCGCTGTGAGCTTGTTTAGGCTTTTCTTTGCTTATAACCAACGTTTACACCATTATGGTGAGCTCACAGCAATACTGAATTTGGAATCATCCAAACTTTCTAGCTCTCAAAAGCGATTCGATAGATTGTTCACTCTTGGAGGAGATAGAAGATTTATCGATGAGCAAGAGCATTGGATTGAGCCAAATAGGTTGCGAGTCATATGGAGATGAGTTGTCTCTCCTATGGATTAAGGCTTCACTAGAGCTGATAGAAAACAAAAATTATCTAGGCTTTGTTCATGGCTTCTTCCCAAGCTGCACCAGGCACAGTCCTCATTACAGGGACGACTTCTGGAGTTGGGTTGTACGCAACCAAGGCACTAGTTGATCTTGGCTGGCGTGTAATTACTGCAAATAGGAACCCAATACTTGCTGAGGAGGCCTCGGTGAAGCTTGGTTTACCTTCAGGGCGACCTAGACAATTACAGCATCTATATATGGATTTGAGTGATCTTGATAGTGTCCGTTCAGGAGTTAAGACCCTATTAAATCTTCTTGATGATCCTTTGGACGCTCTTGTATGCAATGCCGCTGTATATAAGCCGAGATTAAAGAAACCTGAAAGATCAGTACAGGGATACGAACTTTCAATGGCTACAAATCATTTTGGACATTTTTTATTAATTCATCTTTTGATTGACAATATGAGACTTTCTAGCCGTCCGGTTTGGAAGGGTACTTCTTGGGGGGTCGATTCGCCTAGGGTGGTCATACTTGGGACAGTAACAGCAAATTATAAGGAATTAGGTGGGAAGATTCCTATTCCGGCTCCAGCTGATTTAGGAAATCTTTCTGGCTTTGAGCAAGGTTTTCGAGCACCTATCAGTATGGCAAGTGGAAAACGTTTTAAACCAGGAAAAGCTTATAAAGACAGTAAGCTTTGCAATATGATTACGACACAGGAGTTACATCGTAGATATAAAGATTCTCCAATTCTATTCAGTTCTTTATATCCTGGATGTGTAGCAAATACAAAGCTTTTTAGAAATACACCAAAGCTCTTTCAGATACTTTTCCCTATTTTTCAGAAATTAATTACGGGTGGTTTTGTTAGTCAATCCTTAGCAGGGAAGAGGGTCGCACAAGTTGTTTCAGACCCTGCTTTTGCTATCTCTGGAGTGCACTGGAGTTGGGGGAATCGCCAGCGAAAAAATCGCCAACAATTCTCTCAAGAATTATCTGAAAGAGTTACTGACCCTAGAACATCAAATGGGGTTTGGGATCTTTCAATGAAATTAGTTGGTTTAAATTGAACTATAGATTTTCCTAAATCAAGCAAATTTAATCAAAACCTAGTAAATCAAAGATCTCTCTATCTTTTAGAGGCTCAGCTTCTAAGGGCTTAACGTTTTCACTCATCTTTTTGGCTAGTGCCAGATATTCATTTTGGACTTCTAAGACTCCTTCTTCTGCTGGATCCATCTCGAAAATTGTGCACTTTTTAAGTCTTGATCGACGAATTGCATCAACATTACGAAAATGTGCCATGGTTTTTAGGCCTGTCTTTTCATTAAACTTTTCTATTTGATCTAAATCAGCAGAACGATTTGCGATTACTCCACCAAGACGAACTTTGTAGTTTTTAGCTTTTGCATTGATTGCTGCAACTATTCGATTCATTGCAAAAATTGAATCAAAGTCGTTTGCGGTAACAATTAGGCAGTAATTCGCATGCTGGAGAGGAGCAGCAAATCCACCACATACAACATCGCCAAGCACGTCAAATATCACTACATCAGTATCTTCAA
>CACPJY010000022.1 GCA_902634405.1 uncultured Synechococcaceae cyanobacterium
AGTTGTAACCAATGTCGAACCAATGGGTCTTAGCCTTCTTCAGTTGGGTTTTTATCATCGGAACTCATTCCTTCCTTCTGTTTCTGCGCGCATCATAAGTGTTAATGATTTGTTTATACAAACAGAACAGGTAATTAATCAAGGAGAGGCTTTAGGCATGCTTTATGATATCCAATATTCTTAAAATCACTCCCTTAGAAATAGGGTCTACTCGTTCCATATATTCATCTATCAACAACAGCTATCTTCAATCTTGTAATACTCTACCCTATCAAATCTTTATCCCCAGTCTCTACTTTACTCCTTATAAATATTCTAATCTTTATAATATACTTTGTTCAATCTCTTAGAATTGATTTTCAATATATTTTTAAAAGTTACTCATAAGTTGTCATTATACGCAATCTCTCTTAAATTCTATTCATAGAGCAACCTTGCGATTAACTATAGGAGCCATTAATCATATGAAATCTTATAATGACATAAGTCTCTTAAACCATGCTAGAACTCTCTACCCTTTTTGTCGATCATTAACTGGTCATGGCACACGGCAAACACTTGAATATTTTGAGAGGTTTCACCCTGAGTATAAAAGACTGAAATTCGCTTCAGGTACAAAGGTCTTTGATTGGAATGTTCCGCTCGAGTGGAATATTGTTGATTGTTTTTTAGAGCACATAGCTACAGGCACAAAATATGCTTGCTTTAAAGATCACAACTTACACATTGTTGGCTATTCAACTCCTATTGACCAGATTATGGATTTAGCAGACCTACTTCCAAGAATCCATACCATAGAAGATCATCCCACTTGGATTCCTTATGTTACTAGTTACTATGAACCCTACTGGGGTTTTTGTATGTCTGAAAATACCAAAAATTCCCTTATGAAAGGCAAATATAGAGTCTTAATTAATTCCTCTCTAACTCGCGGTTTTCTCGATATGAGTCACGCTACCATTAACGGCAGGTTTAGGAATGAAATCTTTTTTACCTCTTATATATGTCACCCCTCACTCGCAAATAATGAGATAAGTGGACCTGTTGTTTTAAATGCTTTAATGGACTATATCAAGTTTAAGTACCCCCGCCCTAATTATACTTATAGATTCTTATTGGCCCCAGAGACAATCGGAGCTATTTGTTATTTAGACAAATATTTATCTAAATTAAAAAGGAATATGATCTGTGGATTTAACCTTTCATGTGTTGGCGATGATAGAGCCTTTTCTTATATTCAAACTCCTACTAATGACACTTTGGCAGACAGCGTAATTAGAGCAGCATTGATAGGTAAGAACAATGTTAAACCATACACATTTTTGGAACGTGGTTCAGATGAAAGGCAGTATTGTTCTCCTGGTATTGATTTGCCATTATGCACTTTTTCTAGATCAAGATTTGGTACTTACCCTGAATACCATTCTAGCGCTGACGATATGAGTGTAATTTCTGAGAGCGGTTTAACGGGATCCTTAAATGTACTTAAAACTATAGTCGACGCTTTTGAACTTTCTCTAGTACCTAGGAATCTCATTAAATGTGAACCCCAGTTAGGCAAGAGAAATCTTTATCCTTCTAGACCTGTTGCTGTTGGTGCGGTACATCCATCTAAGGCAATCAAAGATATTTTAGTGTATTCAAATTCTAAAAATACTATCTTTGACATAGCAAACATTACCTCTCTACCTCTTGATTATGTTGTTAATGAAGTCTCTAGATTGATCAGCTTAAACATATTAAAACCACTTAAATGATTCTTAAATATTTATATTTGTAATTATAAGATTCTCCTTTAGCATTTTAAACCTACCATCTCTCTTAAATTATATAAACCATCTTTTAAGGATCAATCTCTTGTGATACTCCACTCTCATTAGTAGGATCTAAATAGTAGGTAGGCAATTCTTCTTCTTTGGTCGAATTAATAACTTTATTAATTGACCTTATATATTGCCCAGCTCTATGATGATCTACTGGATTTATATGTTCGACTAAGCTCTTTTCTAGTTTTGATAGATAATATAAGAATAGGTTAGCTGAGCCTCCTCCAGATCGAAGTAAATTTATTCTTTTGTTTTTATCAATTCCTGTTTCTTTAACAAATCTCTTAAGTTGTTTATCTAAGTTGTATTTATATGTTTTAATCAGCTCATTATTGGACATTGCCAAATTTTCCTTGTTTATTACATTTCCTCTTTTACTGGAAGTAAGCACATGCATATATAAACCTTCTATTTTTTTATTGAAATATGTTAGCGAGTAATTACAACTATTAAATATGTTCAGTATATCTAAGGGCCTTAATAGAGAACAATGCTCAAAACAGAAAGTAAAATAAGGTATTTTTTTAGCATAGTATGAAATATCTGGGATTTCTATCAAGTAGTCTGATTCATTTGTGCTTGCGTCAGTAATAAGTTGTTTGATATATTCTTTAGGATTAGGGATATGTTCTATTACATGTGATAAGAAAATAGCATCGTATTTTTCTTTTTCTTTAGATGCTAGGAATTCCATCATATCACCTTCAAAACATTTAATGCCATCTATAGTTTTATATTTCTTATGGATTTTATAGTCCACTATTGTAATTCTAGACTTTCTACCTAATAAATCAAATACGCTATTAGAGCCTCCTCCAATATCCAATATATGTTTATAACTCTTATCTTTTAATATCTTTTCCCAATGCTTATGTGTTTTTGGGACAACATATTGCTGTTGGTTAGAGTATAGATCTCTGTAAAAGCTTGCAGGCTGTGGTTTGTTATATAAGTAGTCACAAACTGTACATTTATGTACATTCAAATCTTTAAACTCATTCTTGAGATCTATTTCATGGTGTGAAGGTGGCATATGAATGGGGAAATTATAATTGGTTATTACTGTCTCCGCTTTATTTCCACATAGTGGACAGATAGATGATTCATTCATTTTCTTGGTTTTTTTGAATTGCTATATTTTATTTGCTTACTATTATCGCATATCTCAAGCACCTCTGATCTTAACGTTGGTATATGAGATTTTTCTAGAGAGAAGCAAACTCTGAACATTATTAGGGGCATACTTTCTTTATTTCTTGTAACAGCATGTGGTTGATGTTCGTTCCATATTCCCTTTTGACCAATTTTTATATCATGTTGTCGGAAGCTTTTTTTGAGTACTTCAGTCTTCACTCGATCGGTAGCCATTTCTTTATCATTCCACTTTAAATCACTAAGGAATATTCCACCATTTTCCTCTTTCATGTCCTTATTCAGTGGAATCAACATTGTGTATATTTTATTATCTTTACCATCTGGATAGTCTACTAGATCGATATGGGGTGGCAAGTCAACAAAGAACGAAGCGATTTGGTAATGGTTAGATATGTAATCGTTTAAAAAACCTGAAGTTTTTGTTTCTACTAGGCTCATTATTCCCTCTGGAATATTACGTTCAGGTAAAATTACAATTATTCTTGGTAAATAAGTGTAGATATATTTATTAGTACCCATTTGATATAAATCACAGTTTACAAGCTCTTGAATAAATTCAGGTGCATTCTCTTTAATAAATCTCATAAGTACCTTTTCTATTCTTTTTCTCAAATCTTTATCTTTAGTATGTTTTTCTGAAGGTTTTTCCCAAAAGTCACTTCTAGTTATTAAATTAGTATCTATTTTGAGAATCTCTGGAGCAAACAGTCTCAAATATTTGATCAGATTTGCGTGCATCTCTTTCGAGATGTTGCTTATTTCGTACATTTGCTAATAACAACTACTTTTCCCTTTATTATATCCTACCTACATATTTAAGCAAACTCAGATCTAACAAATCCTTCATTGCTTCAGAATCTTTTTTACGCTCAAGCCTTCCATAAGAGCGTTGTCGTTAAAAATTTTATTCTCTATCCTCCTTCCCTACTCTTCTTGCCAGGTTATAATTATCATAAGCATATTATTTTACCCCTTCAGGTTTTGAATTTCTCAACGCTTTTTAGAAATTGATATGACAATGATCTCACCTACGCCTACTATCTGTTCTATCTATCCCTTGCCCTTTGATATACAGTTTAGGCATGATTTAAGTGTTGCGATATTGCATCAGGATAAATTCTACGCTTACGAAGAGTCTAAGCTTGTTTTTGACAGAAAGTACGAGGGTAAAATATTTCCTGATAAGGCCTTCTTTCTTGGATTAAAGCAGTTCGGCCTTATCCCAGCAGATATTGATCATTGGATCTTCCCGACTCCATCACCACTTTATCAGCCTAGATCCTTGGTTGCTTTCTTCGACCACTACAAGGCATTCCCGTCTGATTTGTCTTCTGATTTACAAAAGGATAGGTGGATTCAACAGCACGTATCTTTTATCCCCCATCACTCTATGCATTCAGGCCTCGGATATCTATTTACTAACAGAGATTATATTTCTCTGGTACAGGATGGAGGTGGAGACTTTGGTGATAAGGTTGATTTAACCTTATCAGTATATAATGATTTTAATTATCAACGTATATTTCAAACGTACCTACCAGATAACTTAAGTAACTTCCATAGCGTCATAGCAGAAGTATTAAGATTTAGGGATAATGGAAAGGTCTCTGGACTTGCAGCATATGGCAAAGTATCCGATCAAATTACAAGAATCCTTCAAAGTCTATACTCCGAAAGTAAAGGGGGCCCTTCTGTTGATAGACATAGATTTAGGCGCAGTGTTCCAGCAACGCATCTAACGAATGTTGACTCTTTTGATAGATATAAGATTTTAAATCCTAATCAGGGTCACCTCCAATTAAACCAATTACTAAAAGGCTTTAGGCCCGAACATGTAGCAGCAACAGCTGAATACTTTATACAGCAAAAATACACTAACTATATTCGAACGTTATTTAACCGTTTTAATAACCCTTTTACGAGCAGACTTATTTCAGATGACAATTCTCCTCTCTTCATTTGTGGAGGTTTTTTTAACAATGTCTCTTTAAATACACGCATTGCAGATACCTTCTTAGGCCAAAGGGAATGTATCTTCTCTATGGCTCCAGGAGATTGCGGTCTTCCTCTAGGAGGTATAGGTCACTATTTAGCAACGAATCAATCACTACCCAAACCTACTTCCTACCTTCTACAGACTGCTTTAATTGGACCTAGTTTTAAGCGGAATGAAATTATTACTCTTTTAGATAGCTTTGGTTTAGATTATTTAGTTTTCAAATCTGATGATGAATTTCAAATAAATATATGCAAGTTGATAAGTGAAGGTTCTATTATTGGAGTTTTCGTTGGTCGGGCTGAATATGGTCCTAGGTCACTTGGTTCTCGTTCTATTATTGCGGACCCTAGATCTGTCAACTCAAAGAGTCGTTTAAATAATCTTGCTAAAAGACGAGATTGGTTTATGCCTTTTGCTCCTGCTATTAATCAAGAGTTTTTACACTTATACACAGATCGCCCTGACTTGGCTAACCCTTTCATGCAATTGGCGGTACCTATGAATTCTAGAGCTAAACTAAATATTCCAGCTGGTGTTCATCGAGATGGAACATCCAGAATTCAGTCTGTAACTTACGAATCAAGTCCATTCTTCTATCAATTAATCAATGCATTTGGCAAAGAGTTTGGCGAGTATTGTCTTTTAAATACCAGTTTTAATAGACATGGTATCTCTACGATAAGCACCCCACGCTCGGCCATTCACCACCTTTTTGAGGGTTGTGTTGACTATCTAATATTTGAAAATATTCTTATAGAACGTCCTAAATCATTAAATGCTATATCTTCCATTGACGAGCAATCTCAACCCGATGAAGATTCACTACTTAGTTCTATGGAAGTAATTTAACCCTTTTTAAAGTTTTTATTTAAGTCCTCTATTTTCCTCCGAATTCTAGAACATACATCATTTCTATCTATGATAGCAAATTTTTACTTGCCTTTAATTATTATCCCCACTATTCTAATCTGATTAATTGATAGTAGTTTCTATTGTTATGAACTAATTCCACATTAGAATTTAAAAGTTTAACCACAAGTCTATTCTTATCATTTAATAACTTCAATATTTGCTTACATCATCTATATGCTTAGAAGGTTTATCTTTGAATGACGACATAGAGCCTACACTTCCATTAAATTGTACTTTAATTGGTGAAAATTAATTAGATCAATGCTTTACATTCAGCACTGGAAATTTAAGACTGGATATCACGAAAAAGCAGCCATGAAATTTCTTGAGACTCAAGCTCCATACCCTAGAGCTAATATGCTCGGACGTTATCATGGACCGGGTTCATTGGAAGGCTGGATACTAGTAGATACAGAGGATCCAACAGCTTTATATGAACATGCAGCTGATTGGGGCGAATTTATGGAATGGAAGACAACTCCAGTATTCACAGATGAACAAGCTGGCCCCATTGTAGCTAAAATCTATGGATAATTATTGAATTCCTTTTTGACTAAGTATTTAAGCAATAACGCTTATATTCACTTATTATACCTTGAACCTAATCCTTAACGTATCTATTTACTCCTTTTCCCAGTTATTCATAAATTAGCTTTTTCTGGTTATTAATTTAGTCTAATAAAATTTACTAATTCTTTATTTTATAAATGAAAAAGGCCAAAGCAATCGATACCGTGCTATCTGCTATTACAAAAATGTTTGCTGTTGGGCTACCAGGATCAAACCCTCCAGCCCAAAAGGTGAAACCTGCATGACCCAAAAGCCACAATATACACAAACTAGTTCCTACAATTGTGGACATCTTTTATTTACTAATCAGATTGAATATTACCGTTAAAAGCAAACTTATTACTATGCATGAAAAGATTGGAAAATAGAAAGTTGAGCTTCCCCCTTTCAGAATTATGTCACCTGGAAGTTGTCCTATGCCTAGTTGCTTTAAATAGGGATAGAGCACTCCTATTCCAACAATTACAAGACCAAGAGTGATGAGCGCTCTTTGCATTAAGAGTCACCCTTTTTCCTACCTTGCCATACGAGGGGGTTCTTCCCTTTAGTGATTATTGAAATTGCCCGGCCGAAGAACCATGAACCAACCATGATCCCCATTGCTCCAATTACCCAAAGGGAATTTGCTTGGACACTCGTTGCCAATAGTTCTGGAAAGACATTCATTTAACTATTAAAATCCACAAACCTCTTTATTGGGGGACTACCTTTCTCTTATTAATATTCTAAAGAGCCTTTTTTGTTGATTTACCTTGAGCATTGTGCATTTACCAGACTGCTTAGAGTGGGCCTATCGACTGATTTTTTATCTTTCCCCCCTTATCTACTAATCTTTGTTCTAGATTCAATTGAGTAGAAATTTTGTCCAGAGTTCTGTCATATTTGTCATTTGTAAACCTTTTAATGGAGGCTTTCTCTCAAGCTAAATACACATTGAGATAGTTCCTTATTGTTTTTAATGGGATTTAGTCAGCTCTTGTCTTTTTAACTTCTGGAGTTTTAATATAAGACAAGCTGATCTTCTATTTATTAGTGGTTAGGCAGTTGCCATTCTCTTAACATTCTTCAGAGCTAAGGCAATAGAATCTGCGCCAACAAGACAAGAAGATAAAGGGTTTCGGTTTTGATGTTACTTCAATAATGCGGTGGTTTTGATTCCTCTAGAGGAAAGTAAGCAAAATCTTCTTCGTCTGGCTTAACTTCCCCGAGATCTTCTTCGACTTCATCGTAGGTATCGTCATCAACGTTTCTCTGTTGATTATTCATTGCAATTTGGCAATCAGTGATGAACATTTTTAATATGTCAATCTTCGTATAGGAGCAAGACAAAAGTTCTCCGTTTGTTATTTGGCGGTCTTCTAAACCAATGATCTTCCTATGATCAATACCAACAAAACCAATTAAACAGAGCGTCAACCCAAGCAAGAGAAGAGAACTATCAATCGAGAGCTAACTTTCTGACTAGGTGATTCTGTAAAACCAATTCTGGGCAAGAGGATTCGAACCTGCGACCATGTACTCACTAAGCACTGGTGAGTATTGGCATTAACGAATTGAATTACGTAGTGTTAGCAACAACTGCAATCACTATCGTCTTCTGTAAGAGGAGCTTCAAAGGCATCCGCAATATCTCTAAGCATTACAGCAACAAACTCAGGAGGACATTTAAGTTCATTGATATAACCAGCACACTGCTTAGCGATGTCCTGCATACCAGGAAGAATGATTTTATCCACTTGTTCTTGTGTTGGTTGCCACGTCATTTGGCAGTTGTCAGTCATTAATTAAAAAGCATTTACCCGACCTATCATGGCAGGGGCTATTCAATAGTTTGAGCTTCCGTACACGCTTGTATTTGGGATTCTCGAGAAATCAGTCGGGGCGACAGGATTCGAACCTGCGACCTAGTGCTCCCAAAGCACCCGCGCTACCAAACTGCGCCACGCCCCGTTCCTTAATATTGTACTTTGCTGTTTAAACATGTCCTCCTGAAGCTTGTAAGAATTAAGTGTCTACTCAGAATCCCTCCATTAGCTTAAGGGAAAACTGACAACAAAAGTAAGCCTAGGCATTAAAGTTTTTTTATCCTCTCCTTCTACCCAGAGAGAATAAACGAAGTTTTGCTCAGCCTTTATTTCTAGATCTAGGTTTAATAACCAGATATTTGTTTTCTGTGATTAGGAGTAAAGTCTTCAACGATTTTTAAACTGACTGTGGCTAAATAGATTAAAAGATTTTTTCAAAGAAACACCTCCAATTACTACATCTGTATCATATTCAATGAATTATTAGCATCTGATTTATTTAAAGAGTTCATCTATTTGTGATATTTTATTAATAAATGGTTCCTTAGATGGTGGATTCATACCCCCTAATCCGTCACATTCACCATAGCACCATGATGGATTAATAAAATTATCGACTATTAGATCCCCAGAACCACCTAAATATCCTCCAGAACAGAACGTCTGATCATCAATTCTATCTTTACCATAATTACTATAATTATTACATTGCAACGTTCCTATTACATAGGTTAATAAGTCCTTCCCAACATCTAACCTCCTTATAGAAATACCTGCTTTCCTGAAAGAGTTAAGTGCCTTTACCTTTAATAGTGAATGACCTACTAAAAATATAGAGAATTTAGAGGTTAGTAAAGGAATATAAGTTGAAATATCTTCTTCTAACTTACTAGCTGAAATAATAACACCTGATGTATTAATAAAAGGGTGTGAAATACATGAGCTGACTGTGGGAGATGCAATTGTATGTCTTGACTTTGTGAGAACTATAGAATCTACAATCTTTTGAGCTTTATGTATATCTCTATTGAAGCATTTAAGATATACTCCTGATTCCGTTAAGGTCATTGCTATTTTTGTGCCGATATTCCCCATTCCAATTAAACCAAGAGATAATCCGGACACATCAGAATAATGATTGGTTAATAGTTTCCAGGTAGCAGAAACTGAGATGTCGTTCAATTTAATTGGGTAAATGTTTAATTTATCTATAAGCCCAATTTCATTTATTGCAGAGATAACTCTCTTAAACAAGTTTCCGCATATATCAGAATTCTGATTGTGAATATTAAGAGGTTGTTTCTTTTCCAGGTCGACAAATAAGTGTGAGGAGGTCTCACTTATTCTTCTCACGAGATTTTTGTAATCACAATCATGTGAAGTTAAAAGAGAGATCACTTCATAATTGTTGTGAACTCTAACGGCCGTTGCCTTTACTGAGCCAGGTATTGGCCTGTCAGAAGAATTAGAAAGAACAATAATTCGTTCCATTGCGCTCATTCTTTTTCAAGTCTTACTGTTTCGCTAGAGACCGGGTCTCCAGCTTTAACAAAATCTTGAAGTACCAAGGACCCTCTACTAAGAGAGGCCTGAAATTCATCGTACCCTTCTGGTGGGGCAAGAGCAATAAGATCATCAGTATGTATTCTTTCACCCTCAGTCATATCTCGTGGGAAACGAAGAGATTTCTTCTGCATTGAAAAGGTGCTTTGTTCTGAAGGGTGAATAATTTTCCGACAATTACTCAATGATTTTGCAATAAGTTGGACTTGATTTGATAGTTCAGAAATTTCAGAAATTTCTAATGACATAGGATTATCTGGACCTGATAAATCCTTATCAGTCGTAAAATGACGTTCTAAAAACTTAGCACCTGAGGCTACAGCTAATGAACTAGTCAATATTCCCTCTGTATGATCTGAAAAACCTATAGTTCGACCAGTGATATTCTTAAGGTAATTAATTTCACCTAAATCAATATCTCCAATTTTAGCAGGATATGAACTACGGCAACTCATTACTAAAACTTCTGTGTCTGGGCTATATATAGAGATTGATCGAAGTAACTCGAATTCATCTGTCATGCCCGAAGATATTATTACTGTTTTAAAGTTTAACTTATTTAAAAACTTGTGAAGATTTAGATTATTACAGTCCATTGAAGCAACTTTAACAATTTCTTGTCCTAAGTCACGAATTGTTTGGGCTGATTCAATATCAAAAACTGTAAAAAATACCGGAATATTTATTTCGTTCCCATAATCTATTAATGCCTTACATGCATTATTATCTAAACGAGATCTTTCAAAAATATCATTTAAGGATATCTCATTATCTTCTGCCGTCTCATGCAAATATTCTGTAAGTGAGTTTTTTTGTAACCTAGACCCACTTTGATATAGTTGGAATTTAGTGAAATGACAATTAGCGTTTTTGGCAGCAAGCATCATGGATTTTGCTAACTCTACATTACCATTATGGTTAATACCTATTTCTGCAATCATTGGAATCAAGGCTTTACTTTTTAAATGTAAAGAAGATTCATTCCTATTCTCATTATTAGTAATTGATATTTGACTGTGGTTTGTAACTTTGTAGATGTTTTTATGGATGTTCAAATCCGAAATCAGTGGAATCTTACCTCTTACTTCTTTTGCTTCTGAACAAAATAGGGACTCAATTAGATTCTTGCTTTTTCTAAATATAATCTGCATATCTGAGTAGTGGAACTCTCCACCTGTTCCTATAACAGATAGGTTTGAGTAGCTAGATATTAATGAATTATATGAAGCAAGCGATGTCCTGAAACCTTTATTCTGAATTGGGTAAACGTGGTTTTCAAAATTTTGTGTATTTAATTGAGGTATATATCCATCTGTGTTAAAAAATGGCAATGACCTTAACCATTCAAGTGGTTCTTCAAATGATTTCTTAGGTGGAATGAATTCACTTCCTCCAGGATATGTAGTTTCTACACAAACAAAACTATGACCAGAAGGCGAGACTTCTGAAGCCATCGAGGATGGTTCTGTGACTCTGTTAAATGTATAATTAGGGTCACTACAATATGCCCAGTTATACTTTTCAGGTAAGATCCTAGGATTCTTGAAAAATAAATATTCAGTCCTTACACCTCTAAACCTTAGTTTTATATCTTCCCCTAATATTCTAGCTAGTATCTGTGCCGGTATAGTTGACACTATATGATCGTCTTCGTTTATTTGTATGTCTAATTTATTTTTAAAGAGTAGTTTATTTATAAGACCATTTGAGGCCTCTATTCCAGAAAGTTCACTATTGTAGTAGACCTTAAAACGATCACTTGATTCAAGAATCCTTAGTATTTGATTATAAAAATCTCCAGTACCCCTTCTCGCTACAGCTACAAATGGTTTCGTATAGAAAGGTTCAGTTATTTTTCGTATTTGAATACGCTGTGGAGCCCACTCAGCAAGCATTTCATCAGTTGGCATCCCCCATACTTTCTGAGGGTATTTACTAAAGAACAGCTCTGTTAATTTTTCACCAACACTGGCATTCATGAATTCCCTAAATGTCGAGGCTGAAGCAGATAAATTATCTCCTTGGTCTATTTCTTTAAGTTGATTATGAATTTCTTTATAGCTTTCTTCATCAAGGTTCTTTCTTAATGACTCTAGAGATACAGGATAGTCAAAGATCTTTGAAGGGTATTCTCCCAGAAAATTACATGAGCTAAATTTACCAAAGTCAAAGCCATCTGAATTTATCTTTTGCCAATCTTCCGCTATTTCAGCATCAGCAGTATGAAAGATATGTGGACCTGTATCAAGAACGAAATCATGGTGATTCCATGATCTTGCCATTCCGCCAAGATGCCCTTTCATCTCGTAAATGGTAATACCATCAACGCCTCTTAAATGTGCATAGTACGCAAGAGAAAGACCTGAAGGTCCTCCCCCAATTATGTGAATCAAGCAATTAAATGCACCTACAATAATACTAACACAGAATCTAGAGTATCCCTAGTTACATATAATTAAAGTCCTGGTTAAATTCAATTAAATACTATTACTAGCCTTCATGGCTTTTAGTGTAATTGTTGCCTATCTGATTACCAACTCATTGATTATAATACTATTAACCAATCAACTATCAAAGATGTGCTTATATGCTATAATTGAACAAATGTTCCAGATATTTAAATCAAATTAGTCAAATGTATCAGGAAAAAAACCGATTAAAGAGAAGGTTAGCAGTCCTTAAGGATACTTTTCAGCGAAAGTCGCTTAGGTTCCTGATTTATAGAATTGAGTGGAACCTTGCAAAATATTTTGGATATCTACCTAAAAGGCCTCTTAACATTGACATCGAATTGTCCGATGCCTGCAATCTTCGATGCACAATGTGTATTCATGGACTAGATGGCCTCCCGTCTGTAGGTTATATGGAATATGAAACCGCAGAAAGCCTGCTATTAGAATCTGCAAAGCTCAAAATTCCTGCGGTAAAATTTAACTGGAGAGGGGAAGCTGGACTACATCCTAAGCTTGTTGAACTTGTAGAAATGGCTTCCAGGTTGGGTTTTGTTGATATTCAATTAAATACTAATTTAGTTAGTATGGATCAAAGAAAATTAGAGCGTTTGGTTTTTAGTGGTATTCATAGAATTATTGTTTCCTGTGATGGAGCAACCAAGGAAACATATGAAAAGATCAGGATTGGCTCTAACTTTGAAAGACTTTTATCCAATTTGGAGACTATTAGAACTCTAAGACTAAAACATAAGCTTACTTACCCCAAAGTAAGAGTTCAATTTGTCAAGCAAGTAGATAATGTACATGAAGTAGATAAATTCTTGCTTGACTTTGATCACTTAGCCGATGATCTCCGGATAGCGGAGGTCTCAAACAGGGGTACTGATGGAATTGTCTCTGTTGGTGATCAGTATGCTGTCGGAAGAAAAAGATGTGAACAACCTTGGCAAAGGCTTATCATTAGCAAGGATGGTAAATACCATCCTTGCTGTAATGATTGGGACCAGCTATATGAATTAGGGAATATCGATAATGATTCCATTCATGATGCTTGGAATTCAATTAAATTAGATTCACTTCGCAAGGCTAATATCAGTAATGAGTTAGATGAGCACCCCCTTTGTAAAAATTGTTTTGTTCCTGAGTCCTATATTTGGAAAAGTGCTGAAGAATATAAAAGGGCTGTTGATCAATCCATTGCTTTTGGGAGAAAACGTAAATGAATGCTTCGAACAAAGTAGAAGTTGTAGCAGAGATTGCCTGTGGACATACTGGAATAGATAAGAGGTTGTTTGAGTTGACTTCAGCAGCAATTGATTCAGGGGTTTCATCTATAAAATATCAGATTTATAATTTGCACGAACGAGCCGAACAGGGCACCAAAGAGTACGACATTTTTCAGAAACATTTACTAAATATTAGTGCATATGAAAAAGCAGTCTCATTAGCGCGACGAAAAGAGATTAGAGTATATGCTGATATTTATGGGTTCAATAGTCTTCAAACTGCTAATAATCTTGAGTTGTCCGGTGTAAAAATTCACGCTGAAGATTTTAATAATTTACCCTTAATTGTAGAAGCAATTACATCTTTCAATACCATTATTATAAGTGTAGGTGGCTCTACATATAAATCTATTATTGAATTGAGGGATCTTATTCAACCATTATTAATTAAGGATTCAAACAAGCTTATATACATTGTGGATGGAATTCAATTGTTCCCAACCCCTAGAGAAGGCCACTCTTTAGCTAATCTCCTCGAAGTTATTAAAATATTTACCGGCAATCCTCAGATAAAAGTAGGAGTCGCTGATCATATAAGTCCAGAAGATCCATATTCATTTATTTATCCTTGTACTGCTATAGGTCTTGGTGCGAGATATATAGAGAAGCATTTAACTATCAATAGAGAGGATAAATGGACTGATTGGCATTCTGCTTTTACCCCAGAAGATCTTTCTATCTTAAATGAATCGATACTTTCAATTCAACAAAGTCTTTTTACTTTCGATGATTTCCAAGACATGGGTAGAGAGTATAAGAATATGTTCCAGAAGTATCCTGTAATAACATCTCGAAGATCTAAAAAGATTCTAGAAAACGATATTTCTTACAAAAAGGTTAGGAACGAATCACAGAGTTATATTACCCATTCCTATATCACCGAAAATTTATCTAGGTTGATTAAAGCAGATGGGAATAATATTGTTCGTTATTCTGACTTTAGTCCCACTGTCGGTGCAATTGTAACTGTTCGTATGAGCTCCTCTAGGCTTCCTGGTAAAGCTTTAATGAATATAAATGGTATTCCTTCAATACTAGTTGTTCTTGATAGAGTTAAGAGAATCAAGGGACTCGATAAAATTATAGTTGCAACATCTACCGAATCTTCAGATGATGAATTGGTGGCATTTCTATTAGGGCATAACTTTCAAATATATCGGGGTGATTTGACATCGATCCCCACCAGGTTGTTAGGAGCTGCTATGAAGTTTAAACTTGATCATATAGTCAGAATTACTGGAGATTGTGTTTGCTTAGACTACGAATCGATGTCAATGTTAGTTAAACACCATCTTGACATATCTCCAGATTGCTCCCTGTTGTCTAATTCTATATTTGGTACTAATAAAGAGATTATTTCATTCCAAGCCCTTCAATTCTTGACCAACCGTATATCTAGTAATAAATCTAGTGAATACCTAGAATATTTTTTGACAAAACCATGTCTTTTAAATACAAGTGAGGTCAATGTTAACTATTGCTGCCAAGATTCTATTCTTAATTCTAGATTAACACTTGATTATATAGAGGACCTAGAAGCTATAAGCTCCCTCTACTCTCATTTAAAAGATGGTCATCTTTCTACTATGAGAGATATTGTTGATTTGTTATCCTCACCTGTCTTTAAAATGACTAACCAGTACATGCAACAAAAAAATCCCTTAAATCTAGATCTAAGTTTAGATATAAGTTATGACTAATTATTGGTATTTACATAAATATAATTTCAGTTTTGTTGCTAAATTTATTTAATAAACTGCCCTTTGAATAGACATCTTTAATTTATCTTTTACTATTTATTCCATTAGAAGAATCTCTTGGAGATAACTCAATCTCCCGTATTGATGTTCTGATGACTAGTAGTGATATAGTCACCAGTATAAGGCAAACTGTGTTTGTGATTTTCATAGCTACAACAAATTTATTTCTATAGTTTTCTATAGTCTTAAGCTCATTAATTTT
>CACPJY010000023.1 GCA_902634405.1 uncultured Synechococcaceae cyanobacterium
TGGTTTAGGAACAAATTGTCCTCACAGGATCGTAAGGTAAAACAAAGCCTGGATCCAATAAGAATTCGAACATCCAACACTATAAAAAAATTTCATCGAAAATATTGATCTCATGAACGAATTCACAAAAGGGCTTTATTTTTTTTCGGTTTTAATGTAAGGTCTAGCGAATTAAATTTTAAAATTGGAAATCGATTTCTCTGAACTGATAACTATTGTTTTATCTTTGGTTCTAGCCTTAGGTGGTATCAAAGTGCTATTTTCAACCTTTGATGACGATGACGACGATGAAGATGGTGGAGCAGGATCGCCTATTTTTACACCCGCCTTTCTACCTGAAGGAGCCTAAATAACAATCTTAAAATGTGTAATATTTATATATGATATAAAAAATAGTAAATAAGTAAACTAAGTTATTATAGCTCTAAGGATAAGAAGTGATTAATTTACCTATTATAAAAAGAAAGTAGCAATTGATTGTTTTAAGAGCTAATACTTTTAGTATTTAGATTAGCTTAAATTGGGATACTTGGGATAAAGTGTAAAATCAGAAACCCAACTCCTGCAGCGAAAACCATAGAAATAGCTATAGCTAGCAGACCAGGGACCATTCCACTACCCTCTTCAGAAGACATAATCAATAGGTTACTAAGTTAACTGTACTAAGCTTTTATACTTTATGTGAGATCAAGATATAAAAAAATAATTATATTAGTAAGATCTTAGGAAAAAGAATAAAGATGAAGCGTATACGAATAGAATTAAAGTCAATGGCTACACCATAAGACACAAGTAGTCGTAACTACAGCAACTACAAGACCACCCCACTTAATTAACTTTTGAGGTGAATTAAAAGATGTGCTAATTAGAATTGCTGCAAGGTTAACTACAATTAATTGATCTGAAGAGGGTGAAATGCCGAAAAAGCCAGTGCCAGTTGCGAAAAGATTCATGATTACAATAAAATCATTAAACACTTTAGCTCAAATATAAATGCTTGGTATGCCTCTAGTCCTATAAAGAAACGTTAGCAAGCAATTAGTAAAAAGTAACAAGAGGCCTAGGGCTTGTAAACTAGATATAAAATAGAATTGACAAAAAAACTTTGTGTTTTCTATATATATACTGCTAAATGGCTAAATATTACTGTCCATACTGTTCTAGAGAAAACCAAGTTTATTATATAAATAAAGATGGGAAAATGTTTTGTTCAATATGTGATGACGAGTTAACAAGAGAAAGAATAGTAAAACCTACTCAACTTATATCGTTATTAATAGCTATTGCTTTTGTATTACCGTTGCTTATATCAAGTACAACCCTATTCAAAGAACTTCTAGAAAAAAGGAATAAAGATACAGTGATTGAAATATCAATTTCTAATTACACAGGTTATAACTATACAACAAATCTCTAATAATGTTACTCCTAAAAGAGTAACATGTAAATATAGCGCATGAATTTATTTAGTTTCTTGTTGATTTTGATCATCTGATTCTCTGTTATTCATACTCAAAGAATTATTACCTCTGCTAATAAAAGTATATACAGCCCCAAATAGCCAAGAGGAAATAAGAAATGAGAAAACGACTAGAGCAATTGTGAAAGGACCAAATCCACCAGCAGAGTTGGGTCCGTATTGAAGAGCTGGGTCCATTAAAAAGATCCTTCGATGTATAAGTTTTTATATAATCATAATAGTGAGTGAAAGGAAAACCGCAGATATTTATGAACAATATGTAGGTTTAGTCTGGGCTAGAAAAGAATAATAATTAAAGAGGTGAAAATAAAACGTTTATAGGGCCTTCAGAAGGGAATAAGATAAGTTTGAAATTAATGAAATTTCATTGATGCTTGTCGGCTCTGATTCTTGGAAATTTGATCCCAGACAAAAATCAAGGTATATGGGGAAAGAAGGAAACCTAAAAAAACAATGATGAAGTAATCCCAATTCATAAAACAATCACTACATCTAGTTCTAGCGTGATCGTTAGATATAACAAACCCGCTTTAAGAAATTATTCAAATGGCTAAAGAGCTAAAAATGCCTTTTACGAACGAATCCATAGCTTTAAGCAGACCTTCGTTGATATTGTTTACTAGGTTTACTCTTGTAATGACTTAAGAAGTAGACATTTCCACGGAAACGATCAACGGTTTTTTTCTTCTGAAGCCTTGCTATATGGGAGCTGCAAGAAAAAAAAGAAGATACATTTAAAGGACCTTTATTAGACCTTCTCTTAAGTAGGAAGCTACCTACGAAGAAACTCTTCAGTCTTGATCTAGAAGTATTGGCTGTCCTGAACTTCCAAAAACAATGGAAGAAGAGGGATAAAAGGCCAGTAATAACTCCGTTCAAAGCAAAGTGTATTTACCATCTCCATGATCTGGTGTAGTCAAGGGGGAGTCAGGATCAAAAAATCCAAAAAAAAAAGCAGGGTTTGATCCCTGCCTTTTTTTGATTTTTAGCCTAGAAACTATTCAACGCTGAAAACGCTTTGTAGGATCATTCTTATCTCTGGCATACCAATGGAATTGGGAGACCTGGATAATTGCCAAAACACCAAATACTACTGGCAGAAGCTGGAAGCCACCTGAAGGCTTTACTAAGCCTAAATCAGATGGATGAGGTGGAACAGTAATGATGTGAGTTAAAAAATCAATCATTAATCAAATTGCAGACCGGGGCCTTTATAACCCATATGACCTTAAAGAAGGGAAGCTCTGTAGCACCTTGAAAAGTCATTACATAAAAAAGGCTGGATAAAATCCATTGAACTAGAGTCTTAGTCGCAAATATCGTTTCCAAAATCGCTCTTCAAACCATAGAGAACGAATTGAGACAAGCCTACAAAAACAAGTAAGCCAAATAGGACCGGAAGAAGCTCAAAACCACCTGAGGGCTTTACAAGACCAATATCAGAAGGGTGAGGTAGCAATGTAATGAGCTGGTTTAAGGAAGTAATCATTAGCAAAATTTAAATCTCGACCATTATGAGGGAAATGAGCAATAGTGAGTTATAGAAAAACGAAGCTTAAAAATTCAAGACAGTTAACGCATTCAATTGGCCCAAAAACAACAAAAATTAGGTATAAAAACCTAAGTCTAGAGCTCTTGAATGCATTGCAAGAAGAAGTGTGGATCCTTTTACAAGTTTTCTCAAGATCTTCTCAAATCAAATCTGTGAAGTTCCTTCTGGAAAATTCAGAATAAAAAAAAAGACCCTAGCTAAAAGCTACGGGCCTGGGTGATGGGGAAACTAATTTCTAATAGAAAAACGATTTAAATTCAACCCCCCCCCATATTTAGGGTCAAAGTGTCAAGGAGTAACCAAAAAAGATCCATATTCAGTAGTCGATATTGTTGACTTCAATTCTTGGGTGGTTAATTTCTGATCTAATGCCAAAAAAAAGCCCCTCTTAGGGAGCTTTTTTGACATCTTGTTGAGAAGAATGGGTTAACCAGCCCCTCCGCATTTAAATATCGCGCAGGCTGCAGAAGCTACTGCAATAATTACGCCTCCCCACTTGATAACCTTCTGATCTGCAGTGAAAGTGGTGCCAACCAATATGGCAGCAAGATTGATGACAGTGAGTTGATCAGTGTTCATAGTGAACCTTTTAATACTAAAAACTTAACTGGAAAAAATTGCTTGTCAGCTATTTTTGACCAAGTGTTGGATTTTGTAATAGGAAGTGACTATAAAAAACATAAGGGTTTTCCACTAAGAGGAGCCTTTAAGCACAAAATATAAAGTTTTAATTACTCAAACATTAAGGGAAAAGGCTGCAGCAGTCATTCACAAGTCCGAAGCAATACAAAAGCTATAACAAAAGAGGTGAAGCAAGTTAATTCTTAGGTTTGAAGATGCTGATGAAACCAGCCAAAAGGCTTATAATTATCCGATACATATAACTCAGTAACTGTTTCTTTTAAAAGATGGTACAGAAAATATTTCCTACAAAAAATAATGAAGAATCTGATATGTTAACATCTCCTTCCAAAAGACATAGATTAAAACTATTCATAATAAAAGCTTGTTGCTGGCTAAGTTCTAAAAATATGAGGTCAAAGTATAAATTTATACTGCAATACCTATCTACTCCAATTGCAATTTCTATACTTTCTTTAACTATTTCACCTATAGCTCAACAGGCTAATTATGAAAATCAATGTGTGGAAGGTTATTTGCAGGGAGTTAAAGACAGTAAAAACGAAGTATCAAATAAAAGATGGAAAAGTTTCTTGGGTTATAGCACTGCCATAAGAGTGTGTAGAAGACTTGGGGTGACGTCAGCTAAATTGAAAAGGTCGCAATAATCACCAGTGATTGACCAATTTTTATTACGGATTAGTGGAATTTACAAAAACAGTGCGTGATTTTATAATCTGATACCTTCTTTTTTATGGTGATCACTGGATTTTTATTAGCTTTGATTTGTGCAATAGTTGCTAAGAAGCTATTTTCTTCGAATGCAATGAGGCCTGATAAAAAAGTGCTCCTGAAAGAACTTCTTGAAGAATATGGTGTTGAATTCCCCCTAGGGCTTCCTGAAAACACAACTGTCAAGTCAATAAGGTCCTTATAAAGGGAAAGAGATCAGAAATCAAAAGGCACAAAAATGAGCATGTCTATACATAACAATTAGTTGTAAGCGAAGCCAGTATCCTTATATGAGTTAAAGAGCAGATTTCAGTTTTAACCTGAAAAGACTTTCCAAACTCTTTGTAGTTGCTTCTCTTTACAGCTTTGGCACTTAGATAAATGCCAAAATAAGATGAAACATCTGTCCTATTGCAAAGCTAAGTTTTGAGTTCCATGGCAATCCCTACCCCTGAACCGTTAGAAGGGCCTGACTCAATCGAAAGCCCAGAATCTATCGAAAGTGCTATCAGTGATGGAATAGATCTGAACGGATGTCCCCTTCCTGATGAAATGCTTGTTTTTTATAGAGAGGTTATGGAAAAAGAAGCTGCCAGAGTTTGCAGAGTAAGAGTTGCGATGCGCAAAAGAGTCATAAGTACAGGCGCTAAGCATTTTGACAAAGAGACCTTAAATCAAAAACTCTTAGAGGCTGGTTGGGAAGGATTAAAACCAGCTGAAATTGCATATTTTTATAGCTAAGAAGTTACTTATGTACTCAAAGGACTAAATAGTTGTGAAGATAAAAGTAAAGTATAAAAATGATTAGGAATTATTTGAATCTATTTAAACACATAAATTTTTCTTGCTAGAAGACGAAAGAAGAGCTCTAATACTAAAAATTCTAAATGAAAATCATGTTTCTGAAAGGATTGAAGCTTAATATTCACGCTCCTGGAACAGGAGCGGCATTAATATTGCTGGCAATAACACAAATGCCAGTAGCTATTGAATCAGCAACGAAATTAGTTTGTATATATGGTCCATCCAAACATGTTGGCAAGTTATATCAAAAGGACCTTAGATATAGAGTAAATATCTGCGTAGGTGGTGGTTAACAATGATTACTGCAAAATCTTAAATGACTTATTTCTGAGAAGGATGTGATTTCTTATTCTTACGTTTATCTAAATATATTCGTAAAGGAATTTCTATGGATCTAAATACCACAGCTAAAGTGAGAAAAAAACCAAGAATAACAGCAATAGTCAAAAGGCTTTGACCAAGGTTGATTTGGCTAAATTTATCTAAGAATTCAGCCATGGTAAATAGAACAATACATAGTTAAGTTGATCAGTTTATATATTAACTATATCAAACTAAGGAAGCTTAAATTACTAATTTAATTGAACAAATTAAATCCCCTTTGCCTCTAGGTCAAGGTTGTGCTGCTTCTGCATTTCAACCATTTCCGCACAGGTCAAGGCAGGCCTGTAGAGGAAGTCACAACCAAAGGCAGATCGCCAAAACATAAAATGCTTGAAAAGTGCTTTAGCGTTGTCAGCCTTACAAATAATGCAAAGCTCTCCTGATTCTGGCATGTGGAGTCTCGCGACAAGTTCAAATCCCTCGAACTTATCCAACTCGGCTCCATCCTCCATATATTTAATAAACTGTGTATAGCCCTCGTCTTGCGTTTCTGGAGGAACGACACAGGTGACAACAAAAAACTGCATGAGAAGAAAATCGATAGAGTTGAATTAGAGCATTGGTCTGCGATTTTGTAATCACTAAATTTGGTGCTCCTAACAAAAAAGAGTTGACAGGCGCATGAAACTGGGTAATTACAGAAAAGGATTTGTAGGTAATCCGCTAGAGAAACTTGTAGATAATGGAAATAACAAAAATTCCACGCTTTACTCTTAATAGCTCAAAAAAACAAATGACACATATCTATTTTGTCCTGACAATTGGGATTATTATCTTCTGGTTTAGGAATAGAGTAAAAACTAGATTAAGGAAAATGACAATGCTAAAGTCGGTTGTTATTAGAAATGGAAGGATTGTTGAAAAGAAGTATAAAAGAGAGGGAGGTAAAGCATTTAAGGTAAAAGGTAGATGGAAACTATGAGACGTAGGTAAGAAAAGATGAAAATGACAAGCTGTAAAATGGATCTATTTGGTTAGAAAGAAAAAAGACAGAATATAAGGGGATAATGTTATTTAAATTGCTATAATGCCAATAGATATAGATATAGATATAGATATAGATATAGATATTTTAAAGAAAAGCTGTTAAAGTGTACAAATTAATAGTAAAACAAAATATAACTGCAATGAAATGGCCGCCAAACAAAGCCTGGACTAGTAAAGCTCTAAGGAAAGGCTATAGGCACTTTGTAGCAATTAATTATGGTGGCAAAGGCAAAGAAAGGTGGGTTCAATTAGTTTCTGTACTGGATGGAAAGGCAACACTGAGAATTGGATGGGAGGAATTAAAAAGAAACGAGGATTGGGAAAGTGGGTGGAGAGCGATGGCAAGAGATGAAGCAAATCCATCTACAAAAGAGAATACTAATGATAAAGGCAAAACTGAAAATGACTATCTGTACCCATCATTAGACTCAGGGCTTACAATCCCTTTACAGAAAAACAAAATAAGACCTTGGTTTCCAGAGGAGTGACTAAGAGCAAAAAAAGGAAATAGATTCTACTAAGATCAAGGATATAAAGAGCTTAATTTAATTAAGCTGACATAGGTGATTGAAAATTAAATCAAATCACGCGACAAGTTTCTCGTGCTTGCAGGCCTCTATAGACTTTTCTAACACGTTATAACGACGAATCATGCGTTTATAGGCATATGATTCGTGATAGGAAAGAGACTGCTGCCTGTAATAATCCTCATCTGACATTTTCAGACTAGTGACAGACGAGCCTTGAATGCTTGTGTGTTCCATACCCCATTAATGGAATTACTATCTAATAGACAATCAAGAGAGGAGAGTGGAGCAACATTATAATGTCTTAATGTTTACTTTACAGTTATTAGTTTAAGTAAGAGCTGCTAGTTGAAAATTGAGGTCAGCATAGGGGTTTTCAACTAGTGAGCTTTGCGTGGGCTTTATCTGCTTTTCGAATTAGCTTTTGTGCTTCTTTTCTGCTGATACAGCGTTCTGCCTTTTCCGCGAGTTTAACAAGTTTTTGATGTGGTTTTGACATCGCATTTATATTTGACTTACTCATTCTAGATCCATAATGTTGTTTTTATTTCAATTAATCATAACATACTACCATTCCAGAATCAACTAATAGCTTGGTGTAGGGGGTAAACGTCTGATCAAATCAATTATCACAATAAAATATAAAAAGAGATTTAGAAGACGTCAATTGATTTATAAGGCCTGAAAGTTATGTAATTAAAGTCGCTTGTCGCTATTAAGAAGGATATAAAAAGGATTGCCTGCCTAATTAACTAACAGGTAGCTCAGGTATAAATTTCTTACCGTAAGAAATCAGGAGATAAAGGATAACGGCATTTCCAAGCATGGCGATGGCAAATCTGATTCGTAGGTCCTTTACCAAAGGGAGTACAGACTCCCACATCTGAAGAAGAGGTCCACCAGCCATTTAAAATCCTTATAAGTGATTTCCTTACAATAGAACATTATAAGGGTCTCCGCATAACGGGCTTTCTTGGTGAGTAATAGGTTTAATAAATACTTTGATTTAGAAGCAAATGACTAATATACGGTTAAAGAGCTAAGAAGAAGTCTGCTAGAAGAGAAGGGATCTTAGAAGAATTAAAAGTAGAATATTTGCTGTCACAAGTGCAATTAACTTAATTAGAGGGGATTTCATCCCTGCAGGAGCTGAGATCTCAACACCAAAAAATGTTGCTATTGTTTGCTTAGAAGAGTTGAGTTCATTTGGTGTATGTTCATTGACTTCTTGAATAGAACTCTCAGAAGCCTCTTGAGGACTATCATTGTCCATAAAGGGAGAAGCAATAGTTAATGTAATCTTATTACGCTAACTCGATTTTAAGTTAATAGAAATGATTAACTGAAAATATTAACAGAGTAGTAATGTATTTTAAATGAATGATTGTATTATGGATTAATACAATATTACTTTGAAACCCAAAATTGATACATTGATCGAAAAGTATCAGGATTAGATTCTTCAAATTCGGACCAATTATTTAAGTTCAACTGACAGATGTCATTTGGAAATTCGATTGCAAATGATTCTTTAATTTGTTTAGGTAATATAAACCCCAAGAAATTCAAACCATGAGAGTTCAATAAAGTGTTTAATTTAGAGATATCAAAACGATGTTCTTTAATATGAAAACATAGATCTCTGCACATTGAGATGGTAAAGAAGTCTGACCAAAGACTGATTGACTTGATTTCAGGGTATACGTTTGATAAGATTTTTTCTCGAAACAATCTAATATCTTCAGAAGTAGGTCTCAAGTTAGCTTGAGTAATAAGTTCTCGGGCTAAAACTATATTTCTTCTTGCCATTTCACTGTATAAACCCAACTTCATAAAACCCTTATTATTTAAAATTTGAACTAAAGATGAAAGGCCCTTCGAAGGTTGATCCATATGATGTAGAACTCCTGAACATTCTATTAAATCAAAAGTTTTTGACATCTTCGGCAGATCCAATATATCCATCTGAATAAATTCTATATTATCAATTTCGTATTCGATTGCTTTCCGCTTTGCATAAGAAATACTAGCAAGACTAATATCTATAGCGGTAATTTCGACATTCTCATATCGGTAAGAATCTAAAACTTGTAATCCTGTACCACAACCAGCTATCAATAATTGTATTCGTTTTTCTGTAGAGAACGATCTTATTCGATTTGGGTGAATTTCTTGATTTATAGCAGAAGATACTGGAATCTTATTTGAAGTAGAATTAGATGTATATCTCCAGCGGGGATATGGGTTCAATTCATATTGTTGTTTAACAAGAAAAGAGGTTTTATCAGTTATATTACCGTAAACCCTAATTGATTTAGATATACGTTTTTCATGGTGAGGTTCTCTATATTGTAAGTCGACTAAATCCTTAATGAGTAAGCGACCTGAAAAGAAAGTACTATTTCTATTTGACTCCTCAAATACTTCAAAAAGTGCTTTGTAACAACAAAGTAGTGCTATTTGAAAATCATCAATTTCTAATAAGGGGGCTTTTGTTAACAAATTTTGAACAATTAGAATCTCATCATCTGTAGTACTAAAAACATATTCATTAAGAAAACACTGCTCTGCTAATGAGATTGTAAACCGGGTCAAATCATGTCTTTTTTCCTTAGGCAATTCAAAACAAGACAGGCAAATATCTCTTCTTATTCTAGTAAGAGCTAACTCCCAGGTAAGATTATTAAATGTTAGTAGTCCCAATGATTTGATAACTGTGGTATCAGAAATTAAATTTCTAAAAGAAGTAAGAGCCAGGACAGAAGTTTTGCTTGATGATATTTGAGTTAAGACTGAATCATCTACTAAGAAATTAATTATCAAGAACAGATCTTTATGAGCAATATCTTTTCTGTTCAATAAGTATCCCAATGACTTTCTTAACAAGAGTACAGGAATCGTCTCAGGATTTGCTTCGCGTAGAATAGAATGAAGAAGAAGATATGTACTTTGCTTTTCAGGGTAATTACTTATCTCTTTTAAAGCATACCTCAGAGCCTCTTCTAAATTGTTCTTATCTTGTAAAATGGCGCCAAGATTCATATTGGCATCTTTAATACTTGGTAAGAGCTTCAAAGATATTCTTGTAACTTTCTCCGCCTGATCAAGCTTTCCTAGCTCTTTATAAATCACCCCTAAATTTAGATACGCCGAAGCATTATCTGGATATTGCTTAATTATTCCTTCAAATGTACTTTCTGCCTTGATAAAATTACCTTGTTCCATCAATATCAGACCAAGATTAATCCTTGCATCAACCAATTTAGGGTCAAGAGAAATTGCCTTTTCAATATTGACTAAAGCATCGTTCAACAATAGTTTTTCTTTTAATATTAGCGCCAAACAAGAGTATGCATTGGCAAAGTTAGGTTTTATATCTATAACCTTATAGATAAGTGCTTCGGCTTCAGGTAAACGATCTAACTGTAAATATAGATGGGCTAAATTAACTGATGCAAAAGAATGGTTAGGTTTTATATCTATACACTTTTTGTACATTTGTAAGGCCTTATTTATTTTCCCATTGTCTTGACAAATCAATGCATAGTTTGAGTAAACATCAGGATCATCGATCCCGGTTTCTAAAAATACCTCATAAAATTTTTGAGCTTGGTCTAAATTACCTTCAAGATGGAATTTAACTGCGCGAGATTTAATCTGGTCAGGTGATAAACGTGAAATTTTCTTAGATCTCTTTTGAGGAATATTCTTGCTAGTTTCTCCAAAACCTTTCAAATCAACAACTCATTCAACAAATACTATAATACTACTAAAAATAGATTTAGATACATAAGAGAGTTCTTAAAGCTAGTTAAAGATCTAAATAGTCATTTTTCACAAAAGGTACGATTCTTAAATTAATAGTCACATTACATAGAGACTAAAACAGACTCGCGATAATGGACAACAGAAAAACGAACGATAATTTGGATTCCTAGCTTTAACAAATAAATCCGAAAGAGCAAGAGCTAATTCTTTGGATAATCAGAAATTATATTTTCTATAGGAATAGCTGTCATTACTGGTAATTCCACCTATGGCGCTAACCTGATAAATAATGCATTTTTGGGCGGTAAATATTTTTTGTAAATGTCAGATCGTCCGGTGCTGATTCATTCCACTCCTCAGGGTGGCACAGTCCATAAATACCCTCTCACTGGAGGCAAGAGATCCTTTGAACGTTTTCTCGGTTGCTATTTAGGTTCCTGCAAATTTTGCAATGACCTAGATGAAGCAACGGATTATCTCAAGACAATGGAGTTAACTAGCTAAGAAAACAAATACCCTCCAAATAAGCTGAAAATACTGGTGTTAACAAATTTAAATCCAGAGATTTATTGTATATTTGTTGACACATAAACCCATATAATTAAATTCTTTTTTTAAGAAATTAAAAATTTAATTTAATTTTGTTTTTAACTATTGTAGAAGTCTTGTGACAGTCGAGCCTTTCTATTGCAAGTCTTTCCTCCTAAATAGTATTCTCATATCGCTAATACCTCCTTCCATTACTAATGCAGACCTATGGAAATCCAGATGTCACCTACGGGTGGTGGGCTGGTAATTCAGGGGTTACGAACCGCTCAGGCAAATTCATAGCAGCTCATGCTGCTCATTTTGGATTGATTGCTTTCGCAGCTGGTGCAAACACCCTCTGGGAATTCGCAAGATTTGACCCCTCAATCCCAATGGGGCAACAGGCATGTGTCACCATCTCACATCTAGCTTCTATCGGTATCGGCTTCGATGAGACAGGAGCATGGACTGGTGCTGGTGTTGTGACAATAGGAATAGTCCATTTGATCCTCTCCATGGTTTACGGAGCAGGTGGTCTACTGCATTCACTTCTATTCCCAGGTGACATGCAAGACAGTGAAGTAATTCAAGCTAGAAAGTTCAAATTGGAATGGGACAACCCTGACAATCAAACCTTTATCCTTGGGCACCATCTGATTTTCCTTGGGGTTGCTTGTGTTTGGTTCGTCGAGTGGGCAAGAGTCCATGGTATTTACGATCCAGCTGTTGGAGCAATCAGACAAGTTAATTACAACTTGGACTTAACCCAAATTTGGAACCATCAGTTTGACTTCCTAAATATCGACAGCCTTGAAGATGTAATGGGTGGGCATGCCTTTTTAGCTTTCTTTGAAATTGGTGGAGGCGCTTTCCACATCGCTACCAAACAAGTTGGTGAATACACCAAATTCAAAGGTTCTGGACTTCTCTCAGCAGAAGCTGTTCTGTCATGGTCACTTGCCGGTATCGGGTGGATGGCAATCATTGCTGCTTTCTGGTGCGCTACAAATACAACTGTTTATCCAACCGAATGGTTTGGTGAACCTCTTGAATTGAAATTTGGAATCTCACCTTATTGGGTGGAATCAGTGAATACGTCTGACTACACGACTTCACATACTGCTCGTGCATGGCTGACAAATGTTCACTATTACTTAGGTTTCTTCTACATTCAAGGTCATTTATGGCATGCATTGAGAGCTATGGGATTTGATTTCAAGCGTCTCTTGAACACAACCTATGGTCCATTTGGTCAACCAGTGACTCTTAAGGATTGATTCATCTACCATTAAAAAATCAATCGGATTAGTACTAAAACTAAATAAAGATCTAAGAACCCTGCATTAGCGGGGTTTTTTTTTACCAAGAAAAGTAGAATCAACTACAATATCAAGGTGAAACAGAAAGTTCATTCAAAGCAATTAGAGTGAATAATCATAAAATCACAATAATACTTTCCGTTATTCTAAAAATCCCTTATAAATCTTCAGGGAGCCTTTGGAATCCATAAAAACTGGACCTCAAAGCATGACGACTTTCTTCTATTTAATAAGAAATGGAGATCTTCATAAGATTGGCCATGCAAAAAACATAACGCGAGATATGAAACAGCTAAAACCCGATGAAATTGTATTTTCTGCCGAGTTAGAAGATCCTAAGGGTATAGAAGCCAGACTGAAAAAAAGATATAAATCAAGCCGGATACCTGATACAGATTATTTTCGTCTAAACCCTAAGCAAATAAAAGATTTTAAAAAACAACTGAAAATTTATCTAAAAGGAGGAAAGATTATAGAAAAGGAAATAAACATAGGTCTAACAGGATCTTTTATAATGTTAATAACTATATTTTCAATCTGCAAAATCATCCGCATAGATAATATTACTTCGATTTGCATATCATTAGCAGGAGGATCAATTCCAATGTGGATAATTTTTCTTACGGGAAATTTTGGAGGTTATGATATTAAAGACTTAAATATCTTTTCAACATGGAATAGTCGCTTGAAGGCATTTCTTATAGCAGGTTCATTTTCACTAGCTTCATACACTTTGTGGGGATTTATTGATTGGTTAAATTGACTAATTATACAAAGTTATAAGAAGAATGAAATTAGCAAAACTCTATAGCTTCAGGAGATGTCCATATGCAATGCGGGCTAGATGGGCAATTTTACTATCTGGGTTAATTGTTGAATGGCGCGAAGTTGATTTAAAAAACAAATCTGGAGATCTGTTGAAAGCATCTTCTAAGGGTACAGTACCTGTATTAGTAAAATCAAATGGAGAAGTTTTAGATGAAAGTTTAGGAATTGTCAAATGGTGTCTTGAAAGATCAGACCCTATCAACATTTACAAGAATAGTGAAAAGTCTATATGTTTGGAGATTGATAGATTAATAAAGGAAAATGACACTAAATTTAAGTATCACCTTGATAGATATAAATATTCAGCGAGGTTTGCTGACTCAAATAAAGATTTCCACAAAACCGAGGCAAGGAAAATACTTCTTGATTGGACAAGTAAGATCGAAAAGAATAGTTCAACTGAAAAAAGGTGGCTTGTAGGTAAGAGTCAGTCAGTCGCAGATATATCAATATGGCCTTTTGTACGACAGTTTAGAGCAACGGATACAATATCTTTTGACCAAGATAATGAACTAAAACCTCTAAGAAACTGGCTTAATTACTATTTAGAGAATCCATTATTTAAAAAGCTAATGAAGAAGACCAATATCTGGGATCCAAAGAATCGAGCAATAACTTTTCCCGAGTGTTCCTATCTACCGCAAGAAGATCAATTCATATACCATCTTGCTCTCAATGAGAATTGGGAGCAAGCATTAAAAAGTGGTGAGTATATATATTCCACATTAGATATTCTGTTAGAGGAAGTTGGTTTCATCCATGGATGTTTTGAAAATCAATTACATTCAACCTATGATCTTTTTTTCAGGAATAGAAAAGATATTTTATCTCTTAAACTAACACGAAGTAAATTATCAGTGCCAATAAGAGTAGAAAAAGTAGACTCAGGAGACTTTTTTCCCCATATATATGGTCCAATACCCATAGAGTCTGTTATAGAAGTGAGTTCCTATTCAAATTGAGATTTTACAGAAATCTCTATAAAATATGCGCTAGTCAATTATTGATTTGGACTTAATTAAGTAATAAATATTTGATTCAAATAATATTCTTAATTTAAACCTATAAAATTATTAAAAATCTTAATTCTCAGCAGCTCTTCTACTATCTATAATTCGAGAAAGTTCTAGAAAGTAGCCCGCCGTACAATATTTTCCGAGATTTCGCTCTCTATTACTCGAATCACTTCTAATCTCAGCAGTCTCTGCCATAATCATATCTAGTTCTTCTAGAGGCATCTCATAAAGCTCTCTAAGCTCTATCTCCCTATCTAATAAATGGCTTCTAAACCACTTTTCTCTAGATTCTTGAGGTGGCACATCCTTATAGGAATTGTAAGTCATTGTACTCAGTCTCACTATTTGAATTAGATAATAAAATTAGTTTTGATAAAGAAATCAAATTAGACTATTCATTTTACGAAATTAAACAACTACTCTTCCCTTAATAAAAAGTTCTAGTTGATGTAAAGAGAAAATATCCTCAAGTGATTTTCCTAAAAACAATAGTTAAGCTAATAAAAACTGCAGTTAAAAAACCACAAAATTGAGTCCAACCAAGTAATCCAAATTGGACTACTGCATATGGTGCTAATACTGTTACAACTCCTCCTGACAAAAGAGGTTGAAGAAACAATTGTTTTATCGAAAAAATTGGTAATGTTTTTGTTAAGTTCCTTGGAT
>CACPJY010000024.1 GCA_902634405.1 uncultured Synechococcaceae cyanobacterium
AGATATTCAATTGTCGTATTGCCGCTGAGGGAGGAGTATGCATAGAGGAAAACTATGTCAGTGGAGTTGAATTGATAGGAGTAAGTGATATAAGTGCAGAGCTAGAGCTTTTATCATTATTATTTGAAGCTGTAAAAAAAACTAATCTGAATGCAAATCAAAAACCAAAATTACTAATAGGTCATACCAAACTAATGGACTTAATTCTGGGGGGATTTGAAGGTAAGGTTAAAGAAAATGTTAGAAAATCACTTATTAACTTTGATAGACTTGAGATTGAAAAGATTGACATCGAAAAGAGAAGAAAGGATAGGCTTATAGAACTTATGAATTGTAGAGGGTGCCCTGAGCAAGTCATCGAAAAGTTAGAGAATATATTTGGCTCACAAGAAATAATAAAGAGTTTAAAAAGAATATTCAATAAATTAAGTGATCTTGCCAATATACAAGATATAACCGTACAGCTTGACCCAACATTTCAACCACATTTTGAGTTATATACTGGTATAGTGTTTCAATTAGTTTGCAAAGGAAATTCCGCACCTGAAGTAGTAGCTAGAGGCGGTAGATATGACGAATTAGTATCAAAGTTTGGAGCATCAAAAGGACAGTCATTCGGTGTAGGTTTTAGTCTATCAATAGATAAAATAAGAGAATTACAAGCCGATTCATACCTAACAAAAACTCAAGAGAAGACAACGTTAGTAGCATACGGACCTAGATCAACGTTAGAAGATGCCCTAATACGTCAGCAGGAATTACATGATAAGAGTTCCAGGGCAATATTAGAATTACAAGAATGTTCAAATAGCAAGCAAGCAGAAAGGCTAATGGAAGAAAAGGGTTGTAGTGAATTAATATGGTTGGATTAAAACTAATTGGAGTAAATTTAAATGCCTCACTCAATTGATTTCAATAAGTGTGAGGGTATAGCAGATTGCGTTGATGCCTGTCCTGTGGGATGTATTAAACCGGGAGAGGGTAAAAACAATAAAGGTACCAATTTTTATTGGATAGATTTCAATACGTGCATAGACTGCGGTATTTGCATTCAGGTCTGTCCAGTCAAGGGAGCCGTCATACCTGAAGAGAGAGCTGATCTACAGAGAGTCTCAAATTGAAAACAAAGGTACGGAGAACCACCCAAGAGATATGAAATCAAAGGATATTTTGAATATGTGATTTAATTGAAACTAAATTCAAATGTCATTACAGGAAGAAGGTCAAATTCAGATTCATACTGAAAATATTTTCCCTATAATTAAAAAGGCTGTATATTCAGACCATGAGATATTTCTGAGAGAACTAGTAAGCAACGGAATTGATGCAATCAATAAAAGAAGAATGGCATCAATGGCTGGTGATTGTTTAGAAGGTGAAGAGGGTTCAATAAATATAAAAATAGATAGATATAATAAAGCAATTTCAATCACAGATAACGGTATAGGGATGACTACTGACGAAGTAAAGAGATATATTAACCAAGTAGCTTTTTCTAGCGCTGAAGACTTTCTAGAAAGATATAAAAACAACAAGGAAACAATTATAGGCCATTTTGGATTAGGGTTCTACTCAAGTTTTATGGTGGCAAAGAATGTAGAAATAATAACTAAATCAGCCCAGGAAAACTCTGTAGCAGTTAAATGGAGTTGCGATGGTTCACCTAGTTTTAAACTTGAATCAGTAGAGAAAGAAGATCCAGGCACAGAAGTTATACTTTATATAATGGAAGAAGAAGAAGAATATCTTGAACCAACAAGAATTAGGAGTTTAATAACTAAATACTGTGACTTTATGCCTTCAGAAGTGAAGCTTGAAGGTGAAGTAGTAAATAAACAACAGCCTCTTTGGAGAAAAAGCCCTAAAGAACTAACTGACAAAGACTATATAGACCTTTATCATTACTTATATCCCTTTCAAGGTGACCCGCTACTATGGGTTCATTTAAATACTGATTACCCTTATAACTTGCAAGGAATCCTATATTTTCCTAGAATGAATGGTCGTGCAGACTGGGAAAGTGGAGAAATCAAGTTATACGCAAATCAAGTTTTTGTAAGTGATTCAATTAAAGAGATAGTACCAAGATACCTTCTCCCACTTAGAGGTGTAATTGACTCAACAGATATCCCTTTAAATGTGAGTAGAAGTGCTTTACAGACAGACAGGAGAGTTAGATCTATAGGGGCTTTTATTTCTAAAAAAATAGCCGATAAGCTTAAGGAATCTAAGGAGTCAGATCCCATTAAATATAGTGAGATATGGGATTCACTAGCTCCATTCGTAAAAATTGGAGCAATGGAAGATGAAAAGTTTGCCGATCAAGTATCGGATTTAATACTATTTAAGACAACGTTAGAGACTAAACCAGATGATAGTGAAATACAATTAAATGTGATTACAAATAACGATAATAAATTTACAACATTAAAGGACTACATAAATAGAATAGAAACTGAGAATAAAAAAAGAATTGTGTATTGTACAGATGAAGTTTCTCAGGCTGGTCCTTTAAATCTATGGACAGCACACGGGGTTGAGGTTATAAACGCAGATACATTTATAGACACTCAATTCATACCATGGCTTGAAAGCACAAATAAAGACTTAGAATTTATTCGAGTTGATTCAGAGCTAGATGACAGCTTAAAGGAAAATGACATTGAGATATCAGGTAGTGATGGAGAGTCTCAATCAGAAACACTGAGAAAAATCATAAAGGAAGCACTAAATAATGAAAATATTACAATTCAGGTTCAATCATTAAAGGGCAATGATTCACCGCCAGCATTAATACTTCTACCAGAGCAAATGAGGCGGATTAATGATATGGGGGCAATAATGGAACAGAAACTTCCTGGACTCCCAGATCATCACGTACTTTTAATAAACAAACGGCATTCACTAATTGAATCACTAATCAAACTTAAAGCTGGTTCTGTTGTTATAGGATTAAATGAAAACTCATCTTCTGAAAATCTCGTCAATGATCTAGCTCAGCACATCTACGACATGGCCCGTCTTAGTGTTGGAGGTTTAGACCCGAAGGAAATATCAGGGTTCCAGAGCAGAAGTGCCAGCCTCATAGGTGAGCTAATGCAACGAGCTTTATAGAAGGCCCAGGTTGAGAAGATGTATAATGAATTTACCTTTTGAGTCGAATGGCTTAATATGTCAAGAGTCTGTCAACTAACAGGTACTCGAGCCAATAATGGGATGGCTGTAAGCCACTCTCATATACGTACCAAAAAACTTCAACAAGTAAACCTTCAACAAAGAAGACTGTGGTGGGCCGAAGGTAAGCGATGGGTAAACCTACGGGTATCCACAAGGGCACTTAAAACTATACAAAAGAAAGGTCTACACAAATATGCCAAATCCCTAGGAGTAGATTTAAGTAAAGTCTAAGAAGTCAAGAAACAAGCACTAAATGACCTTCTTAAACAATAAACCTAACTTAAATGAGTAAATTAAAAGGTAAAAGCAAATTTATAATCCTATATCATAGAACACCTTTTGATGAGAAAATAAATTCTAAGGGAGAGAGATCCTGGATTGATCAGAAAAGCCCTAATGGAATAATACCAACTCTAAGAAATCTCTTTATTAATAAAAAGGATGGAACATGGATAGCATGGCGGGAAGTGAATTCATTAGGAAAAGAAAAGGACGAATATTGTGAAATAAAACAGCCTGCAGAATTTACACTAATACGAATACCATTAGAGAAAGAAGAAGTCAAAAGCTTCTACCATGTAACATCGAAAGAAACATTTTGGCCAATACTACATACATTTCCAACTTATTTTGATGTAAACAATGCTGATTGGGCTATTTTTGAAGAAATAAATAAACGATTTGCTGATGCTGCGTGTAAAGAAGCAGAAGATGGTGCCACAATCTGGGTTCATGACTACAACCTTTGGTTAGCTCCTGGATTTATAAGAATAAGAAGGCCTGATCTTAAAATTGCGTTCTTTCACCATACTCCTTTCCCTGGAAATGATGTATTTGCGATACTTCCCTGGCGAAGGCAGATTATAGAAAGCTTACTAAGTTGTGACATTGTAGGTTTTCATATTCCCAGATATACAGAGAATTTTGCTCGTGCTGCCAACTGCCTTGTAGGTGCAAAGAAAGGCCCCAAAAGAGAAGTAAATAATAAATTTATTGCAATAGGAAGTGCTCTTACTGAACCTTCTGAGACGCCTTGGCTAGAACATGCAGGGAGGCGTGTGAAATTATTATCATCACCTGTGGGAACCTCGCCTGACATTATAAAAAATTTAATTGACTCTACACAAGTAAAGAAACAAATTAACCAAATAAAAGAAGGGACAAAGAAAGATAGAAAGCTAATATTGTCAGCGAGTCGTGTTGATTACACAAAAGGGAATGAAGAGCTTCTGCTTGCTTTCGAACGTCTATTAGAAAGAAGGCAAGACTTACATGGAAAAATTGTATTGATGTTGGCATGCGTTGCTGCTGCTAGTGGAATGAAGATATACGAAGAGACTCAAAGGTCTATAGAAGAAATGGCTGGAAGAATTAACGGTAAATTTGGACTGATCAATTGGGTACCAATTAGGTTTTCAACAAGAAGAATTCCCTATGAAGAAATGGTCGCGTGGTTTACTCAAGCAGATATCTGTTGGATAACACCTTTAAGAGATGGCCTTAATCTAGTTGCAAAAGAATACGCTGCTGCCAGGAAAAATCAAGGAGGAGTTCTTGTACTATCAGAATTCACAGGAGCATCAGTTCTTCTAGAAGGAGCTGTTCTAACAAACCCCTATTCGCACAGAAGAATGGACGAGGCGATTGAGGAAGCAATTGGTATGGATGAAAAGGAACAAATAGAAAGGATGCGCTCAATGACATCAGCTGTAGAAGCTTATACTGTAAGAGATTGGGCTGAAGAGCAGTTTCAAGCTTTAGATGCTAATGAGATAACAACAATTAAATGAAGGTATTAAGGAATAGAGTTTTAATAATATTCTGTTTATTTACTTTCTTATCTATAATAATAGCAAAAGCTAGTGTTAACCAAACTAAAATTATAAGTATATTGATGCCAGCTCCATTTGCTGAATCAACATCAGAAGTCATAGAAAAATTTAACAAAGAAAATAATAATAATATCCTGATTCATGTAACAAAAGGTCCAAGAGAAACAGAATCCGTTTCGGATCTTGCAATAAGTAGCCTGCTCTTAGGTAACAGTCCCTATGATCTGATCCTAATAGATGTAACTTGGTTGTCTAAATATGCCAAAGCAGGTTGGTTGGAACCACTCGAATCATTGGTTTCAGAAGAACATATTAGTGGTCTAAATAAAGGAGCTAAAGTTGGGAACTATTATGGTAATAGTCTCTATAGACTTCCATTTGTAGCAGATATAGGTTTGCTTTTCTGGCGTACTGACTTAATGGATAAACCCCCAAGAACACCAGCTGAGTTAACAAAGATTAGTAGAGAACTACAAACCTCGAACAAAGTAAAATATGGTTATGTATGGCAGGGAAGACAATATGAAGGCCTCAGTTGTGTATTTCTAGAGATTGTGAATGGCTTTGGAGGTAGTTGGTTAGACGAGATGGGAAATGCACATCTCGATAATAAGAAGACAATTGAAGCAGTTCAATGGTTAACTGACCTTATAAATAACGATATAAGCCCTAAGGCCGTAACAAATTATTCAGAACCTGAAGCTTTGCAAGCATTCGAAAGCGGTGAAGCAGCATTCATGAGGAATTGGCCTTATGCATGGAATGAGTTACAAAAAAGTAATAGTTCTGTAAGAGGAAAGGTTGGAGTTACCACTATGGTTTCTAAACAAGAATCGGGGTCTACTTCGACCTTGGGCAGCTGGGGTCTATCGTTATTAAGAAACTCAAAGAACAAGAAAGAGGCAATAGAAGTAATGAATTTCCTTACATCTGAAAAAGTTCAAAAACATCTTTTCTTGAAATACGGTTATACACCAACCAGCAACTCAGTTTTTAGTGATTCAGAAGTTTTATTAAAAGCTCCAATTGTAAAGTCACTTGAGAATGCCCTTGAAAAAACAAAACCAAGGCCTCAGACAGCTTTATATGCTCAGATTAGTGATGTACTTCAAAGAGGTCTAAGTGAAGCAATTACTGGTCAAAATAATGTAGAAAGTGCAATGAATAAAGCTCAACTTAATACAATTAAGATATTAAAGTCAGCTGGGAGTTTTAAGTGATTTATATCCTCTTAGTACCAGCTCTTATGTTATTAATAGGGACATTTGGGTATCCACTATTTAGATATTCATGGTTAAGTCTCCATTCATCCTCTGTAATGACAGAGTTATTACCTATAGCTAATCATGGAGCTAATTGGCAAAGACTTATAAGTGATGAACGCTTTTGGCAAGATGCTTTACAAACATTAAGGTTTTCTATCTTTTCCGTAGGTTTGGAAATTATTTTAGCATTAGCAATTGCATTATTATTACACCAAAGTTTAAGATTTAGAGGATTAATCAGAGTAACTAGTCTACTGCCATGGGCTCTACCAACCACAGTAATGGCTCTGGGTTGGAGATGGATCTTTAATACTCCTTATGGGCCTATTGAGCAATTAATAAAATTGATCGGGTTAGAAGAATTAAACATACTCTCAAATCCAAATGTTACTTGGATAGCAACAATAATAGGGGACGTATGGAAAACCACTCCCTTCATTGCAATAATATTATTAGCTGGGCTACAAACTATACCAAAAGATTTATACGAAGCTTTTAACCTCGAGGGAGGAAACCCAAAGAAGGCTTTTATAAATATAACATTACCATTATTAAGGCCTTATTTACTTGTAAGTGTTTTATTCAGATTAGCCCAAGCATTTGGAGTCTTTGACATAATTCAAATAATGACAGGAGGTGGACCAGCTAGCAGTACTGAAAGTCTTGCATTATATGCGTACCTAAGCGCAATGAGATTTCTTGATTTTGGGTATAGTTCGACAATAATGATGGGGAGCTTCCTACTATTAATTACAGGATGCTTTGTTAGTTGGTTCGCATTTAGAAAAGCTATGAGTTTGTTTAGTCAGAAAGCATGATTAAAAATAAATATCCTATAGTTACTTTATTGCTAGGATGGTCATTAATCCCAATAATATGGCAGATATACACATCATTCTGCACACCAGAAGCGCTAATAAAACCATTTGGAGATATACATAATCGTTGGACATTAGATAACTACATTGATTTATTATCAAGCGATCCTCCCTTTATGATTTATCTACTAAATAGTTTTATAGTAGCATCATTAACAACATTATCGACAATCTTAATCGCTATACCAGCCTCATACTCGATAACAAGAATTTCCAAGAAAGCTAGGAATCTTATAAGATTAGTTCTTATAACTGCTGCTCTATTCCCTTATGTTCTTCTGTTTCTTGCTCTATTGGAACTAGCACGTCATCTTAATCTTGGAAATAATCTTTTGGCATTAAGCATTCCATACACAGGATTGTCATTACCTTTAGCTTTATTGATTCTTACATCTGCATTTAATGACTTACCGAAAGATCTTGATGAGGCTTCAAAGCTTGAAGGGTTAAATGTTTTACAACGATTAAGGTGGGTACTTATTCCCCTTATAGCACCTGCCACTGCAAGTACATCAATTCTAGTATTTTTATTCTCCTGGAATGAATACCCAATTGCATTAACATGGATAAGTCGATCAGAGTTACTAACTCTTCCTGTTGCTATAGCAAGAATTGCAGGTAGTTCAATCTATTCTGTTCCATATGGTGCGTATGCTGCAGCTACAGTACTTGGTTCATTACCACTCGTTATATTAATGATTATATTTCAAAGACAAATTATTTCTGGCCTGACACAAGGAGCGATAAAGGGATGACACTTACACTGAATAATGTAGGCAGAAGTATTTCTAAGAACTGGTTAGTACGTAATCTCAACCTTGATGTATCTGATGGGGAATGTATAGCTATATTAGGTCCTAGTGGGTGCGGAAAAAGTAGCACTCTTAGATTAATAGCAGGTCTAGATAAACCAACAGAAGGATCGATACTTATTAATAATGAGGATGTCACTAATACACCTCCATCAATAAGAAGAGTAGGAATGGTATTCCAAAGCTATGCTCTGTTCCCTCACCTTTCTGTCTGGGAAAATCTTTCCCTTGGATTACGTGCTAGAAATGTCTCAAAAGTAAATCAACATACCCGGATTTCCTCTACTCTTGAATTAGTAAGGCTTTATAAATATAAAAATAAAAGACCATCTGAACTTTCAGGTGGTCAGAGACAAAGAGTGGCGTTAGCAAGAGCAATATTAAGAGACCCTGAAATATATTTATTAGATGAACCAATGAGTAACTTAGATGCGCAATTGAGGGAAAGTCTAAGGCCTGATTTAAGAGGTATATTATTAGAAAGAGAAAAACCTATTCTATATGTAACCCATGATCAACAAGAAGCAATGGCTATGGCAAACAGAATTGCTATTATGGAGAATGGGAAAATAAAACAAGTTGGAAAACCACAAGAATTATACAACAATCCATCCTCTATATTCGTTGCTAGTTTCATCGGCAGGCCTCAAATCAATCTGCTTAATGTTGACCAAAATCTTGTAAAAGGGATTAGGCCAGAAGATATAACATTTGATGATAAAGGAATATCTTGTAAGTTAATTCATAAAGAGTGGCAGGGAAAAACTCAGTTACTAATTCTCGAATGTAATCATGGTAGTGTACGTATGCTTATAGACTCACAGAAAGAGATACCAGAAAGTATACGCATTACTTGGAAAAAGAACAGGGAGTATACCTTCGACAAAAAAACGGGTAATAGAATTACAAGTGCATAATTGGTCTGATTAAATTATTATCAATCATTATTATTAAGAAGTTCGACTTTTAGTTTAAGAAAATCATAAATATATTGATTATGTTTTTTAGATTGTACTGAAAGTTGTTCTATCAGTTCTTGATCTGGAAAAATAGAAGTTGCTTTGAGAATTTTAGAATAGAGATTGTTCAAACAAATCTTATCTTTTTCTAAATCTATATAAGGAATTTTAGCCATCAGTGATAACGATGAGACTTTAGGGTCACAAGATATAGCCAAAGAAGGTGTTCCACATAATTGAGCCAGTATTAAGGAATGCAAGCGAGTGGATAAGACTATTCTTGACATTCTAAAAAGATCTGTAGCTTCTCCAATTGACCTTATTGGGAAAAATCTACTTTTAATCTTTATATTATCCGTAAGTATATCATTTCGATCTAGAAAAGAAATCAATTTATGATCATTTTTACTATCGAAAAATAACCAATGAATAGTTAATGATTCTAATAAAATATATTTTTCAAGATCTTGAATAATAAGTCTCCAGCTATTAAGGTCGAGCAAATAATTGTCATGGAAACACACACAAACGGATTCACCTCCAATCCAAGCAATGGAAGGTAGTTGCCACACAGGATCTGGTTGCCAATGTACGGTTTCTACAAAACCAAGTTTATTAGCACAATCAATTGATTGCGGATCTCTTAATGTAATAGAATTAGATAATTTAAGAGAAAGAATTGCTAACTTACGAGCGAAACAAGAGCGAAAAGGTCCCAATCCTTGGGCCCATAAAAAAATAGGTATACGAAGTACATAAGCAATCAGAATAATTGAAGAGTAATAAATGATACTTCTAATACTCGTCGCATCTTGCAGAAGTGAACCACCTCCAAAAATAAGAAATCGAGACTGAGCTAGTTCCTTAAGCAATGAAAAGAATGATTTTCTATTTATAAATCTTGAATTTGATGGTAAATAATCTAATGGTGAGCTCGTACCAAAAGTTACGACTGGCTGAATCTGATCAGGTAGCGAATTCAAAAGAATATTGAGTAGGACATCATCCCCAAGATTGTTTTCGCCAAAATATCCACAAATGAGGGCTTGATATTTTGTTTTGTCTTGGGTGTGCATATAAAGTCAGTTTGTAAATGAGGTTTAAAAAGCCAGCTTCTCTAAATTTCTTTTGCGGGAAAAATTCGTGCATGCACTTTCATTTGGAACTTGGTGGATCCATCTCACGACTTTATTTGAATGGATTTTGGCAATCGTATTGCTTACCAGATATGGAATTTCCTCAAACAATAGGGCAATCCTCTTTTTTGCCCTGGCAATGATCCCAAATTTAGCCAGCGCCATGGCTGCAATCACTTGGCATTTGTATGACAATCCTGAATACTTATATGGCCTAGTAGTATTCCAAGCTGCCTTGACGGTGGTAGGAAACACGTGCCTAGCAGTGGCTGCATGGAATTTAGTTAGGACCGAGAGAGAGGCATTATGAGCAATAATGGTACAGAAGAACTACTCCAATACATTGCTGGAATTGACCCCAGTCCTTTTTTTGTTCTTTCACTGATTCCTTACCTATTTTTTCTCTATTGGGCTCAAAAAAGCAATGCAATTCCAAAAATTTCACTCTGGGGATTTCGATTAACACTCTTATTTGTCCTAATGACGATAATTTTTGCAATTGTGGCAAAACAAATTTATTCCGGAGAATTAACTGACGTTGACCCCTTACATGGAGCTGCAGAGGCGTTTTTGACGCTTAGCGATGCTCTCGTTGTTGTAGGTTTTTTACGTCTAGGTAAGAACAAGGTAGTGAATAACTCTTAAGACGAAGCGATTCTTTCTGCTCAGAGGCTTTCTATACATAAGAATAGGGTGTCGCTTCCATGATCTTCATGATCACAACTTTATTGGCTGCAGCTGCCCCAGCCACATTCTCCTGGTCACCAAAAGTGGCTGTGGTGATGATTGCATGCAACGTACTTGCTTACGCCATTGCCAGGGCAAACATTGCGCTTCCAAACGAAGGCTTTGAAATTCCTAATTCACAGTACTTTGGGGGCATGAGCCACGCTTCAGTAGTTGCTGCAAACTGCTTAGGACACGTTTTAGGAATAGGAACTATCCTTGGTCTTGCCTCAAGGGGTGTTCTCTAATTCAAACAAAACAATAGTGTTCATCGCCACCCCATTAAATAAGGGAACAGGCGAAAACCATAACGTTCAAATCGATAATCAAAAAGAAGAGCGCTGAGATCTTCAGCGCTCGCTTTTTGAGATAGGCCATTTATTAAACTTCCAATTCTCCTATCAGCATTCTCATCATCTAGTCCCCACCAAGTTCGTCTAGCTAATCGACTTGAGATAACCCATCTCCATCCGAGTTTTTTGCGAAGGGCTTTTTTATATTGAATGTGCACTTTTTTATCAGTTGAATTGCTGAAACCATTTGCTGAGCACATATCGAGGAGGAATGGCAAAAGTACATCTGCACTTAAAAGTGCATGCCTTATCCCCTCTCCACCCAATAAATTAGCTGTACTAACAGAATCCCCTACAGCGAATACCCTTCCAAATGAGTGCGTCTCAGACCTATACAAATAACTACTAACAACTCCTCCATGCTTATCAATTATCCGACAATCTCTGAGCCCGACTTTATCAATAAACCTAGCTAGAATGCAACTTAAAGGTGTAAGCCTTTTATTAATTGGAGGAAGGCGACAGACACCAACCTTTAGTCGATTTTCACCCATAGGGAATACCCAACCATATCCATAGTTAATCCACTTAGTACCAAGATAAAAGGTAATATTGTTTTTCCAAGATGAATTAAAACTATCTTTCAGGTCAAGTATATACTCAATTCCAGTACCTTTTAATAGTTGATCACGGAAAGATAAGTGGACATTTGGAAAACTTCTAATCAATGATCTGTTATGACCAGTAGCATCAATAACGCACTTAAACTTTAATTCTTTTCTTGCTTGATTGGGTCCTTTAAGTAGAACATATGCAAAATCATTATTTGATATCACTGCATCGGCAGACCAGCCTAATAATAACTTAACTCCAGCATTTTCAGCTTGATTCCACATCTGTCGTCGAAAAACTGCAAAATCAAGAACAACTCCCTGTATATCATTTCCAATCCATTTATGTTGAATGCCCAAGGGGTCAATCAATTGCCAACCATTCCAATAGGAAGAAATGGATTCAACAGGAAGGGAAAACTCATCTACTGTCTTGATAGGCAAGGCAGCACTAGAAAAAGCATTTTGTGAGGGTTTAGTTAAACGCTCAACAAGGGTTACAGATATACCTTTTTCAGCAAGCTTAATCGCTAAACGAGTTCCTGCTGGTCCCCCTCCAGCAACAAGAACAGTCACAGAGAATTAAGTCCTCAGTGATTTCGAAGAAGTATCGTTAATCAGTGATGAATTGTTGGGCCAATCAAAATAATGGGAAATTGTCTTAAACATCTGTTTTGGTGTAAGTCCTAGTGACTCCTTACTCTGATCAGGACTTGCGTGGTCAACTAATTGATCAGGAATCCCAATCCTGAGGAAAGGAACTAATAGGTTCTGATCATTAAGAGACTCGAGTACAGCTGCACCAAATCCGCCAGGAAGTGCGGCTTCTTCCATAGTGACAACTTTGCGAATTCTTCGTACTAAAGGATGGATAAGGGCCTGGTCTAAAGGTCTAAGGAAACGCGCATTAACAACTGTTGAATTAATGCCAATTTCCTTTAAGAGTTTTGATGTTTGGATAGCTGGAGGAACCATTGCCCCATAAGCAACTATAAGTAGGTCATCACCTTGAACTAGTACTTCACCACGACCAATCTTTAACGGTTCCCATCCTTCCTCCATAAGAGGTACACCTTCACCTGCCCCCCTGGGAATTCTTAAAGCAGCTGGTCCATTGTGATCGAGGCAGGTAACTAACATTCGCTGAAGCTCAGCTTCATCCTTCGGAGCCATAACAGTGAAATTAGGCACTGCTCTCAGATAACTAATGTCGTACTGTCCTTGATGTGTAGGTCCGTCAGCCCCAACAATTCCGGCTCGGTCAAGGACAAAAGTAACAGGAAGATTTTGTATGCCAACATCATGAATTACCTGATCGTAGGCACGCTGCAAAAAGGTGCTGTAAATAGCTACAACTGGCTTTAGCCCCTCACATGACATACCTGCAGCCAATGTGACTGCATGTTGTTCTGCAATGCCAACATCTACATATTGAGAAGGGATGGCTTTTTGTAAAAGGTCAAGGCCCGTGCCAGTTGCCATTGCAGCTGTGATTCCAATTACTTTGCTGTCCTGTTCACATATTTTGACGAGTGTTTGGCCAAATACCTTGCTATAACTAGGTGGTTTAGGTCCTTTAGAAGGAAGAGATTTACCAGTTGTTAAATCAAATGCTGATTGAGCGTGGTAGCCAACTTGGTCTGCTTCGGCGTATGGATAACCTTTCCCCTTTGTAGTAACTACATGAACGAGGACGGGGCCTCCTACACGATGTGCGGCCTGAAAAGACCGAACCATTTGAGAAATATCGTGTCCATCTATAGGGCCCATATAACTAAACCCAAGCTCCTCAAAAACTGCACCAACTTTTGGAACAGCAAGTCTTTTCATACTTCCTTTGAGGGACTTTAGTTCTTGAGGCAATTCACCTCCAATAAATGGAAGATTTTTAACACTTTCTTGAACACTGTCAGATAAGAATTGAAGAGGGGGACTATGACGAATACGGTTTAAATACGTAGAAAGAGCTCCAACTGGTGGAGAAATAGACATGTCATTGTCATTTAAGACAACGACAAGAGGTGTATTAGGTAAATGTCCAGAATGATTTATAGCCTCGAGGGCCATACCACCAGTTAGTGCACCATCACCAATAACTGCGACACATTTGAAATCTTTCCCAAGACGATCTCTAGCAATAGCCATACCCAAAGCAGCAGATATTGATGTACTGGCATGGCCCGCACCAAAATGGTCAAAAGGGCTTTCTGTACGCTTTAAATATCCTGCAACACCTTTTTGCTGGCGAAGTGTATGGAAATTCTCATACCTTCCTGTAATGAGCTTGTGAGGATATGCCTGATGTCCAACATCCCAAATCACACGATCATGATCGAGATCTAAGGTTTGATATAAAGCAAGGGTTAGCTCAACAACTCCCAAGCCAGGTCCCAAATGTCCTCCGCTGGTAGAAACAACCTGCAGATGCCTCTCGCGAATCTGACAAGCTATGTCTTCCAGCTGAGCTGTGCTCAAGCCATGGAGCTGATTCGGATGTGTTAGGTCACTTAGACGCATGTGCGTCCTCAACTGTTTTAAGCAATCTACGCGTTGTGACTAAAGGTTCGCCAGAATTAAGGGCGAATTAGCTACGCATTGTTGGACAACTCATTAATTCTAAAACATTAGAGGCTGATTTTATGGACGACTACCTTCAAAAGATCCTTAGAGCTCGCGTCTATGACGTAGCTCAAGAAACCCCGCTAGAACTGGCCTCAAGCCTAAGTAAAAGACTTGAAAATCGTGTTTGGCTTAAGCGAGAAGATCTTCAATCTGTATTTTCTTTCAAGCTTCGTGGTGCATATAACCGGATGTCTCAATTAGATGAAAATGAATTAAGTCGAGGGGTAATTGCATCTAGTGCAGGGAATCATGCCCAAGGGGTTGCTCTTAGCGCTAAGACACTTAAATGCAAAGCACTAATAGTGATGCCTGTAACTACACCAGCTTTAAAAGTACTAGCAGTCAAAGAACTAAATGCAGAAGTTCTACTTCATGGTGATAGCTATGACGAATCCTATGAGGAGGCTCTGCGACTAAGCAAACTTCATAAACTTACTTTTATACATCCTTTTGATGATCCAGAGGTCATTGCAGGTCAGGGGACAATCGCAATGGAAATCTTAAGGCAATCTAAAGAAACACCTGACTCGATTTACGTAGCTGTTGGTGGCGGTGGACTAATTGGAGGGGTAGCTGCTTACGTTAAAAGCCTTTGGCCAAAAATAGAAATAATAGGAGTTGAACCTGAAGATGCCGCTGCCATGACATCTTCCCTAAAAGCTGGAAAACGAATCGAATTAGAAAAAGTAGGTTTATTTGCAGATGGAGTTGCTGTAAGACAAGTTGGAGAAAAAACTTTTGAACTAGCAAAAACCTATGTAGATCGAATGGTGACAGTTTGTACCGATGAAATTTGTGCCGCAATAAAGGACGTTTTCGAAGACACCAGATCAATCCTTGAGCCTGCTGGAGCCCTAGCGATTGCTGGAATGAAATCTGAT
>CACPJY010000025.1 GCA_902634405.1 uncultured Synechococcaceae cyanobacterium
TGTTGGAATGGAATTTCAAGGTAGTTTTTGGCTATTAAGACTGCAAATTGGTACTCATATACTTAGAGTTAGACAGCCTTTAAATCATTTGTTTCAGAAAGGTGATAGATGCTCCTTAACTTTTAAAGATGGAGAAAAAGGATATGTATTTCCAGGTGGTACATGCTTTACTTTGGCATAAATTAACTTGATTCTCCTGACTCTATAAGGAATTTTAGGATTTAAATCTACTAATTCTATTGACTTTGTTTTCTAAAAAATAGGTAGAAGACTCTAATAATCACTAGACTCTGCATTGGCATTTACCACCCTTCCACTTAGAACATTTCTTTTTTTTGCAAGCTTTTTTTTTGTCTGCTTGTACATGGCGCCTGTTAGGACTTCCTTCTGAATAACTTCCAATTTCTCGTGCCATGAACTTGAGGTTTCGACAGACAATTGAGATTCCTTCTCAATATAGATGTGTTTTATCTCCTCAGGCCTAAATCTTTCAATAACGTCAATACCGTGTATCATTTGATACTGTAACAAGCTCTTGATTTGCTTTTCATTAGCTTATTTGGTTCCTATTAAGGTAAAAAAGGGTATTTAAAATGACCGCCGTAACAAATCGATCATCACTAAATTTGCTTACTGGTCCGGCTGGACGTGCTATTTCCCAGCCAATGGAGCCTTCTCTGGTGGAAGCTCTTCAACAGCATCTAACTATGGAAAGGAATGCAAGTGCAGCCTATTTTGCGTTGGCTATTTGGTTTGCAGAAAGAGAACTTCGGGGGTTCTCAAGATTTTTCAAAGATGAGTCAAAGTCTGAACAGGAACATGCATCAAAATTTGCAGATTATTTAATAGCAAGAGGTCAAACAGTAGTTCTAGAAGATATACCAGCTCCACGACAGGAATGGGAGTCTTATGAGGAAATAATTGGAACTTCTTTTCAAATGGAGGCGGATGTAACTACTTCTCTACATCAACTGTATTCAATTGCAGAAAGAGCGTCTGACATGCGAACCACTGTATTCCTTGACCCTACAATTGATAATCAGGTTGCCTCAGAGAATGAATTTGCACATCTTTTAGGAAGAGTTAAGTTTGCTCAGAATCAACCATCAGCACTATTAATAATTGATAACGAGTTAAATGATGGGAAAAACAACCCAGCAATACTTGCATAAAAAATAAAAGTTATTTAATTTATAGTAGTAAATAAAATAGAAGTCGATTAGTATATTTATTCAAAGGCAATGGGCCTACTACATATTTCTATTAGAAAATCAATGCAAGTAGTATCATTTAAGTTAAGTCTTTTAATATTTAAGGCCGTTTCAAGTAATTCTTTCCTTCTTTCCTGAAGAGAGTTGAATTCATTTTTCAACCTACAAAGTAGAAAGTTATCCTTGCAGTTAACCATTGAATAAATTAGATTTCTGCAACGACTCCTAATTGATTGCACTTCATTGCAAAGGCTGCCGAGCATACTTACGGAAGTTAGAGCTTTTGTTGTCATGATTTAGGCAGCTAAAGGGGCTGACTCAATAAGAGTTGGCGCCAACCTCAATATTGGTTCTCCCGTTGGAGCATTTAGCAACTTGGCTGATCTTAGTCTTGATATAAGACGCGTAGAGGTAACTCTTGTAGACCCTATAAGCTCTCCAATCCTTTCATGGGTAAGCCTGAAGGGAAGGTCACACCAATCTCCACATCTTCGCCCAAGCCTATTTACAAGAAGAGCTAGTAATGCTTGAAGGCGCTGTTCCGCAGTGCCTAAATGTCTGATCCTTAGCAGTTGAAGAGTCCATTCATTAACTGCGTCATATCCAGTGGCTTCAATTACTTCTTCAGCATTATGGAATCTGACTGGAGTTAATGCTTCTACGCAGACCCCCTCACTGCATAGTCTTTCAGTACGAAGCTGATCACCAGCCTGAAGAAACGCGAGTGTCATCCCTTCAGTCTCTTCGCATGGGCAATAAACACGTGCTATTCCCTCAATTACTTCAAGACAGCTTTGCCCTGAACGGGATTTCGGGTCTAATAAGACAGTTTGACCAGTTGGCATACGCACTGGGGTATTTGTGTCTTCTGGGAGGAATCTGAAACTCATCTTTCCTAAAACCTAGGAGCTTGTTGAGAAGGAATCTCAATGTATAACCACAAGGGGGACTTTTGCAAGCGATTCTCAATAGCAATACAGTGTTGAGAGCGGTTTGCAATTGTTTTCACATGCTGCAGATTGGTTTTTCGATTTAATTGCAAGCGATCTGAGAGAAATCATCTATATGAGCAGTTGCTAACTTGTGTAATTTTATTTATTCCAACGAGTAGCTACACCGGTCACTGCAAGTATCACTATCTATTCAAAAATTTTGAGAAAGGATTCAAGTCTGACTCTTTTTTGTTGAGTGGTCTTGAGAAAAGGCGTAGTTCGTTTTTAGTTTGATTTACCCTTTTAGATTTCCTTTAACTGTTGTTAGGGCTGTTCCGTCTAAAAACTGCTGGTCTAAAAGAAGAAGAGCAGCACTGTTATCACTTGCAAGCCTTAAGCGTTTTCTGACAAACCTTGCTTCTGCTTCTTCCTGTAATTGTTCTGCTACAAACCAATCAAGCATGGCAGTGGCACTTCTTTCCCCTGCCTTTTCTGCAATTGAATAGATCATATTTATTGAAGCCGTAACTTTTTTTTCCATTTCATAAACCTGGTCAAATAGGCTTTGTGTTGAGTCCCAACTTCTTCTTGGCGCATCTATTGGAGGGAGTTCTACTTCCTCGTCACAGTCAACAAGGTATGCGATAAGGCGATCAGCATGCCCCCTCTCTTCTTGACTTTTGTTTTGCATATAGGTTGAGAAGCCTGCTAAATCTTTTTCTCTCAGCCATATTGACATTGCCAAATATGTATGACCTGCTTCGAATTCACAAGAGAGATGGTTATTTATTGCTTGTGTAAGCTGGTTCATGTCTTCTTAGTGATGGCAACTAATACATGCATGTTAGGCATAAATTGAATTTGTGATGACTAAAACGAAGTAACTAAGACAATTAGAGGACTAATTTAATATTAATTTTCATACATTCTAATCTTATTGTAACTTTTGATGTAGAATCTTAAGAACTATATTTCTTTATAGAGTGGATCAAAGCAAATGTCCAGAATTGCTTTCTGAAAGGTTGAATTCAATACCTCAATTTAAGTCTGCAGAACTACGATTAGTTATTTTATTAGGGCTTCTTGGTGACTTTGATAGCTTTGAATATGCCAGGGAGTTATATAAGAATCTAGAAAAACTAGAACATGCTCAAATTAGATTTCATATAATTGGTATAGGAACTGATAAATCAAAGAAAAGATTTTGTCAATTTTCAGGTTTACCCTTTAATTTAGTTAGTGTAGATAGAGATTCAACACTTCATGACTCTTTAGGACTTTACCGAGGATTGAATCTTCCTATAAGCCCATATATAAATTTGCTACTTATGTGTGCTGGCTTTGGCTCTCCTGGAACCTTAAAAGAGGTATTAAGGGGTTATATTGGTGATGCTAATTCTGTTCAGAATATAGAAAATACAGAAGTTGTCAAAATTGCAGATATTCTTTCAGTTAAAGGCGAATTTTTTTCTAGGTTCGCAGGGAATGGTTATTTACGACCTTTTGAAATGGCTACGATTAGACTAAAGAATTTGGTAGAGGTACTTTCTAATTGGAATGTATATATGGAACCTTATAGATTTCTTAATCAGAGAGGAGGTACATATTTAATAGATTCAAATAATAATATCCTATATTTTTATCATTCAAAAGGAGTTTTAGGGTACTCAAGAAATATGGCAGATCCTCTAGATTTTCTTGACAATTGGATTGCACGATGATTCATTTGACTTGTTTATCTTTATAGATATCTAAGGATGGATCTAATGAATTTAAATTGTAGGCATATATCCTTATGAAAACACAAATAGTTTTTTCCCCTTGGTTCTGAGATGATGTACACAAGTAAACTGGTTTGGCATCAAAAGTAATGGCAACAAACTATTGCTTTGAATGTGGAAGCAGGAAATTTCGTGCCGACAGAGCTCTTGCAGGAAGGTTGGTCTGTGTTAGTTGTGGATGCCCAATAGGAACCAAAGGTAGAACTCAATCTAGTATGACTTTTAATATTGATAGAAAATTAATGAATAGACGTACCTTCTTATTTTTGTTGTTATTCATATTTGTATTATTAATAGTAATTACTTAATAAGATGGTATTGCATTCCAATGGTTCTTGTTGCGAATTATTGTCAGTGGTGTTTCAAAGAGATCGCTAATTATATCTGACCTCATTATTTTATCTGGTATATCATCAGCAATTATCACACCATCTTTTAATAAGATAACTCTATTGATAACTCTGTTTATATTCTCAATTTGATGAGTGACTAAAACCAAGTTGCTATTCTTTTCTGATAAATTTATTAGGATCCTTATTAATTTATATTTAGCATAAAGATCTAATGTAATAGTTGGTTCATCTAATATAATTATCTCAGGGTTATTGATAATTGACCTGGCTAAGAGAACCCTTCTTTTTTGTCCATCTGAAAGCTCAACAAATTTTTTACTTGCTACTTTATCGAGGTCCATCATTTTTAGAAGTAAAGAAACACTATCATATTTATTTTGATTTAAATGTTTTCTTTTATTTATTCCTATAGACCCAGTGAAACCAGAGAGTACGATGTTTGATACAAGCATATTAGAAGGGGTTCTAGATTCAATATCCTTGGTAAGTATTCCTATCCTTTTTCGAGTATTTATTAGATCTATTGATGTTTTTCCGAATAGCTTAAAATAAGAGCCATCCTTTATGACCGGATATAGTTCTCTGCTTATAAGTTTTATTAGGCTACTTTTACCTGAGCCGTTAGGTCCGAGTATGACTACATTTTCTCCTTTTCTTAACTGTAGGTTTAAATCATTAAATACTCGGTAGTCACCTTGCCATAGTTCTATACTCTTCATTTCCAACCAAGGATCTCTTCTTGATACCATTCTTTGATACATTTAATTCACTTAATTATTAATTAGGATTGATATTAACTTTAGGAAACTTTTTATATTATCAAACTAATAAAATTATTAAACCTATTGGAATAGCTAATCTGAAAATGAGTTGAAGAGTAAGTGATATATTATTTTTAATAGCAAGTTTTGGGTTCTCTGGTGGGTAAAGCATTTGCATGTCTTCATATACAGAATTAGTCCCTTGCTTTATTGGATTAATAGACCAAGGATTGTCCTTGGTTATCGCACCTTGATACCAATCCCAATAATATTGGATCATTTTGTCTTCTCCTAAAAGCTTTACATTATCCTTCTGGATGTAACCCATTTGTTCATTGAATGTTTGTGTTTTTAATACTGGGTAGTCTTCTGAAAAAATTCTATAAAAAATACGATGTTGTAAGTTCTTAAACAAGAACAAATTCTTTAAAATTCTATTTGTCATGAACTTCCTATAGTGCCTTACAATTACCCTTGCTCTATTATTAGCAAGAGGAATGTGGTCCAATACTTGTATATATCTGGCTGTCTCTGGGCTGCCTTTGTATATTATTACTCGCCCAGGTGGTACAAACATTAAAGATATAAACTCACCTTTATCACTATCTTTATGAAGGTACTTGCTTTGTATGTGACGTGAATCCCTGTAAATTTTCTGATCAAAGCTGGTAATAGCTTTTTTGTTCACACCTTTGTCTGGAATGGTATCTCCATGAATCCAAAAAATATGAAGAATATCTAAGTGATTTTCTATAATTCTTGCCCAATCACATTTGAAATCGACGCAAACTTCTTCGTGAGTAAATTCTTTAGTCTTGAAACCATATGATTCTGGAAAAGAATCACTTAAAGAAGACTTTATTTCAAAATCCTCTAAATTTGTTGTAGGTTTTCCATTATAATAAATATAGACATATCCGTCTTTCTCTACACACGGGTATTGGTTGAGGTGAATCTTTTTAGCATAATTATTGTAATTAGTATCTATTATATGTGAGCAAGTTATTCTATCTAGATTTGTGCAATGTCCTTCAGCTGAGAATTTTCCACCATGATAAGGACATCTTATTTCACCAACATTTATATCACCACCTTGAAACGAAGCTCCTCTGTGTGGACATAAATTCTTTATACATCTAACTCTCGAATTAATATCTCTGTAAAGAACTAAGGGCTCATTATACATAGTGAAGAAATATAGCTGCTCGTCCTTCAATGAATTGCTAGAACAAGCTGCATACCATCCAATTAAGCTACCCTTTAGTTGATTAGAAGGCTGTCGAGATGGAGTCTCTTCAGTATTTATTGGCCCGTTCCCTGTTAGTACGCTATCCATATCAGAGGTAGGGAACTTTACAGAGCTATTCGAGTCTAAGCTTGCTTCGCTCATGGCTTATTGAGTTATTCCAAGGAAAAATTTGGATCTTGTCTAGGTTTCATCCTAGGGCAATAAGGCATCTGTGCCCTTTAAGTATGAATATTGCATACTTCTGTCGCAAGCCTGCAATATCTTCTAGATCCTTTGACAATCAACGCCTTTAATTGTATGAAGAGCCTTGTGTTCAACTCTCTTCTCCATGCCTTCGGAGAAGACTTCCCAGTTATTTCGAGTGATCCTCTCATTTCTCTAGATTCCTTCATTTGTCACAAAACGACTTCCTAGGGCTAACGTCCCTTCCTCAGGAATTGTTATTTCTCTGTCTCTATTCTTACTTTGTTTATGAGGGCTGACTTTCCTACCATTTCTGCACGCAATCTTTCTAAGAGTTACATTTTAGCCGATAAACAGCCTGGTTTTTCTGGCTCTTTGAAGCATTTTTTCAATAGAAGAACTAGGTGCATAGAGGCTGTTAGCACAATCAGTTTTGATATTGAACAGGGTGAAATGGTCGGTTTTATCGGCCCTAATGGAGCAGGAAAGACCACTGCTTTAAAAATGCTTAGTGGTTTGATTTACCCCTCAGCAGGAGAACTTTCTGTTTTGGGGTATGTACCCCAAAATCGTCAGAGTCAATTTTTGCGTGAAATCACCTTAGTAATGGGGCAAAAGCAGCAATTGATATGGGACTTGCCCCCATTGGATTCCATTAATGTTAACGCTGCTGTATATGGTTTAACTGAAAATGTGGCCAAACATCGTGTTGACGAATTGGCCAATATGTTGGAATTAGGCGAGGAGCTTTATCAGCCAGTAAGGAAGCTTTCGTTAGGTCAAAGAATGAAGGCAGAGCTTCTTGCTGCTCTAATTCATAGACCGTCAATTTTGTTTTTAGATGAGCCGACACTTGGCCTTGATTTAAATGCTCAATCGAGAGTACGTAAGTTTCTATCTGATTACAATAAAAAATATGGTGCGACTATTCTTCTCACCAGTCATTATATGGGAGACATCACTTATTTATGCAATCGTGTTATGTTGATTAATAAAGGTCGAATATTTCATGATGGTTCTTTAGAAGATTTAACAGCAAGGCTTTCTCCCTCTAGATTGGTCCGAGTTGAGTTAAATAAACCTCAAGCTATAGAAGATTTTTTTGGGCTTGGTGCAATTGTGAAGTACACAGAAAACTTAGTTGAATTATTAATTCCTCGCGAAGATCTTACTAGAAATGTTGCATCTATTTTAAAAAAATTACCTGTAGTCGATCTTGAAGTGACTAACCCACCCATTGAAGAACTTATAGCCAAACTTTTTAAATCAGGAGAATTACCTAAATGAATTTACTAACAAAAAAGATAATTCATTTAAAGAAATTCTTCAGAGTATTTATAGCTCTTTTAACTACTCAATATGCATTAATGCTTGAATATAGAGCAGAAATAGCCCTTTGGGCTATTTCTGGTATTCTTCCTCTAATAATGCTTGGTTTGTGGTCTGATACTAACGCAGGTAATTATTATGGTGTTTCTAATTCTGAAATTACGAGTTACTTTATCTCCGCATTCTTCGTTAGGCAATTTACTGTAGTATGGGTTATGTTCTCATTTGAAGAAGATAATATTGAAGGAAGACTATCCCCATTTCTTCTTCAACCAATAAAGCCATTTTGGAGATATCTAACTTCCCACCTTGCTGAACAGTTTACTAGAATTCCTTTCGTATTTCTGATCTTATTATTAGTATATTTAGTTTTACCAAGGTCAATCTGGTTTCCTTCCGCGCCTAACTTCTTAGTTGGGATAATTGCAATTTTCCTGGCATTTATTGTCCGCTTTTTACTGCACTGGACTTTCTCTATGCTTTGTTTTTGGAATGAAAGAGTCTCTGCTATAGAAAAGTTGTTATTAATTCCATATCTTTTTCTGTCTGGACTATTGGCTCCCATAGAAGCTTTTCCTCCCATGGTTAGAACGATTGCTATGGCAACTCCATATCCATATTTATTATCTTTCCCATCTAAAATTATTTCTGGTCAAGATGTAAATATCCTTAATGTTTTTATGGTCCTTATTGGTTGGGGAGTCTTCTTTTTGACTTTAAGTATATTTGCATGGAGGAAAGGAGTAAGACATTATTCTGCAATGGGAGCATAGAAAATTATGTCTGCATCTAAAATTGATTTAATTAGGAGTATAAGAACTTTTTGGATTACAAGCTTTCAGGTTGAATTCGAGTATCAGTTCAATGCTTTAATTGAATCTCTAGCTGTAGTTGGTAATCTTTTAGGAAGTTTATTTGTGCTATCTCTTTTCTACTCTGACGGCTCAACCCTGGGTGGATGGAGCTGGAATGAGTCTTTAATCGTATTAGGTTTCTATACTCTACTAGACGCAATTATGGCTTCATTCCTGCAACCTAATCTGACAAGGATTGTTAGACATGTTCAGAATGGAACGCTTGATTTTGTTCTCCTTAAGCCAATCGACTCTCAGCTTTGGTTGTCTCTTCGTATTATTTCACCTTGGGGATTCCCTTCCTTTGTATTAGGTCTATTGTTAATCTTTTATGGACTCTATTTAGGAAATATATATCTTAATTTAGTCAATTTAGCAATTGCAACCTTAATGTTTATATCAAGTGCGCTTATTCTTTATAGCATTTGGTTCCTAGTTGCCACCACCAGTATATGGTTTGTGAAGATTTGGAATGCTACTGAAGTTCTTAGGTCTATTCTTGTTGCTGGGCGCTATCCAGTTGATGCTTACCCAATAACACTAAGGTTTGTATTTACCTTTTTGTTTCCAATAGCTTTCCTTACATCAGTTCCAGCTCAAGCGATCCTAGGAACTTCTAGTTTTCTCTGGTTCATTCTAGCGCTATTAATATCGGCATCTTTCTTCATGCTTTCAAGAAGATTTTGGCTATATGCCCTAACGTACTACACTTCAGCTTCTAGTTAAATAGATTGCTTGAATTTTTGTTTTATAGCTTATGAAACGAATTCTTGTTTTGCAGCATGTTGCACATGAGGGACCAGGCTTAATTACCAATATAGCTAAAGAAACTAGGCTCGATTTATTCCTAGTAAGAGTTTATTTATCAGAAGAGATTCCAGACCTAAAACTTTTTCATGGAATTATTATACTTGGAGGTCCTATGGGAATAGGTGATGTGGAAAGCCCTCAATACCCATGGTTGAAAAATGAAATTGATCTTATAAAAAAGTCATTTGAAAATCATATCCCTTTTATCGGAATCTGTTTAGGTGCTCAGCTGCTTTCATATGCAGCTGGAGGTAATGTCGAACTTCTTAAATGTGGCACTTCCAAGAAGCAAATAAAGCCAGAAGTAGGTTGGGACGAAGTATATGCAACTTCTCTTGGTATGGAAGATCCAATTACTAAAGGATTAATTAACCCGCTAAATGTTTTGCATTGGCATGGTGACAGAATCCTCTTACCTCCTAATGCTAAATTATTAGCAAGTAGTCATAGATGCAAAGAACAATTATTTAGT
>CACPJY010000026.1 GCA_902634405.1 uncultured Synechococcaceae cyanobacterium
AGAGTAAAAGTGCTGTCATGTTTTGGGTCACATCCGATTTGAAGCACTCTTTTCCCAAGTTTTGAGAAGGCAGCAGAAAGGTTAGATGAAGTAGTGGACTTTCCAATACCTCCTTTCCCATAAACAGCAATTACAAGAGCCCCTTCTTTGATGTTTACGTTTGGGTCTTGTTGAACTTGAACACTGCCTTCGCCGTCCGCTGGACGTGTAAGGGTAGTAGTCATCAATTGACCTTTATAAATTGGCGTTCTTTACATATAGGGCCTTTGGAGTCTATATGGAGTTTGTTTGCGAAATTCGACACATTGTTTATATTTTTTCCATATAATTTGTTTTTCTTAAGATCTTTTTTAGAACTATTGAGTCTAAATACTCAGGCCATGAAAACCAGGTCTTTGCTAACTACTTCTGCTTAAAAGCTCTTTATGCTTTGTAGTGAGCTTTCGCGTCATAAAGGGTTTCGCTATCAATATTTAGGCATCCTGCCTTTCGTGCATATTGTTCAGTATTACGACGCACTTTTCCTCTTACAAAGAAGGGGATCTTGGCAAGCTCCTCTTTGCCTTCAGCTGTCCAGACGGGAGACTTCTCAGAAGACAAACAGTCAGTCTTCTCTTGGGAGTGATCCGAAATTTCATTATGAGGTTGATGACCACCTTGGTGCCCTAGATGACTTTGATGGCCATCTACAAATTCAAAATCATGTTTGAACATTCCAATCAGGTGTTCTTCAAGTCCCATCATTAGAGGATGAACCCAATCATCAAATATGACATTCGCTCCTTCCCATCCCATCTGAGGGCTATATCTAGCAGGTACATCTTGAACATGCATTGGTGTACTGATTACAGCACAAGGAATTCCTAATCGTTTGGCACTATGCCTTTCCATTTGTGTACCCAGGACTAGTTCTGGGGCGGCTTCTTTAATAGCCGCTTCTACTTCCAGGTAGTCGTTACTGATCAAGGCCTCTAGCTGGAGATTTTTTGCGGCTGCTCTTATTGGACGTGCCATCTCACGGCTATAGGTTCCAAGTCCAACAACTTCAAATCCAAGTTCTTCCTTAGCTATTCTGGACGCAGCAATTGCATGTGTTCCATCTCCGAAAATAAATACTCTTTTCCCAGTTAAATAGTTTGAGTCAACGGATTGTGAATACCACGACAGTCTTGATTTTTCTTGTCCTTCGTTTGATTTAGGGATATCCATCCCTAGTAAGTCGTGTATTTCTTTTAGAAATTCATGAGTAGCTTTAACTCCTATAGGAACTGTTCGAGTGAAGGGAATTCCAAAGTTGCGTTCAATCCATCCGCAGGTTGTTTCTGCGATTTCAGGATATAGACAGACGTTTACATCCGCCTTAGGTAAACGATGTAGATCGCTTGATGAAGCTTCTAGAGGAGCAACTACATTTATATCTATTCCATGTTCATCTAGTAATTTCTTGATTTCTAAGATGTCATCTCTACAGCGAAAACCTAATAAAGATGGGCCTAAAAGATTGACAAGAGGTCGACGTTTGTCCTCTTTCCATTTTGTGGGTAAATGGTCAATCTCTGATGGAGTTTGATCTTTTAGAAGTGTTCTTACTAATTGATAGAAAGTTTCAGATGCACCCCAATTCTCTTTTTTGCTATACGCAGGCAGCTCAAGATTAACTATGGGCATATTTAGACCCATCCTCATAGCGAGAGAGCCTGGTTGGTCTTGAATTAATTCTGCTGTACAGCTTTCGCCTACAAGAAGAGTTTCAGGAGAAAACCTTTCAACAGCTTCTCTTATGTGTTTTTTGACGAGCTCAGCGGTGTCTCCTCCTAAATCTCTTGCTTGGAAAGTTGTATATGTAACTGGTGGTCTAGAACCCCGCCTCTCTATCATGGTGAATAGAAGATCAGCGTAGGTATCTCCTTGGGGAGCATGTAGAACGTAGTGAACTCCTTTCATCGATGAAGCAATGCGCATCGCTCCTACATGAGGGGGCCCTTCATATGTCCAAAGAGTTAGTTCCATTGTTCAGGCTTCAGTTAGGTGGCTGGGGTTAAGAAGATCGTGACGATGAAGTGGCCTTGCAAAAAGTTCTGCTAGATCCGAGGCTTGATCGATTCCATGTATTGGGCTAAACACCAATTCAATGGACCATTTGGTAGAGATGCCTTCCGCTTCTAGCGGATTAGCAAGACCCATTCCGCATACAACAAGATTTGGATGGCTTTCTCTAACTCGATCTAATTGTTTTTCAACGTGTTGACCTTCGACAATTCGGACGTTTTCTGGGAGAAGCTCTAATTCCTCTCTCATCATTTCTCTATTTAGGTAAGGAGTGCCGATTTCAAGGAGCTCCATACCACATTCTCTTTGAAGAAAACGTGCTATAGGAATTTCAAGCTGAGATTCTGGTAAGAGGAAAATTCTCTTACCGGAAAGTTTTTCTTTATAGGGCTGCAATGCTTTCCGAGCACGAAGAATTAATGGTCCTAAAGTTGCATCAACAGAGGATTTGCTTATTCCAAATGAATTGGCAGCGGCTTCCATCCATCTAAGGCTCCCTTCTATTCCTAATGGGAAAGGTGCTTGCAAAATTTGAGCACCTCGATCTTTCAGAGCTTTAGCAGTATCAGTTAAATAGGGCTGTGTAAGAAGTACTCGTGTCCCAGGACCAATCGATGGCAAATTGATTGACTCTCTAGGAGGGAGGCTATTAATGCGTTGGATTCCTAGTCTCTTAAACAGTGTGAAAAACCTGTCTTCAACAGCATTTGCAAGAGTTCCTACTAGCAGTAGTTGAGTATCTTGACTTTGTGGCATTAAGGGAACTAGGGCTTTGAGGGCTCCGTCTTCCCCTTGGGTGAATGTTGTTTCAATCCCGCTCCCTGAATAGTTCAATACTCGAACTTCACCCTTGAGTGCAAGATTGAGTCGTTCTGCCACTCGAGCGAGGTCAAGTTTGATGACTTCGCTTGGGCAAGATCCGACTAGAAATAAAGTACGAATTTCGGGACGTCTTTTTAGTAGATCTTTTACTACTCGATCTAGCTCATCATGAGCGTCAGCTAGTCCAGCAAGATCTCTTTCTTCAAGTATCGCTGTACCAAATCTTGGTTCCGCGAAGATCATTACACCTGCCGCACTTTGAATTAAATGTGCGCAAGTTCTTGATCCAACTACTAGGAAGAAAGCGTCTGGCATTCTTCTATGAAGCCAAACAATTGATGTGAGTCCGCAGAAGACTTCACGTGGTCCGCTCTCTTTCAGCAGCATGGCGCCGCTCATGGTTTTTTTGCAGATCTTTATTCAAACTGCCTGGAATTGGAGGCATTTGCAATTAGTCACGGAAACTCTTTGGAATTGGAGACAATTTGTTGCGTAAATGTAGTAATTACTTCTTAAGAGGAGATAGATCAGACTCACCAAAGATGAGACTAGCCAAATCAGTTGTTATATAAGAGTTCTCTATGCGAAATCCATTCTCAAGAAATATAAGGTATGAATTTAAATCTAAGAAAATGGCTGAATTAATTGCGCCAATAAGATTGATCTTGTTCTGATTTGCTCAATTTCCAGACATTTCTGCTGAGTCTTCTTGCACGTAATCCTCCTCGTTCAGCTTCAGCAGATCCTGGTCGGGCCCCTAGAAGGAGAGATACCTCTGAGGTGCTAAGGGGCGCGCCGGTTTCAATTGCAAGAGCTGTCAATTCAAGTCTTTGTCGTAAAGAGTTTAGATCTGCTTTCTCCTCACTTTCCTCAGTGGACCAGTTCCATGGTGCAGTGCCTTCATTAGATATTTTTTGCATGAGGCCTAAACCTATTAATCCCAAAGCTTGCTCTGCTTTTAAATCGCTGGAAATACTGTTTGTTTGGGATTCTTTTTCCTTTTGAGGACCCATTGAAATTACCTCATATTTCCTTGGAAGTTATCGGTTTCTCAAAAGTTTGCAAGTTCAATGGATTTATAAAAAATGCAAACCTTCCGGTAATATCCGCGGCATGAACTCATTTACCAGTAATGAGACCCGGCAACGGCGATACGGAGGTAGCTCTCTCGTTACTGGGACTGAAGTGCATCCACAAACCACTGGTGCCAGTTGTGTCATTACAACTGATTCAGAGACCACAAGCGTCGCTCGTCAGAACAGCCATGTTCAGCAAATCGAGTTACGTACTTATGTATTTTTGGACTCTTTGCAGCCCCAGTTGGCTGCGTATATGGGCACTGTTAGTCAAGGTTTTCTTCCGATTCCAGGAGATGCATGCCTTTGGATGGAGCTTTCGCCTGGGATGGCTGTCCATAGAGTTACTGATATTGCGCTTAAGGCAAGCAATGTTCGTTTAGGCCAAATGGTGGTTGAACGGGCATTTGGTTCATTGGCTCTTTATCACCGTGACCAAAGCACTGTTTTGCACTCTGGTGATGTTGTCTTAGAGGCAATAGGGAGTGAAGTAAGTAGAAGGAGTCGTTGCGATGTTAGTTGGACTGAGGTCATTCGTGCAGTTACACCTGACCATGCTGTTTTGATAAATCGTCAAAACCGTAGAGGATCAATGATTGAAGCTGGTATGAGCATGTTTATATTGGAAACGGAACCGGCTGGTTATGTCTTAATTGCTGCCAATGAAGCGGAAAAAGCTTCTAATATCACAGTTGTAGATGTGAAGGGTGTTGGAGCTTTCGGTAGGTTGACACTCGCTGGCAAAGAGGGGGATGTTGAGGAGGCTGCAGCTGCAGCAATGAGGGCAATAGATCAGATAAATCGTTGATTTTTTTCGTGTCTAATCATTTCTATCTGTTCTAGTAGAGATGGAGCTATAGCTCGTGCTGCTTTACCCCGACTTCCAATCCTTAAAAGCTGCTCTTGACTCAATTCTCCATAAGTACAATTTGCCTCTCTAACCCAGAAAAGGGATTCAAATTCACCACCTTGATATGCCGGGGATCTTAAAAGTTCCCCCCAGCAAATCCCTTCTCCTTGTTTAATTAGATTTCCTTGTGCATCGCATAAAACCATCACGCTATGAAATCTTGCGCTTCTATAAGGGCTATTACCTAAGGAAGAAAGAATTTTTTCTAGTTTTTCTGAATTATTTTTTGCATATCTAGCTGAGAAGATTCCAGGGGCTCCATCGAGGAGATCTACTTCTAAGCCTGAATCGTCAGCGATAGTAATAGTTTGAGTGCATTTAGAAGCTGCTCTTGCTTTTAGGAGGGCGTTCTCAAAGTAGGTTTTTCCTGTTTCTTTGACATCTAAGTTTTTTGGCTGTTGTTGGACTTCTATCGGTAAGGGCCCAAGCATTGCTTTTATTTCAGAGACCTTTCTCTGATTGCCACTTGCGATAGTAATTAGCGGCTTTATCAAGACAAGATAGGGCGTAAATGCTGGTGTTTATTTTGCTTGGTTTAAGTGACCCTTGAATAATTCCGAGACAGGAGTGGTTGAACATTCCATCCCTTGGCAATGCCTAGGGCCCCGCCTCGAAATATTAATTTACTCCTGTAACAGACTTGTTACAAGACAATATTTAGATCCCCTAACTCAAAAGCAGAAAGCGCTTGATAACAGTCCTAGCCTTGCTGATAAGCATGGCTTATCACTGTTAGAAAATACATTGATAGGGTTTTTTATTGATTTCCCTTGACTGATTGGTCTGTTACAGAGCATTCTCCATTGCGAACATTCCATCCCTTTATTCAGGTAGGCAATGGCTAACGAAACAATGGGTATTGCTCTCGGCATGATCGAGACACGCGGACTTGTCCCCGCTATAGAAGCTGCTGATGCTATGACCAAGGCTGCTGAAGTGCGCCTTATAGGTCGTGAATTTGTTGGCGGAGGCTACGTAACAGTTTTAGTTCGTGGCGAAACAGGTGCTGTTAATGCTGCAGTTCGTGCAGGTGCCGATGCCTGTGAGAGAGTTGGTGACGGACTTGTAGCTGCTCACATCATTGCTCGTCCTCATCGTGAAGTTGAGCCTGCTCTTGGCAATGGCAACTTCCTAGGTCAGAAGGACTGAGGTTCGCTTAACTCCCCTGATGAGGAGTTTGCACCATCTCAATCTTTCATATCGACTTAAAGGAGATTTTCCATGAGCAAGAAGTATGACGCCGGGGTCAAGGAGTACAGAGACACCTACTGGACTCCAGATTATGTGCCCCTAGACACAGACCTTTTGGCTTGCTTTAAGTGCACTGGCCAAGAAGGAGTTCCCAGAGAGGAAGTAGCAGCTGCTGTTGCTGCTGAGTCTTCTACAGGTACTTGGTCCACTGTTTGGTCTGAGCTACTTACTGACCTTGAGTTCTATAAGGGTCGCTGTTATCGAATAGAAGATGTTCCTGGTGATAAGGAGTCTTTCTACGCATTCATCGCTTATCCGCTAGACCTTTTTGAGGAAGGGTCGATTACAAACGTTTTGACTTCTTTAGTTGGAAACGTTTTCGGTTTTAAAGCCTTGAGACATCTTCGTCTAGAAGATATTCGCTTCCCCATGGCATTTATTAAGACATGCGGGGGACCTCCTAACGGCATCGTTGTTGAACGTGACCGCTTGAACAAGTATGGACGCCCTCTACTTGGTTGCACCATTAAGCCAAAACTTGGCCTTTCTGGTAAAAACTATGGTCGAGTTGTCTATGAATGCCTTCGTGGTGGTCTCGATCTTACAAAGGATGATGAGAACATCAACTCACAGCCTTTCCAACGTTGGCGTGAGCGCTTTGAGTTTGTTGCTGAAGCTGTAAAACTTGCTCAGCAAGAGACAGGAGAAGTTAAAGGTCATTACCTCAATTGCACAGCGACTACTCCTGAGGAAATGTATGAGCGTGCTGAGTTCGCTAAAGAACTTGACATGCCTATCATCATGCATGACTACATCACAGGAGGATTTACTGCCAATACTGGTTTGGCTAACTGGTGCCGTAAGAACGGAATGCTGCTTCACATTCACCGTGCGATGCATGCTGTTATCGACCGCCATCCAAAGCATGGTATCCATTTCCGTGTATTGGCTAAGTGCTTGCGTCTCTCTGGTGGAGACCAGCTTCATACGGGAACTGTCGTTGGAAAACTAGAAGGTGATCGTCAGACCACCCTTGGATATATCGACAATCTTCGTGAGTCTTTTGTTCCTGAAGACCGCACTCGAGGCAACTTCTTCGACCAGGACTGGGGTTCTATGCCTGGTGTCTTTGCTGTTGCTTCTGGTGGTATCCACGTATGGCATATGCCAGCTTTGCTTGCAATCTTCGGAGACGACTCTTGCTTGCAGTTTGGTGGTGGTACTCATGGTCATCCATGGGGATCCGCTGCCGGTGCAGCTGCTAACCGAGTAGCACTTGAAGCTTGCGTAAAAGCACGTAATGCAGGTCGTGAAATTGAGAAGGAAAGTCGCGACATCCTTATGGAGGCTGCTAAGCACAGTCCTGAGCTTGCTATTGCACTTGAGACCTGGAAGGAGATCAAGTTCGAATTTGACACAGTCGACAAGCTGGACGTTCAGCAATAGCTACTAAGAGGAGGCTCTTTGCCTCCTCCAAATTATTTCCTTATATCCAGTCGTCGGTATTTAACCGACCTCTAATAACATTCACCCTCCCAGGTTCACCATGCCTTTCCAGAGCACAGTTGGTGACTACCAAACAGTCGCCACCCTGGAAACCTTCGGCTTTTTACCGCCGATGACCCAGGACGAAATCTACGACCAAATTGCTTACATCATTGCTCAAGGATGGAGCCCCGTCATTGAGCACGTTCACCCTAGTGGCTCCATGCAGACTTATTGGTCTTATTGGAAGTTACCCTTCTTTGGCGAGAAGGACTTGAACGTGGTTGTTAATGAGCTCGAAGCTTGCCATCGTGCTTATCCCGATCACCATGTTCGAATGGTTGGTTACGACGCCTATACCCAAAGTCAGGGTACAGCGTTTGTTGTATTTGAAGGTCGCTAGTACCTATCGATTAGTAAATAGCCTCGATAATCTTTCGAGGCTATTACTTCTCCTTCTAGGAGATTGAACTCTTCTTTAATTAAGACGTTTCTTTTGGGTAGACATGGCAAAGCAATCAAGTCGAGAACTAGCACTTGAACGCCGTAAGGCTTTAAGTGAATCAGGGAAGAAATCCACTATCTCAAGTGGATCAGCTCCTACCAGAGTTAGGACAGCCACTGATGCACGAGCAACTAGGACCGACGCATCTTTCATGCAGCCAGTAAAAAGTCTATCTAAATCAACTTCAACGAGTAGTGACCAGTCACCTGTTGTTAGTTCCAGTTCTACTAATTACTCACGTCCTCGCAATGTAAAGGCTGTAAGTAGTCCAAGTAGAGATTTGGTTCTAGCCCGCCGTGAAGCACTTTCTCGTAGAGGTAAATCTGCTGATAATTCTAAAGATAGAACCAGAGTTGATGTTGCAAAAGCTTCATCTTTAAAAGTTGCGGAGACAACTACCACCGCAGAATCAAAAAATTCTTCTCTCAATCAAAAGGATCATAATTCTGATGAATCTAGAACTCCTTTTAATAGTTCTAAAAGAGCTCAACCAAATAATTTGAGGAATGGGAATTCACGCCCTGTGAAAAAACGTCGTGCGATTCAAAATACCAGTCGGGCACTAGTTCTGGCTCGCCGGGAAGCACAATCTAAACACGGCAAAACAGCAGGGAAGCAACCTACCTCTGCAGCATCAGTTGCTCGTCAAGGCGACCCTGATCTGAGTAGCAGAGAATTATCTCAAAGAGTCCGTGAACTCCGGAGTAAAAGTGGGGCTACTGGTGATAAGCGCTGTGGTCCTACAAGACCTTGTGGACCAAATAGGAATGGTGCTAAACAGAATGCAGCAGCAGATGCGCATTGGAAGGTAGGAGTAAGTGAAACTATTTCAGGACAGGTAGTAACAGGAACTCAAGCGAATAGGTCTGCTAAAACTACTGGTAATGAAGCCAGTACATGTCGTTCAGTTACAGGTACCCAATACTTAGGCTCAGAAGCTTTCGATGTTTTTTGCCAATCGGCACCTGTTCCTAGTCAACCTTCCAAGGTTGCTGTTACCAACACAACCCATGGCAATAGGGTGACTGGGAATGAAGTTGGGCGCTCTGAAAAGGTCACTGGTGATGAGCCAGGAACGTGTAAAGCTCTTACTGGGACTGAATATATTTCAGCTAATCAATCGAATGCTTATTGTGGTGAAGTGCACCCATCCCCTCGAAAAGTAGGGCAAAGCCTCACTCTAGATGGAAGGAAAGTAAGTGGAGTAATGGTGGGTAGATCATCAAATGTGACTGGTAATGAGGCAGGCTCAAGCAAAGGCCTTACAGGAGATCAATACCTTGGAGCTGATCCATTGCCTGAGGGAAGGTCTGCAGAAAAAGTTGCCTCTTTTAATACTTTGCGTGGTTCAGGGGTAACAGGTACAAACGTTGCTCGATCTGAGTTTGTTACCGGAAATGAACCTGGTAGCTGTAAGCGTGTAACTGGAGATGAATATGTTGGACCTCAGCAGTATCAATCTTTTTGTGGAGGCAGGCCTGATCCTGAAGCAGCGAAAGTTGGATTGAGCCTTACTAATAAATCTCAAGCAGTTAGTGGAACCCTTACAGGTCGCTCAGACCTTGTAACAGGTGACGAACCCGGAACATGTAAAGCAATAACAGGTACTCCATATGCAGGGGTTGAACAAGCAAGTGAACGCTGTAATGGGAACGCCCTTGCTGAAATCCAACAACGTACCCCTAAAAGATTAGGTACTCCTGGAGCAGTTATGACAGGTCTTCA
>CACPJY010000027.1 GCA_902634405.1 uncultured Synechococcaceae cyanobacterium
GGAACTATTACTAGATTAGGTGGAGAACTATCTGAGCATTTAGAAATTGATTTGCGTGGCTCTTTTATTGGCAGTGAAGGAACATTAGGAATAGCTACATCAATTACTTTGCGCTTGTTAAGAGCTCCTGAACAAGTAAATGTCTTGCTCGCTGATTTCATCAGTATTGAAGAGGCTGGAGAAGCGGTGAGATTAGTTACAGCCTCTGGGGTTTCTCCTGCTGGGATGGAGATTATGGACAACTTCATGATTATGGCAGTTAATGATTTATTCGGAGTAGATGAGTATCCACCTGATGCTGGTGCGGTTTTACTTATTGAGCTTGATGGACAAGTTGCAGAGGTTGAGGCTGCTGCTGATCAATCAGCTGTTCTTTGTCGTCAAGCTGGTGCAAGGTCTATTAGAAGAGCTGAGAGCCCAGATGATTGTGCTCGCTTATGGAAGGGACGTAAATCTGCTTTTGCCGCAGTTGGTAAAATCTCTTCTACTTATTACGTTCAAGATGGAGTTGTCCCTAGAAGTAGTTTGCCTAAGGTATTAGGAGCAATTGAGAAGCTTAGTAAATTGCATGACTTGCCTGTAGCAAATGTTTTTCATGCTGGTGATGGAAATCTTCACCCCTTAATCCTCTATAAAGCAGGAATGCCAAATGTGGAAAACAGAGTTCGGGATCTTGGTGCAGAGATATTGAAAGTATGTTTGTCAGTTGGGGGAAGTATTACTGGTGAGCATGGAGTTGGATCTGACAAACGTTGTTATCTCGATTGGATGTTTACAAAGCAAGACCTTGAAACAATGAAGCGAGTACGGTTGGCCTTTGATCCAAAAGGACTCGCAAATCCAGGGAAAATTTTCCCTACTCCTAGGAGCTGCGGAGAGTCATCTAGAAAAAAAGTGATTATTGAAAGACATTCTTCTGCCAATTCAAGTGAGATTGAGTCTTTTTAATATTAATTAGAAGATTTATCTGTAAATAATTTTGATTAATTTTTTAAGTTTAAAACTCTAAGTCTTCTAGCTCTGATGAGGGCGGCCATTCGATATCTACTAGAACAGGAGCATGGTCGCTTGGTTGAGTGTTACCTCTTGTCTTTTTGTCTATAAAACTACTCTTTGTTTGCTTCAAGAGGTCACTTGATAAATAGATATGATCAATTCTCCATCCCCGATCACGACTCCATGCTCCACTTCTATAGTCCCACCAACTCCAATGCCCACTACCTTGTTCAAAAACCCTAAATATGTCTACAAGATCCTCTCCCAGGGCTCCTATCAATGCTTTTCTTTCTGCATCACTTGCCATTATTCCTCCAGTAAGTCGGTCAGGATTATGAATATCTCTTCCTTCTAGAGCAATATTAAAGTCTCCAACTACACATATTGGTTCTCTTTGTTCTTTGAGAACCTTTAAATATCTACTAAGACAATTAAGCCATTTTAATTTGTATTGATATTTATCTGATTTCAAGTCAGAGCCATTGGGTACATAAAGATTGACAATTCTGACTCCTTCTATGACACAACTTATTACTCTTTTTTGTTCGCTAAGTGTTAAAGCATCATTATCATTTTCAAGAACATCTACAAACCCTCGCTTGATATCCGTTAGGGGGTGACGGCTTAATAAGGCGACACCGTTATATGCTTTTTGTCCATGATAAAAAACATTGTAGCCATTCTCCTCTAAGTCATTTTTTGGGAAAAGTGGGTCATCTACTTTGGTCTCCTGTAAACAAAGGACATCTGGTTGCATTTCTAGTAACCACTTCTGAACCTGGTTTAATCGGGTTCGAATTGAATTGACGTTCCAGGTGGCAATTCTCAAGGCTTTCCGTTTTTTGCTAAGACCATTAGTATGAGTCTCTCTTAGAGTTGGTTCAATAAAAAAACGGAAATGCAATCACTATCGAGTTTGCAACAGCTCAAAAATTTCATAAAGGTGGGCATGCCAATTTCGTTGGCTTTGATAACTTTTTTCGATTTTCCTGCCGAAGCTCAACTTTCTGGTGACTTTCCATCTTCTAGAGACAACGAGCTTTTAGAGACAATTCCTGGGAAAAGCGAGCAGGGGACAATTCTCAATCCAACAAATCCAATGGATTTGATGAATCAACTCCGCAAAGCCAAACAAATGGAGGATGCAACTAGTCCTTCAGACGCTATTGATGAGGCTTTAAGGGCATTAGAAGCGAATACTTCTACTTCATCTTCACGGCCCCCAGAGATGCTTATCGACCCAAGGACTTATTAAAAAGCTTTTCTTAAAGCAGCTTTTCTTCCCCATTCTTCGACTAGTTCGTCAATAAGTAGGTCTTGAGAACCAGTTTTTGTTCTTTTACTTCTTAATTCTTTTAAGATTTTGAGAGCTTTTATATATTGACCTTGCTCATTCTTTAACTCTGCAAGTGCTAAAAGAGCTTTCGGATCTTTCGGATTTTCTTTCGATAGAAGATAGTAGAGATCTTCTGCAGATGAAGTTCTGCCTGATTTACTAAGAGTGTTAGCGAGTAGTAGTCCAATTGATATACGAGAACTAGTTGTTTTAGTTGATTCGAATTGAGATCTCAAAAATGAAATAGCATCTCTATTCCTAACTTGTTCAAGGTCTAAAAGAACTTTAATGTTTATAAGGTGTAAATTTTCTGGATATTTTTTTCGTATTCGATTTATTTCTTTTTGAGCTTCTGCAAGGTTGCCTTTTTTTCGTTCTATCTCCACTAGCATAAGACTTAGCTCCCAAGTCTCTTGATTTTGGTTGATAAGGCTGATTAGTAGTTCCTTTAAAGCGTCTATGTCGCCAATTTCTAGAAGCTGTTCTAAGAGAGCTACTTTTCCCATGAGAGTTTGTGGTGAATTAACATTTAACTCTGGTGGGTTTATCTTTTCGTTAAATGAGTTGTAGTTACTATATAAATTTCTTCTATCATTAAGTAGGCTTAGTACTATCCAAAATACCCATGTTGAGGCAGTAATGACTGCTAAGGAGATTTTTGCTTTCGTTGAGTTGACCATTCAATTTAATCTAATAGATAAAAAAATATTTTCACCTTAGTCTTAGCTTATGACTAAACCATGGCTAGCTTTTAAGCGGGCCAATTGAATGACCTTCCCTTTCGATGAGAGACCACCCTATCCCTTCGGTAACAGAGCCTTTTCAATACCGAGCCATCGGTTTGGTTAGAGCTAAATACAAGCCTTCCGATCCCCAACAGTTCACTAGAGGCCGCTTAATTGATGCCGAAGGACATGAGTTGGAGGCTGTTGTCCTTGGACGTGTAATGACTTTGATGCGGCGATATTTGGATATGGGAAAACCACATCTTTGGGTTGTCTATCCTCGATGTAGAGAGCTAGATCATTTGCATCTTCAGATTGCCGGGATTTGGGAGCCAATTACTCTTGAAAAAAATCCAGAACAAAGCTCAAAATCCCAGAATTCACTAGATGCCCCACTACCTGAAGGTGATGATTACTTTTCAATACGCGGTGAATTGATTTTTACAAAGCCTGAAAGTCACGAATTAGTTATTAAGGTTCGCCAAAGAAAAAAGAGTGACGGGAGTCGTCCAGCGCCTTTTAAGCTCAAGCTAAAAGGTGAAATACCTCTAACTCTTTTGAGGCGATTTTTGAGTCTTGATATGCGAAGGAAAGATCAGACGTTGTATGTAGAAAGCTATGAGGATATTGGGACAATTCCAGGAAAGGTCAATCATCAGAGGCGTATTCCAGTCTCAAGATCGAAGGCAATTGACAGAGTTGCTAACTCAAGTTCTTGATCTCCTTATGATGTATAAACAGTTAGTAGTGGTTACATCTTAGGAATGACAAGTATGAACTTTACTCTTAAGAGAATTTCTCTTAAGAATCTGCCTACACTTTTTTCATATTACCTAGTTTTATTTATGGTTTGGTTCAATACTTTGGAAGGCCAAAAGTTATGACAAGTTTGTTTGTTGATTGTCCTACAGGACTATCTGGAGACATGCTCCTAGCAGGCTTAATTGATTTGGGTGTGCCTAATAATGTGATAGAAGACCCCCTGATTAAACTTGGCCTGAAAAGCGCTTATCAGTTAAATGTTAAAGAGAAAAAAACCTTCGGATTAAGAGGCTTAAGTGTTTTTGTTGATTGTCTAGAGAAACAACCTCCAACTCGTCGATGGATCGAGATTCAAAACTTGCTTAAGACTTCTAAACTTTCTCAATCAATAATAAAGAAATCAATCAAAGTATTTAACATACTTGCAGAGGCGGAATCAGAAGTTCATGCTTCCAGTCTTAATGAAGTGCACTTTCATGAAATTGGTGCTGTTGATGCCTTGGTTGCTGTTGTAGGTGTTTGTGCTGCTATAGAGCATCTTGCACCCCAAAGAGTTTTTTGCATGAGTCCTCCATCAGGATGGGGCACGATTGAGACTCAACATGGTCGAATACCAGTACCAGTTCCTGTGGTTTTGGAGATAGGCAGGCGACACAATATCCCCCTTCGTTTTTCTGATGAATTCCCTCTAGGAGAATTGACTACTCCAACAGGATTGGCCTTGATGGCGACATTTGCTGATTCGTTTAGCTATCCAAATTTTTATGGGATTCAACGTGTTGGAATTGGAATTGGCCATCGTAAGTTAGACAGACCGAATTTACTAAGAATCATTGAGTTTGAACAAGTTGAATTTGAGAAAAACTTTGAAGATATTTCTGGATATTCTTCTCAAAAAGTAGTGCTTCAGGAGACATTGATTGATGACTCAACTATGGAAGATGTCGCAGCCATTGCTGAAAAGCTTAGAGAATCTGGAGCATTGGAAGTTGTTTCTCAGTCGGTGCAAACCAAGAAGGGAAGACACGCTATTTGGCTTCAAGCGATAGTCCTCCCAGAGAATGCTAATAAAGTTCGTTCTGTGTGGTTTTCCCAAAGCCCAACATTAGGATTGAGAGAACGAATCGAAAATCGGTGGGTTTTGCCTAGGAGAATGGGATGGCTTCCAACCACTTGGGGAGATGTACATGCTAAACAAATACGTCGTCCTAATGGGCGAATCTCTGTGAAAGTTGAACATGATGATCTTTTAAGGATCAGCAACGAATCAGGCTTGGCATTGGAAGATGTACGTAGAGAAGTCCTTGATCAAAAAGGTCATTTCTTTAGTGATAATATGTGGTCATGCTAAGTAATTTATATTTGCGTGTTAGAGATATTAATTTATGGATTATTAGAAAAAGTCCAGTTGATTTTAGGATTCTAGTTACCCTTATTAGTTTAACCTTTGTACTGAGTGTTCTTCTATCAAATGAAGAAGGCTTTTATCACTTATCAAGAGATGCATATGATTACTTTTGGATTTTATGGGGATTGATTATTGCAATAATAAGTTTGATATTCAATGCAATTGCCTGGCGAGAACTCGTTGATTGGCTTGGCTACAGAAGGTCGACGATTCATTTCATACCTCTTTTTTTAAGTAGTAATCTTTTGAAGTACTTGCCCGGTGGTATTTGGCATTTCATAGACAGACTAAGGTCGTTAAGAAATGAGATTGGAGTTGGACCAGCACTAGCATCTGTTTTCTTAGAACCTTTCCTTATGTTGGTAGCAGCTTTTCTGCTGATACCTTTTGGTGGTTTGAAGTCAGGGTTTGCTTTAGTTTGCTTATTGCCTTTGCTTCTACTAACGGCTCCTTTTAGAGAGCCTTTGTTGAGATTTCTTGAGAGAAATAAGACTAAACAACTTATTAAAGTTGATTCGTCTTTCTCACATGCATTTTCGTCCGAGAATTTGTTTGTAGTCAGATCACCTTATCCTTTTAAAGCACTAGCAATAGAAGTTCTATTCATTCTTTTTCGTTTTGCTAGTTTTTTTTGTTGTTTGCTTGCTTTCTCTACAGCATCATATTTGCCACTTGGTACATGGGTTTCAATTTTTTCTTTTGCCTGGGCTGTTGGTTTAGTGATTCCTGCTGCGCCTGGAGGTCTCGGAGTCTTTGAGGCTGCACTTTTGTTGGGATTAGGCTCAACAGCTACAGGCATGCCCCTACTTGGGATTCTCTTTGGCTACCGATTAATAACTACACTGGCTGATATTGTGGCGGCTTTGATTTTTCCTATTCAAAGAAAGCTATTGGCTTCTATTACTTATTTCTTTGCAGATAACGAAGATACCTCTTGAATACTTTTGTATGGCTATTAAGCTCAAAACTTTATATCTTAGTAATTCTTAGATTGGATTTTTGCTTCTTTTCTAATCCAGGAACTAGTGCGAGTGAAGAAATTAAACCCATTATTAAAATAATCATTGTAGGGATAATGCATTCTGCCATCCTTTCGTCACTTGCATATTGGAAAATCCTTACTGAAAGTGTATCAAAATCAAAAGGCCTAAGAATAAAAGTCAAAGGTAATTCTTTTATAGTATCTACAAAAATAAGTAAAAGCCCAACTGTTAAAGGACCCCTTTGTAAAGGCCAGTGAATCCTACGAAACACTCCTGCCCAGGAGCATCCTAGACCTCTTGCTGCTTCATCAAGATTAGGTGAAATCCTTTCAAAGCCTGCATCTAGACCACCTTTCCCAACAAGTAGAAATCTAACCACATAACCCCATAGAAGTAGGCAGATGGCATTCAGCTTTATTGGTGAAGAAGCTAGTGATTGCATTGCTAATGCAAGAACAGCACCTGGGATTGCGTATCCTATTCCTGCTAGAAAAGTAAGACTTTTCATCCATTTATTTGGTTCTAACCTCTTAGCTAATGCCAGTAAAAGTGCAGCACTTAATGTTATTAGAGCTGTTAATATTGCAAGTCCAATAGTTCTTGCTGTTAATAAAAACATCTCTATATTTATTCCTTGATTAAGTTGATTGAAATTTATGCTTGCCCAAAGTAGAGGGACTCCAAGAGTAAAAAGAGGAGGTAAGGCGGTTACTGTTTGTGCCGATAAAGCCCTTATTCCATGAAGAGGCCACTGAGGTGATTCCCCACCTGCAATTCCTTCACTCCACCGTTTGCTCCTTTTTCTTAGCATTTTTTCATAGGCTACGAATGTCATAACAATTGCTAGGGCGATAATTGCCAGTGCAATTGCCCCGGAGGGATTACCTTTGCTAATCCAGTTCTCAACGATTCCTGCAGATATGCTTGGAATATTTAGCAGCTGAACGGCTCCTAGCTCATTCACAACTTCCATGCTCATTAATGCTACTCCTGCTCCAATTGCTGGCATCGCCATAGGTAGGGCGATGCGTCTAAAACTATTCCAAGGTCCAACTCCTAAGCTTCGGCATGCTTCTAGCTGTCGCCGACCTGAGATTGAGAAACTTTCGGTACTAAGTAAAAAAACATATGGGTAGGTTGTTAATGCCATGATTAGTATTCCCCAACCCATTCCGTATATCCTTATTGCATTAATGCTTCCTAGGTCGATTAAAGTTGCAGAAAGAATATAAGCAGGTGTTGCCAAGGGGATTAATTGGGCGATTCTTAGAACTTTTCGTCCAGGGAATCGACAATTAGCTAGTAACCATCCATTTATTGTGCCTATTATTCCTCCAATAACTCCAGTACCGAGGAGCAGGAGAATAGTCCCTTTGATTTGTCTTGCTCCATCTGTCCCTAGGTTGGCACTTCCTGTTAGAACCCCTTGCAGCCCTTCTAAAAGTAAAACTATTAAGGGCCATAACATTAAGAATGCTACAGCTATTGCTAGTCCTCCAAGGAGACGACGACCTGGAGGCCAAATGATTTTTTTAAGAGTCATTACTCTTTTCAATTAATAGAGACTTGTGAAGAATTGGATAAGTGCTTTCAGCATAAACTTGCTAGCCTTGTTAAAGGGTTTCAATTTATAATAAAAGATACATTAGTCAAAAAAGACTATATTTGAAAATGTTCTCTAATTTTAATAACTTATCTTTTAAAAACTTACCTTTAAAAAGGGCCTTAGATATTATTAAAAATGTAATTAAGAGCAGATGTATCTAATGAAGACCTAACCCTTAAGTGCATTTTATACAAGCACTTAACTGTTTTTTAAGCATTTTATGATCTAGCTCCTTTCCAATGAGTACAAGTTGGTTATTTTTCTTACCTTCCCAATCACTATCCTCAAGTGAGAATCTCTTTCCTGCTAGATGAAATATATGTCTACGCTCGCTTTCAAAAAACCATAAGATTCCTTTAGCTCTGAAAACTCCTGATGGCATTTGATTGTCTAGGAAATTCTGAAACTTCTTCAACTCAAAAGGCTCTTCTGTTGTGAATGAAAGAGATGTAAACCCTTCTATATCTATATGTTCTGAATGCTTATTGTGACTGTCATGCTCATGCTCATGCTCATGCTCATGCTCATGACTATGACCATGGATGTGACTGGAGTTCTTTAAGTCCTGCTCAAGATAGAAGTCTGTATCAAACAGACCTACACTCATTACTAATTGAAGGGAAACATTTCCTTTAACAGCAAAGAGCATTCGCGCATCATTTTTTATTGCATTAAGCCTTGACTGGATTATATCTATTCTCTCTTTCTTCACTATATCGCATTTATTAATTATAAGAATATCGCCATAAATAATTTGAGCCCTAGCAATCTGGCTGTCTAATATTGTCTCGTCAAAATTTTCAGCATCAATCAAAGTAATAATTGAATCTAAACGTGTTAAGTCCCGAAGCTCACTTCCTAAAAAAGTCATTGCTACAGGCAATGGATCTGCGAGCCCAGTTGTTTCTACAATTAAGTAGTCAATTTTTTCTTTACGCTCTAATATTCGATTAACTGCTTCAAGAAGCTCACCATTTATGGTGCAACATATACAACCATTACTTAGTTCTATCACTTCCTCATCAGTAGAAATAATAAGATCATTGTCAATTCCAATCTCCCCAAACTCATTTACAAGAACTGCTGTTTTTATGCCTTTTTGATTGCTT
>CACPJY010000028.1 GCA_902634405.1 uncultured Synechococcaceae cyanobacterium
AATAGTTCCTATATTCTTCATATGTCTCAGTACCATTACTTGAGCTTAATCAAGATTCTACAAAAAAGCAGATATGGTTTGGGAGTATTCTACAAAGTTGCTGATTTTATAAGTCTTAGTTGATTATCTTAGGTATTGAATGTACACCTTGATTTAGATTCTATTCTCCGGGTTTTGCTAGGGGAAGCAAACACTTGTCTGAGTCGCAACCAGCAGGACCGGCTTCTTCCATTTCCCCTTTATCATAGCGACTTAGGGCTTCGAAGAAGTTGTTCGTAACCCTTCTCTTTACTACATCACTTTGAAGCTTCTCGTATGTCTCTGCGTCTATAGGCTCAAATGGTAGCCGGGGGAAGGTAGCGTTAGCGTCGAATCTCGCCAACAACGCCGCAGATATATAGCCGTCTCCATTTTGGATTGCTTTAAATACTTCTTCAGCTAGAGGCTCTATCTCATTTTCTCTAAACTCTATTGTTGCCGATGTGTTGTGATCTGTGTAATGAGTTTGAACTTGCATATAGAAATCAAATTGGGACAAAGCTGAGAAATTATTTATGTTGACACCATCTGCACCTGGCAGGTTTGCCCAACTTACTTCAGTAGGTATTTCTACAAGCCATTCTGTGCAACGTGGGTCGAATGGATCATTTAGTAGGCGACCTTGATCATCTTTGTCGGATTGAGAAGGCACAATTGTGTAGCCATAATCCATACAAGCCATGGCAACAGGATCATTCTTTCGAAATGTAATCCTTCTAATAAATCTTTGAGCTTTAGGAGGATGCCATCCTGGTGAAGCTCCGGTTAATAAACTTTTAGTCCCTGCAGGTTGAACAGTTGTGCAACGATTTGGCCTTCTAAGGCCATGTCTATCACAGTAGTTCCATACTGTATTTTCAACTACAGCTTTCCATTTTTTTAGGTAGCTAGCTTCTTTTGATTTGAATAATTTCCCCTGTGCTGTATTCGGTCGGCCTTCTTCCCACCAATTGAGCCATTCAGTTCCAAATGCGTGAACAAAGAAATCAAAAAGTCCTGTGAAGCTAACCCCTACTATTGGGTCCCACGATCTGCTTTGCCTATATCTTTGTACTTCAAACCTATGGTTTAGAAGACACGCTACTGAAAGAGCACCGGCTTTGAATGCTGCTTCTTGGCCTTCATCATCTGATGGATCGATCTGGTTTAGATGAATTTCAGCTAAATTGCAATGGAAGTCAGCTCCGAGGATCTCTCCACATGGGTTTAGACCGTATCTACTAAGACGGTGTGCCAATTCTGCTTGTTCTATGGGTCCATGGTTTTCTTGTAACCATGATGCAGCTTCTTCTTTTCCTTGGTCGCAGTAAATATCAATAAATTCTTTTCTTAGTTCTGGAGTCTTAAGAAGGTCAGCATTTGCACGGGCAAGGGCTTCTGGTGCAAATTGGATAGCTCCTTCTCCTGAATGAAACTGTTTTCTGACTGCTTCAATTACTACTTCTTTGCTAGGACGTTTGTGATAAACCCTTGTGTGATTTGCCATACGCAGGGCGTCTTTCGATGGGTCTATTCGCCAGTCACCATTCTCATCTTGTTGCCATAAATTTTCTTTTGCTTTGGCAGCATTCTCATCCTCTGCAGCAAATTGACGCATTCCAGCGCTTCTTCTGATATTTCCAGCAACTATTGTCACTGCAGCCTCATCAATTAGTAGACAACATTCAATAGAAGTGAGGCGTCTTCCTATCGACTTGTTTAGTAGACAAGCAACTCTTGAGTAAAGGTCTTTTAATTTAACGGGATTTGCCATACCCCCAAAGCCTTTAAGGCTTTCACCTATAGGCCTTACATCTGACAAATCTATACTGATATTGATAATTGAATCTTTGAAGTTTTCGTCGCTTGATAACTCAAGTAAAAGTTGATAACTATCTACCCATCCCCTCCTAGTATCCCCTACCTTTATGAAAACGTTATTGTTTTGAATACTGCTAGTTGTTTTATTGATTCGCTCGTTAGGTGCAGTTAAACCAATTTCACTGACATTAACGATATTTATTTTATTACGGATGATGGGTAATCTTTGTATGAGATGGGGTTCGATGATTGCTCCAGTACCGCATCCCATCATCGCAAGGTCCATCATTAGGCCAAATGCTTCCCAATCGACAAGATTGGTAGATGTGCAGTTATAAGCGCCTGAATAATTCTCTTTTTTATTTATCCAAGGCGTTCCTCCTATCCAAAGCCAGCGTCCTGATGGGAGAGCTTTTTTCTCTGATTGCATTTGAGACATCAGAGTGATTTCATCTTGAGTCAGTTTTCCAAGCTCTTTTAAGCCATTTAGACTCCTTAGCCCTACCTCGTTCCAGCTTTCTCTCCCAGAAAGGGTTTTTCGACTGTATGTCCTATAGAAAACAGGGTTTGCTGCAGGTGCTGAGGAGGGAAAATCTCCCTTGCATTCATTGATCAGGGCATTTTTCATCTTCTCTATCTCAGACTTGCTTGGAGTTAGTGTCACAGCTTCTTTATCCGCGGAGTATGGGCAGGCTAACGCCATAAATGGTGTTAGCAAGGTTCCGTTAACACCATCAGCAGTGTATATATAAAAATATTTGAGAATTAACTTTTTAATCTTGAAGCGCATACCCGAGCCAGAGCTTATGGACACTGAGATTCAGGCGAAGGCTTATGCAAATGCGGATTTTTCCTTAAGTGATAAAGCTTTCATAAAAGTTTTAAGCCAGTACCTATTTCAAACCTCCAAAACCCTTGAAGTAAAAAGCTTGATAGTTGATCTTGGATGTGGCCCTGGAAATGTTACAGAGAGATTGGCTTTAAAGTGGCCTCATTCCAAAGTGATCGGGATTGATGGTTCTGAAGCGATGCTTGATATAGCAAGGGATCGTAAACGTCAAATTTTCTCTCAACACCAAGGTCCTCAGTATCTGCTTTCTGATATTCGTAAGTTCGCAAATGGTTCTGAACAGCTTTACTCTTTAGCTGATTTGATTGTTAGCAACAGTTTTCTACACCATCTTCATGAGCCGAGTATTTATTGGACATTAATAAAAAGAATGTCTCGACGAGGTTCTACGGTCTTTTTGAGAGATCTCAGAAGGCCTCAATCTGAGGAAGAGGCCATTAGACTTCAACAAAAACTTCCTCCAAACGACTCAGATATTTTGAAACGTGATTTTTTAGCCTCTTTAAAAGCTGCTTTTACTGTTGGCGAAGTCAAGCAACAGATTAAGTTTGCAGGTATGAATAACTTAAATGTTGTTGAAGTCGGAGACCGCTACTTGGAGGTGATAGGCACAATCTGACAGGCTATGACAAGTACAAAAATTCGATGAAAACAAATTCCCCAACTAGTAAGGACTCTGGAACTTCTAAGGATGAAGCTTTAGAGCAAAATTTGATAGAAGAAGTCGGACGTAGGCGGAATTTTGCAATCATTTCTCACCCAGATGCAGGGAAAACAACTCTCACTGAAAAACTTTTGCTTTATGGTGGAGCGATCCAACAGGCTGGTGCAGTTAAAGCAAGAGGTGAGCAGAGAAAGGTCACCTCAGATTGGATGGAGTTGGAGAAACAGCGAGGGATATCAATTACTTCAACAGTTTTACAATTTGACTACAAGCAAAACATTATTAATCTTCTAGATACTCCTGGGCATCAGGACTTTTCTGAAGACACTTATCGCACTCTTTCTGCAGCTGATAATGCGGTAATGCTTGAGGACGCTGCAAAAGGACTTGAGCCTCAGACGAGAAAGCTGTTCGAAGTATGCCGGATGAGGAAGATACCAATTTTTACTTTTATCAACAAGATGGACAGACCAGGACAAGAGCCTCTTTCTTTGCTTGATCAGATTGAAGCTGAATTAGGCCTAGCCACCTGGGCTGTTAACTGGCCCATTGGAAGTGGAGAACTTTTCAGAGGTGTTATTGATCGTCGTAGCAGGAAAGTAATTCTCTTTAGTCGCGCAGAACGAGGTCGACAAGCAAGTGAGACAAGCTTGGATTTAGATGATCCTGAATTAAGGCAGGTGCTTGAGCCTGAATTACTTGATCAAGCTATTGAGGAGCTTGATTTGCTTGATTTAGCAGGCTGTGAAATGGATATAAAGAAGGTCCATTCAGGGCAATTGACCCCTGTTTTTTTTGGATCTGCTATGACAAATTTTGGAGTAAGTACCTTTTTGAATTCCTTTTTAGATATGGCTCAGGGTCCAGTCGCCAGATCTACTGGTGATTCTTTTGTTGATCCCTTAAGGCCAGATTTTAGTGGGTTTGTTTTTAAGCTTCAAGCAAATATGGACCCTAGGCATAGAGACCGAGTTGCTTTTGTAAGGGTTTGTAGCGGACGTTTCCAAAAAGACATGACAGTTCGGCACGCTAGAACTGGAAAAACTATTCGACTATCACGTCCTCAAAAGATCTTTGGGCAGGACCGTGCCGTTGTAGATGATGCATATCCAGGAGATGTGATTGGGCTAAATAATCCAGGAATGTTTGCAATAGGGGATACCTTGTTTACTGGAACTCGAGTTGAATATGAAGGTATTCCTTGTTTCAGCCCCGAAATTTTTAGTTGGTTGCGTAACCCAAATCCATCAGCTTTTAAAAATTTTCGAAAAGGTATAAATGAGCTTAGAGAAGAAGGGGCAGTTCAAGTTTTATATGATGTTGATCAGAGCAAAAGAGATCCAATTCTTGCCGCAGTCGGTCAGCTTCAATTGGAGGTTGTTCAACATCGTCTTGAAAACGAATATGGTGTTGAGACAAGACTTGAACCCTTGAGTTTTCAAGTCGCAAGGTGGGTAGATGGTGGATGGCAAGCACTTGATAATCTTGGACGCATTTTTAATTGCAAGACAGTTAAGGATGCTTGGGCAAGGCCTGTGCTGCTTTTTCAAAATGAGTGGAATCTTAACCAGTTATTAGAAGACCACCCTAAGCTTGCTTTAAGTTCAGTAGCTCCAGTAGTAAGTGGTGTAGAGCCAATTAGCCTTTAGACCATAATTATCGTCCCCTCAGAATGATTCTCTTAAAAATCTAGTTGGTAGAAAATCACTCAATTAACAACAATTTCCCTAATCCGAGCATGTTTAGATATTCTCTTAGAAGATCAGTGGAACATTATGCCCTCTGAACTTGAATCTGGTTTACCACCAGGCTCTGAAGATCCTTATTTGACCCTTGGACTTGATTCAGGGGCGACTTTTGATGAGGTCCAAAAAGCAAAGGAAGAGAAGCTCAAAGAAGTCGGTGATAATTCTCAGGCCAAAGCCAAGATTGAGAGCTCATATGAAGCTATTTTGATGAGCAGCCTCAAGCAACGTCAGCTTGGTAAAGTTAGTTCTGCAGCCGCAAATGCCTCTCGAAGAGAGGATGTAAAGGTTGAAAACAGAGGTATATTTGCTTCTGCAAATAATTTTCTCAATCAATCTAAGAACCTAAATACTTCTGATTCAGTAAGGGGGCAAGGATCCCTATTGCCTCAAATTTCGATTGTTGATGGTCAGGGATTAATAGTCCGCTTAGTACTTGGTGGGAGCATTCTTTTACTTTTACTTGTTTCTACTGACAAAAGTGTTGATTTGTTATTGGCATTATCAACTATTGGATTGTTTGTTAGTCAGATTAGACGAGGAAGACGTCCTCTCCCCTCATTGGGTTGGAGTGTCGTTTTACTATCATTGGGGCTCATGATGGGCGCCTTCTTGTTGAGCATCTCAGGCGATGGATTAGCACTTCAGGGACAGTTCTCTAATGATCAATTAGAAGGTTTGCCTGCTGTTGTTATTCTATGGATTGGTTCACTTCTTTTGAATTAAGTTCTGTCTTTATTTACCTATTTTTTTAAATGGAATTATTTATATTTTTGATTAAGACATTTAGATCATCTTGATCAGCACAATAGACATTGCTACAAAAACGACAAATTATTTCAGCTTTCCCTTCTTCTGAGAGGATGCTTTTTAACTCTTTTACGCCGAGAAGCTTGAGAGCAGATAAGCTTCGTTCTTTTGAACATCTACATGAGAACAATACTGGTTGACTAGTAGCTTCAATAGATTCTCTATTTGTGTCTAGATCAGGGAAAATATCTTTTAGCAAGTCGGGTAGATTATTCTGGTAAATTATCAATTTTTCACTAAAGTTTCCTACCTCTTTACATCTTTCTTCGATTAAATGAATCAGGGATGGTTCTTCCGATGCTTTTGGGAGCACTTGTAAAAGTAATCCTCCTGAACATTCAATGTTTTGACTACTTAGTTTTTCTCCAACAAAAACTGCGGACGGGGTTTGCTCCGAATGTAGAAGATACGAAGCAACATCTTCTCCAATGCCCCCTTTAACTAACTCAACAGTGCTGCTAAAAGGTTCTCCTCTCCCCTCATCCCTAATAACATGAAGATATCCTTTGCCTGTTGCTCTGGCGAAGTCGAATCCAAATTGTCCATTTTGGGATTGAATCGGATCGAGCTCAAGCTCAGGATTTCCTACGTAGCCTCGAATTTTTCCATTGCGACCTCCCTCTACCATTAATCCTTTTAAGGGACCATCTGATCCAAGCTTAAGGTTCACTTTCCCATGATTAACTTTCATTGAGCTAGCAAGGAGAAGAGCTGCACTCATAGCTCTTCCTAAGAGGGCAGTAGTTAGATAAGAAAGGTTGTGCCGCTTTTTTGCTTCTTTTGTTGCCTCTGTAGCTACAACGGCTACAAGTCGTATTGCTCCGCCTGCTGCAGTGGCTCTAACTAAACAATCCGCCATGCCCTTTAATTTAGGGTTTAAGTTATACCAAATTTAGTTTCCCATTCGTTAATTCATAGATTGAACGAGTTGTTTTTTTGAATAATTCTGGCTCATGGGTAACAACTATCATGACTTGCTCTTTTGCAAGGGACGTTAATAGTTCCAGTACTTCATGCCTCACAGACCAGTCTAAGCCTGCTGTTGGTTCGTCAAGTAGAAGAACTTTTGGTTTTCTTAGTAATTGCACAGCTAGGGCTAATCGCCTTTGTTGGCCTCCACTTAGTCGTTCGGGGGCTTGTCTAGGATCGATTTCAAAGAGGCCTACCTTTTTGAGGGCCTCAGCTTGAATCTCGCCATTAAGTCTCCTATGTCCAAGTCTTAATTCTTGTGCAACGGTTAGACCAAGAAAATGTCTTTCGGGAAATTGAAAAACTACACCACATATTCTTCGTCGTTGACTTTGGTTTAACGGGCGTTTTTCCCAGGTAA
>CACPJY010000029.1 GCA_902634405.1 uncultured Synechococcaceae cyanobacterium
CTGTATATGTTTAATGAAGGATCTTTGTACCTTTTGCAATCAGGTAACTTTGCAAAGGTTTCACAAACCCTGTCATAGCAATTAAAAGGAGATTCTCAAACGTTGGATACAATCGAAGCTGATGTTGTGATTGTGGGGGGGGGGCCTGCTGGGTGTACATGCGCTCTTTACACATCACGTGCTGATCTCAAAACTGTAATTTTGGATAAGAACCCTTCTGTAGGAGCTTTGGCAATTACACACCAAATTGCAAATTATCCAGGAGTCTCTACTGAGGTTAGTGGTGACGACCTACTTAAATTAATGCGTGATCAGGCCGTTGAATACGGGACAGATTATCGACGGGCACAGGTTTTTGGAGTGGATGTCAATGGTGATTGGAAAACTGTTTATACACCTGAAGGCACTTTTAAAGGTCGAGCCCTTGTATTAGCAACTGGGGCGATGGGCCGTCCAGCTTCTTTTAAGGGAGAAGCGGAGTTTTTGGGGCGAGGAGTGAGCTATTGCGCTACTTGTGATGCAGCTTTTTATAAGGGTCGAGAGGTTGCAGTTGTTGGGGTAAATAAGGAGGCGATTGAAGAGGCTCAAGTATTGGTCAAGTTTGCTTCTAAGGTGCACTGGATTACTTCTAATGATCCTAAAGAAGATGATGAGCACGCAAAAGATTTGATTGCCCAGAAGAATGTTCAGCATTGGAGCAAAACTCGTTTACTGAATATCTCTGGAAATGAAAGTGGTGTAACTAGTGTTCAAGTCAAAAAACGTTCTGATGATGTGCAACAAGACATTCCCACTGAAGGAGTATTTGTATATATGAGTGGTTCAAAACCAATTACAGATTTTTTAGGTGATCAAGTTGCATTAAAAGAAGATGGAGGTGTTGTTGTTGATGATTTCATGGCAACAACTTCTGAGGGTGTATGGGCCATTGGAGATATAAGAAATACCCCCTTTAAACAAGCAGTAGTTGCGGCTTCTGATGGTTGCATAGCAGCAATGGCTATTGATAGGTTTATTAATAGCCGTAAAGTAATTCGAGTAGATTGGGTTCACTCTTAAATTACAACAATACGTTTTTAAAAAGAATACTTTATTGGTTTGAACAGATTTACTTTTTTTAGAGCTTTGTAGCGTCTGAGACGTAAGCTACTCCTCCATAATAGTTAAGAATAGGAGTTACTTTTTCTTTAAGGCGGTCAAGATCACTCTGCTCACAGAAAACTATTACATGAGCATTGGCCCCTAAACCAGTAAACTCCATATCTTCTGAAACTGCGCTGTCAGGGCCTTTCCCAGTTACATGTTTCATGACTGTATAGCCAGGAACCTGAGCTTCATCTAATGATTTCAGCATTGCTTCAAGTTCTCTTTCGCTAAAAATCAGGTCGAGTCGTTTCATTTATTTAGACTACAGGAGGAATTAGCTTATTGACTAATCCCATATATAGAGGGATGCCAACTATCACGTTGAATGGGAAGGTTAACCCTAGAGTTGTCGAGATGTAATAACTAGATTTAGCTTCTGGAACGGTCATTCTCATTGCAGCTGGAACAGCAATGTATGAGGCGCTCGCGCATAGAACAACGAAAAGTAAGGCATTTCCAGGCCCTAGCCCAAGCAGTTTTGCTACAAAAACTCCGAGAGTCGCATTTAATAATGGCATCCCTACAGAAAAACCAATAAGAAATGAGCCTGTCTTTTTAAGGCTTGGCAGTCTTTGAGCTGCAATTATTCCCATATCTAGCAAAAAGAAACACTCTGCTCCATAAAACAGTCCTCCAGTAAAAGGCTCCATCTTTACAACTCCTGAAGGTGAGTTTGATGCAGTTAAAAAGCCAATTAATAGGCTTCCGAGTAATAGGTAAACAGAACTATTTAATAGTGCTTCCCTAATTATTTGTCGCCAGCGCATTTTTTTTGCATGGGCCTTTTGTTTTGGCCCAACATATTTGACGAGCATAAGACCAACAATAATTGCAGGAGATTCCATTAAGGCAAGGGCTGCAACCATAAACCCATCAAAATGAATGCCTTGATTTTCTAGAAAGCTTTCGGCAGTTATAAAAGTAACGGCACTAATTGATCCATAGGCTGCAGCGATGGCTGCAGAATTGAAAACGTCTAGCTTTAGTCTAAGAATAATGAAGCATATCAGCGGAAGAACTAGAGACATACAAATAGCTGCACTCACTGTTGGTATCACTTGACCAGTAAAGCCACTTTTCTGAAGTTCTAATCCTCCTTTGAAGCCAATTGCAAGTAATAAATAGAGAGAAAAAAGTTTTGGTAATGGTGCAGGTATTTCAAGATCTGATTTGACTAGTACGGCAAAAGAACCCAGGAAAAAAAATAATACTGGGGGGGTTAAAGCATTTTGCAGGACTAAACTAGTCTCCATGTAAATCCTGAATCTATTTGCTTGATATTATGCATTTATTATAGGCTATAAAGCGTTTATTAGAAGTACATTTTAAGTTACATATGATTGCAAACAATAAGGTTATTCCCACTTATCTTGACTTGAGTCTGATTTATATAATCAGACTGCCGATTGATTTAAAGCATTAATTGCTTTTTCTAAAGCTTCTCGACGACTATTTACTATTTCGGTGACGCCGAATTTTGCTAGCCTATCTCGAACTCTTTGGTTTGAGCATGCAACATATGCTTGCCTAGAGCTTGCCTTTGCTTCTTGGACCATATCCTCTATGGCTAGAGTAGCTGTCACACCTAGTCTTGGGACTTCAGTGATATCAAGAATTAAAACTTTGTAGTTTCTAACAAGCATCATTCTTTCACTAATTCCTTTTGCTGCGCCAAAACTCATTGGTCCACGGAGTCTAAAAAGCATTACTTCTCCCTGACACTTGTCTAAAAGAGATTGTTCTTCAGAAGGCAGCGGTAAATCACTGAAGTTATCAGTCGAGCCATCACTTAAAGGATTATCAGCTTCCATTCCTTCTAATTGAGTTTGGGTAATTGAGTCAATAGTCAGCATATTTGCAATAAACACTCCCACTAAAACTGCTTCAATTAGTCCCCATAAAACAGTCATTAAGAGAACGCCATACATCACTGCTGCAGTTTTGAGTGATAGACGGTGAGCTCTTCTAAGGAATCCCCAGTCAATAATGTCAAGTCCAACCTTGATAAGAATTCCAGCTAGTAAGGCGTTTGGAATCTGAGCAGCAAGTGGTCCTGCACCCAGTAAAACAATAAGGAGTACAACTGAGTGAACCATCCCTGAAATAGGGGTAGAACCTCCAGATTTGACATTAATCACTGTCCTCATAGTTGCTCCAGCGCCTGGCAATCCACTAAAGAGGCCAGAGACGCTATTGCCAATGCCTTGGCCAATCAGTTCTCTATCTGAGTTGTGGCGAGTTTGTGAAATATTATCTGCCACAAGTGATGTCAGAAGTGAATCAATCGCACCTAGTACTGCCAAAACTAGCCCTGCTTGAATAATTACACTTAAATTATTTTGGAAATTTGGTATTGAAAAAGTTAATCCTCCTGCAGGAATCTGGCGATACCAACCACCATTTGTATCTTGGATTAGTTCTCCAATCCTCGGAATTGGGGAAGTACCATTTGCTATTAATGCTCCGTCATTAAATAGGAAAATTGATAGTGGGGTCACAATTAATAAGGCTAAAAGAGGTGATGGTATCCATTGACTGATTTTCCTAGGTGTAAGAAAAACAATTGCCAAAGTCATTATTGTGACTGCAATTGCTGCACCATTAGGATCGAAGTTGTTGATGAGACGGTTTAAAGATTCGACTACACCACCCCCTGTTGTTATGCCTAATAAAGGTCCAAGTTGAATTGTGATAATTATCACTCCTATCCCTGACATGAAACCAGAGACCACTGAGTATGGAACAAGTGTTATGTACTTACCAAGTTTAAGTATTCCGAAAAGTATTTGAAATAGTCCGCCAATTACTACTGCTGCCATAACCATCGGCAATATTTCACCAGCACTTAGATCTGGATTGACACCGATTGCAGTAAGAGTGGCAATTACTCCTGCGACTGTCACGCTCATTGGGCCAGTTGGCCCACTTACTTGGGCAGGAGTTCCACCAAAAAGAGCGGCTAGGAATCCAACAACTACTGCACCATACAGGCCATAAATGGCTCCACCATTCCCAAGAGCGGCTTCACCGAAAGCTAGAGCGAGAGGGAGTGCCACAACAGCAGCAGTTACACCTCCTAAAACATCACCTCGGAGATTGCGAGTGTGAAATCCATTTATCAATCTCATGGCTTTTAAATTTTGTTGATATCCAAGTTGATTTATTTTCTCAGATCCTGGGTCATCCCGGAATAATTTTTTGAAAAGTTTGTGATGATTTCGTTCGGGCTTTACTACCAAAATTATTCCCCATTTAGAAAATAAACTGGGAAACTTGTTGTTTTAAGGGCCTAAGGCCTGATTAATGCAATGGCCGCTAGCGGCTATAGGGATTATTTTCATGTTCTCGGAGTTGAGCGAAATGCCAGCCCGGAAGAGATAAAGCGTTCTTTTCGGAAATTGGCTCGGCAGTACCATCCTGATGTCAATCCTGGCGACAAAAATGCTGAGTCTCGCTTCAAGGAGATCAGCGAGGCATATGAGGTACTTTCAGACACAGATAAACGAAAAAGATATGAACAATTTGGTAAGTACTGGAATCAGACTGGAGGTTTTGCTGGGAACACTGCAGCGGGAGCGGGATTTGATGTTGATTTTGGACGTTATGGCAATTTTGATGATTTCATCAATGATCTTTTAGGTCGATTTTCCAGTCCTCGAGCCTCTTCTGGTTTCCCTGGGGCTTCTGCATTCTCTAGACCTTCTTCCAATCCACCTATAAATTTGGACGCTGAGATCGAAATATCAGTAAGGTTTGCAGAAGCATTTCATGGTTCGGAAAGAATCCTTTCAGTAAATGATGAGAGGGTAAAGGTACAGATTCCTCCAGGAATTAAAACGAATTCAAAACTTCGATTGAAAGGTAAGGGTAATATTCAGCCAGGAACGGGGAAAAGAGGGGACCTTTTTTTAAAAGTCATTGTTTCAACTCATCCAATTTGGCGTTTAGATGGGTCTCAATTGAGGGCAGATTTGCCTGTAACTATTGATGAGCTTGCACTTGGCGGAAGTGTTCAGGTGCTTACTCCTGACGGTCAAGCTAATGTTGAAATTCCTCCAGGGACCAGTCCTGGAAAGAGTTTGCGCTTAAAGGGTAAGGGCTGGCCTTCTAGTAATGGTAGGGGGGATTTGTTTCTAACTTTGAAATTGGAATTCCCTGGAAGTTGGTCAGATGAGGAAATTAAGGTGCTCAAGCGTTTGAAACAGCTTCGTTGCAATGATCCACGTCAATCATGGTTTGTATCTGCGCAGCTCTAACTTCGGCCTACGATCTTAACCAGTCCTTTCATTTTGATGGATTTAACTTACCGCCCAAGACGCTTACGACGTTCCCCATCCCTTAGAGCAATGGTCAGGGAACATAGCCTTTCGGCTAAGGACTTTATTTATCCTTTGTTTTTGCATGAAGGTATTCAAAAAGAGCTTATTAATGCAATGCCTGGATCTTATAGATGGCCTCTTGATCAATTAGTTTCTGAAGTGAGTAGAGCATGGAATCTTGGGATCAGATGCGTTGTGCTATTTCCGAAGATTGCTGAAAATTTAAAGAGTGAAGATGGTTCTGAGTGTTTTAACGAAAATGGTTTAATCCCCAAGGCTATAAGCCTTATAAAAAAAGAGGTGCCTGATATGACGGTTATGACGGATGTTGCTCTGGATCCTTACTCATGTGACGGCCATGATGGAATTGTTAGTCAAACAGGTGTTGTGTTAAATGATCAGACTATTGAGCAACTTTGTCGCCAAGCAGTTGTTCAGGCTCAAGCAGGAGCTGATCTAATAGGGCCAAGCGATATGATGGATGGACGTGTTGGCGCAATTCGAGAAGCTTTAGATGAAGAAGGCTTTGAAGAGGTAGGGATCATTAGCTATACGGCGAAATACTCATCCGCGTATTATGGGCCTTTTAGAGAAGCTCTTGACTCGGCACCTCGTTCTTCTTCAGGTAAACCTATACCTAAAGATAAGAGCACATACCAAATGGACCCTGCTAATGCCAGGGAAGCTATTACTGAAGCACAACTTGATGAACAGGAAGGAGCAGATATTTTGATGGTTAAACCTGGCCTTGCGTATTTGGACATTATTTCCAAACTGCGAGATGAGTTTGAGTTGCCAATAGCTGCTTATAACGTAAGTGGAGAGTATTCAATGGTGAAAGCCGCGGCAGAACGAGGTTGGATTGATGAACGATCGGTGGTTCTAGAGACTTTGCTAAGTTTCAAGAGAGCAGGTGCAGATTTAATTCTTACCTATCATGCTTGTGATGCTGCTCAATGGTTAAAGGCGGGCTGAAATATGCAATTACTTTTTCACAACCATTTTTTTAATGCTCCTGAGAGGCTTGATGAGTTCTTCTTTAATAAAATATTGATTATGAGAAATAAGAAAACTTTCTTTTGAGGTAGTTAATCTAATGGTTGCAGTTACAAAATTGGGACATATAGCTATTCGTGTTGAAGACATTAAAAGGGCATTGTCTTTTTATACTAATCTTGGGATGCATGTGGTTTGGGAGGCTGAAGATTGGTGCTATATGGAGACTAGTCTGGGGGGAGACGGCTTGGCTTTACTAGGCCCTGACTACAAGGCGGCAGGACCTCACTTCGCTTTTCACTTTACAGAGCGTGCAGAGGTAGATGCTATGAATAAGAGATTGAGTGAGTTGGGAGTACGTGTTGGAGCTGTTCATGATCATCGTGATGGAACGGCTTCTTTCTATTTAAGAGATTCTGAAGGCAACCTTTTAGAGATGTTGTACCAGCCACCAGGTGGCATGCCTAGC
>CACPJY010000030.1 GCA_902634405.1 uncultured Synechococcaceae cyanobacterium
AATACGGGAGTGGCAAGCGTTATCCGGAATTATTGGGCGTAAAGCGTCCGCAGGCGGCCTTTCAAGTCTGCTGTTAAAGCGTGGAGCTTAACTCCATTATGGCAGTGGAAACTGTTGGGCTTGAGTGTGGTAGGGGCAGAGGGAATTCCCGGTGTAGCGGTGAAATGCGTAGATATCGGGAAGAACACCAGTGGCGAAGGCGCTCTGCTGGGCCATAACTGACGCTCATGGACGAAAGCCAGGGGAGCGAAAGGGATTAGATACCCCTGTAGTCCTGGCCGTAAACGATGAACACTAGGTGTCGGGGGAATCGACCCCCTCGGTGTCGTAGCCAACGCGTTAAGTGTTCCGCCTGGGGAGTACGCACGCAAGTGTGAAACTCAAAGGAATTGACGGGGGCCCGCACAAGCGGTGGAGTATGTGGTTTAATTCGATGCAACGCGAAGAACCTTACCAGGGTTTGACATCCTGCGAACCTCTGAGAAATCGGAGGGTGCCTTCGGGAACGCAGTGACAGGTGGTGCATGGCTGTCGTCAGCTCGTGTCGTGAGATGTTGGGTTAAGTCCCGCAACGAGCGCAACCCACGTTTTTAGTTGCCAGCATTCAGTTGGGCACTCTAGAGAGACCGCCGGTGATAAACCGGAGGAAGGTGTGGATGACGTCAAGTCATCATGCCCCTTACATCCTGGGCTACACACGTACTACAATGCTACGGACAAAGGGCAGCAAACTCGCGAGAGCTAGCAAATCCCATAAACCGTGGCTCAGTTCAGATCGTAGGCTGCAACTCGCCTACGTGAAGGAGGAATCGCTAGTAATCGCAGGTCAGCATACTGCGGTGAATACGTTCCCGGGCCTTGTACACACCGCCCGTCACACCATGGAAGTTGGCCACGCCCGAAGTCGTTACTCCAACCCTTGTGGAGGAGGACGCCGAAGGTGGGGCTGATGACTGGGGTGAAGTCGTAACAAGGTAGCCGTACCGGAAGGTGCGGCTGGATCACCTCCTAACAGGGAGACAAAACTGATCTTGATGTCTGAGTGTATTTATTCTCAGACCATGATCCTGTCACCTTAGGTCGATCGGTACCTCAGATTAATTATCTACGAACTGAATTATTCGGTCTTGATTTTTAATTTCCGTTCCTAAACTTGTCTAGGTCACACCCCACAAGGGTTACTCCTGGGCCATTAGCTCAGGTGGTTAGAGCGCACCCCTGATAAGGGTGAGGTCCCTGGTTCAAGTCCAGGATGGCCCATTCGGTTTTGGGGGTTTAGCTCAGTTGGTAGAGCGCCTGCTTTGCAAGCAGGATGTCAGCGGTTCGAGTCCGCTAACCTCCACTGGCCGACCTCCTGTTAATTGCCAAAGCTTGGAGATCTTTGTGAGATGTGACTATGACTAATGTCCGCTGATATAGAACCTAGCCTCCTTTTATTTTTATATAGCTTTTTGGCTAAATACTTTAAAAGGATGCTGGGCTCACTGCTTTCATTGATTGATTGCAGAGATTTCAGCAGAACCTTGACAACTGCATAGGTAAGTCTGGAAAGAATAAAGCATCTCATGGATGCATTTTCCTATTTTCTATTTAATTTTTAAATGGTGTAGGAGATGTCAATTCTTGAGCAAGAGCCGAGACTCTAAAACATATCTTTTACTTTGTTAAAAAGTAAGAGTTAGATTAACTTATTCTTCTGATCTAAAATAGAAGTTTGATATTTCTTTCTTCTTTTATTGAGACTAAAAGAATAATTTAAGAATGCGTTTTCAACACGTTTATGTATGTTTTAGAGATTTAATGGTCAAGCTACAAAGGGCTCACGGTGGATACCTTGGCACACAGAGGCGACGAAGGACGTGGTTACCTGCGATAAGTCTCGGGGAGCTGGAAACACGCTTTGATCCGGGAATTTCCGAATGGGGCAACCCCTAGAACGGCCAGCTGAATCCATAGGCTGGTGCGAGCCAACCCAGCGAACTGAAACATCTTAGTAGCTGGAGGAAAGGAAAGTAAAAACGACTCCCTAAGTAGCGGCGAGCGAACGGGGAAGAGCCTAAACCGATGGTTTCGACCATCGGGGTTGTGGGACAGTAACGTGGACCAACAAACCTAGAAGAAGCGTTTGAATGGCGCGCCATAGAGGGTGAAAGCCCCGTAATCGAAAGGAGAGTTGGCCTAGCTGTATCCCGAGTAGCACGGAGCACGTGAAATTCCGTGTGAATCCACGAGGACCACCTCGTAAGGCTAAGTACTCCTGTGTGACCGATAGCGCAACAGTACCGCGAGGGAAAGGTGAAAAGAACCCCTGGAGGGGAGTGAAATAGAACATGAAACCGTGAGCTTACAAGCAATGGGAGCCCGACTTATCGGGTGACCGTGTGCCTGTTGAAGAATGAGCCGGCGACTTATAGGCACTGGCTGGTTAAACCGGAAATGGTGGAGCCATAGCGAAAGCGAGTCTGAATAGGGCGTTCGTCAGTGTTTATAGACCCGAACCCGGGTGATCTAACCATGGCCAGGATGAAGCTTGGGTGATACCAAGTGGAGGTCCGAACCGACTGATGTTGAAAAATCAGCGGATGAGCTGTGGTTAGGGGTGAAATGCCAATCGAACCCGGAGCTAGCTGGTTCTCCCCGAAATACGTTGAGGCGTAGCGTCTAGTGCTCCAGCAGGGGGGTAAAGCCACCATTTCGGTGCGGGCTGCGAGAGCGGTACCAAATCGAGATGAACTCTGAATACCCTGTGTGTAACTAGGCAGTCAGACTGTGGGGGATAAGCTCCATTGTCGAAAGGGAAACAGCCCAGACCGCCAGCTAAGGTCCCTAAATCAGCACTAAGTGATAAAGGAGGTGGGATTGCAAAGACAACCAGGAGGTTTGCCTAGAAGCAGCCATCCTCAAAGGAGTGCGTAATAGCTCACTGGTCGAGCGATCCTGCGCCGAAAATGAACGGGGCTAAGTGTTGTACCGAAGCTGCGGATTTAACTTGTTAAATGGTAGGGGAGCGTTCTATGTGGGGTGAAGCGTTAGCGTAAGCGGGCGTGGACTGCATAGAAGTGAGAATGTCGGCTTGAGTAGCGAAAACATGGGTGAGAATCCCATGCCCCGAAACCCTAAGGGTTCCTCCGGCAGGCTCGTCCGCGGAGGGTTAGTCTGGACCTAAGGCGAGGCCGAAAGGCGTAGTCGATGGATAACAGGTCAACATTCCTGTACCGGTTATGTTTTGGGAAGGGGGACGGAGAAGGCTAGCCAAGCCAGATGTTGGTTACTGGTTCAAGCGTTCAAGGCTTTGAGGAACGGAGAAAACGTTCTGAGCTAAGGCGTGAGTACGAGCTGCTACGGCAGCGAAGTTGGTGATGTCATGCTTCCAAGAAAAGCCCTATACCCGTTAAGGCATAATTGCCAGTACCCGAAACCGACACAGGTGGGGTGGTAGAGAATACCGAGGGGCGCGAGGTAACTCTCTCTAAGGAACTCGGCAAAATGGCCCCGTAACTTCGGGAGAAGGGGTGCCAGCGAGAGCTGGTCGCAGTGAAGAGGCCCAGGCGACTGTTTACCAAAAACACAGGTCTCCGCTAAGTCGCAAGACGATGTATGGGGGCTGACGCCTGCCCAGTGCCGGAAGGTTAAGGAAGCCGGTCAGCGTAAGCGAAGCTGGCGACTGAAGCCCCGGTGAACGGCGGCCGTAACTATAACGGTCCTAAGGTAGCGAAATTCCTTGTCGGGTAAGTTCCGACCCGCACGAAAGGCGTAACGATCTGGGCGCTGTCTCGGAGAGAGGCTCGGCGAAATAGAATTGTCTGTGAAGATGCGGACTACGTACACCCGGACAGAAAGACCCTATGAAGCTTTACTGCAGCTTGGTATTGTGCCCGGGCTCTGAATGCGCAGGATAGGTGGGAGACTTTGAAGCAGTGCTTGTGGGTGCTGCTGAGTCAATGGTGAGATACCACTCTTTCAGAGCTAGGGTTCTAACGTTCACCCGTTATCCGGGGAGCGGACAGTATCAGGTGGGCAGTTTGACTGGGGCGGTCGCCTCCTAAAAGGTAACGGAGGCGCGCAAAGGTTCCCTCAGGCTGGTTGGAAATCAGTCATCGAGTGCAAAGGCAGAAGGGAGCTTGACTGTGAGACCTACAAGTCGAACAGGGACGAAAGTCGGCCTTAGTGATCCGACGGTTCTGTGTGGAAGGGCCGTCGCTCAACGGATAAAAGTTACTCTAGGGATAACAGGCTGATCTCCCCCAAGAGTTCACATCGACGGGGAGGTTTGGCACCTCGATGTCGGCTCATCGCAACCTGGGGCTGAAGTCGGTCCCAAGGGTTGGGCTGTTCGCCCATTAAAGCGGTACGCGAGCTGGGTTCAGAACGTCGTGAGACAGTTCGGTCCATATCCGGTGTACGCGCAGGAATATTGAGAGGATTTCTCCCTAGTACGAGAGGACCGGGAGGAACGCACCTCTGGTGTACCAGTTATCGTGCCAACGGTAAACGCTGGGTAGCCATGTGCGGAGTGGATAACCGCTGAAAGCATCTAAGTGGGAAGCCCACCTCAAGATGAGTATTCCCATGGCATAAGCCAGTAAGGTCACGGGAAGAACACCCGTTGATAGGCTCTACGTCGAAGCCTGGTAACAGGTGCAGCGGAGGAGTACTAATAGACCGAGGGCTTGACCATATACTTTGTCTCTTGACTTGAAATTGTCTTTGTTCTCTTCAGAATCAAACTAACCTATGCAGTTCTCAAGGCTCGTACCTTGTGAATTCTTTTATCCTGGTGTTCATGGCGTTGTGGCCCCACTCCGATCCATCTCGAACTCGGTTGTGAAACGCAGCAGCGGCGAAGATATTTGGGGGGTAGCCCCCTGAGAAAATAGCTCAATGCCAGGTAAAATTATTTAAAATATGTTCTAAGGCATTGTAATTTTATGCCATTACATATTTTAAAAAAGCACCCCCTTCGGGTGCTTTTTTATTGGATACATTTAATTAATTCACCTAAAAAGTAATTTAGGATTAATTGATTTCTTTTGCTTTTTAATATTGGATCATTTGATCTTTTGCGATTGGTCGAATGTTTTTTCGAGTATTAAATTAATGGTTTACTTTTGACAATTTGGACACCAGTGAGTTCCTCTTCCGATTACCTTTTCTTTTTTAATAGTTTCTCCACAGCGCTTACATGGTTTTGAGGATCTTCGATAGACCCAAGCTTCTTCTCCATAATTGCCATTCTCTCCTTTTAAGTCTCGAAAATCGCTAAAAGTTGTACCTCCATTTCCAATACTTATTTGAAGCACTTCAAGAATTGACTTGTATAAAGATGAAATTTGGGTTTCTGTTAGTTTTCCAGCTAGAGTTTTTGGGAAAATACCAGCTAAGAATAAACTTTCATCTGAATAAATATTTCCTAAACCTGCCACTAATGATTGATCTAATAAAGCCGACTTTATAGAACGATTTGATCCCTTTAGCCTTCTTTTTAGATATGAAGGGTTAAAGCTCTTGCTAAAAGGCTCTGGACCCAATTTCTGAAGAC
>CACPJY010000031.1 GCA_902634405.1 uncultured Synechococcaceae cyanobacterium
CTTTACTGGAGGAGATTCGACAGTAATACTGATCGGTGGTTACGTGAGCCTGGTCAGTTAACAGAGGAGCAAATAACAACTAACAGGGGCCGCTTTTATCCTGAGATTGATTGGAATTTACTGGATGAGGATCAGCGAGCTTTAAAAGATGCTGCTGTAGAGATGTTTTTAAAGAGTCTGGAATTGATAGGTACTTTTCATCCTGATTTGACATCAGGACAACTTCTTGAAGTTGAGAGAAAGATGGCAGTCACTAAAAAAAGGTCTTTTGAGCGTTGGGTTTCTAAGGTGTTTAGACGTAGATCAAAAGAGGAATCAAGAGATAGGAGACGTTTTGCGAGAGATAAGTTCTTTCGATTTTGGCGCGAATGGCTCAGTTTAGAAGCAACACATCAGGCTATCGGGCCATTGATCGGTCTGGTAGTTTTGTCAGGCTTTACGGGATGGTCTTTAGGTGTGGCTAATTTTTCCTGCCCCACTTTTTCTATGCCATCTCAACAAGTTGGGATTCGTTAGTTTTTGAAGAAGGCTTTATGGCCGATGATTCTTTAGAAAGTCTTCGCTTGTCATTCATGCAGGACTTCCTTCCGGTTGGACTTGCCATGCTCAAAAGAGCAAGATCTGGTGGTGCCTCAAAAGTTGCTGAAGTTTTTACTGACAAAGAAGATGCTTTAGATGAGCTGCGTCAGGAAGGTGAATCAGCGGCAAAATCAGTTAGAGAAAGTCTCGATAAGTTGCGTCCAGGTTTAGGTAACCCTGTCATCTCTGTAAAGGTTGATGTTGATAGTTCTACGGCTACTGCAGATGACTTAGAAATTGATGATGATCTTCAAATTGTTTTAAATCGCATTGAAGATCTTTTAAATAAGTTGGAAGATAACTTTCATAGTCAATCTCAACAAGATACTTGATTTGGGAAGATGATTAGAAAGGAATACATTAGATCAGAAAACAGCAAGAAAGTAGGCATTAGGAACCAACCAATTATTCTCTTAACAGTATTATTTGCTTTTTTTGGCGCAATTATTTTTCGTCTTTTTTGGTTGCAAATCATACAGGGTGCAAGATATAAAGCTTTATCGGATCAAAATAGAATTCGTTTAGTCTCACGGGCACCTTTGAGAGGTCGCCTTTTAGCTAGTAAAGGAGAGGTTCTTGCAACTAACAAGTTAAGATATAACCTTTATCTTGAACCAAGATTAGTAAGCAAATCGAATTGGCCTGAATTAAGAGACAGATTATCCGATATTCTTAACATCTCAAAAAAGGAATTGGATGATAAATTTTTTCGTAGCAACCCTAATAATTATAGATTAACTCTTTTTAAGAATTTAAATAACCAGCAGGTTTTGAGATTTAGAGAGATGGAAAGTACCCTTAAAGGTGCTCAAGTAGATGTTGATATATTTAGACATTATCCATATAGATCTCTTGCATCTCATGCTTTAGGTTATACCCAGCCAATTACAGAGAATGAATATCGTATTCTCAGGTCTAAGGGATATCAATTGCGTGATCGTATAGGAAGAGCTGGTATAGAAGCAGCTTTTGAGTCCCATTTAAGAGGTGAATGGGGAGGGCAGATGCTCGAAGTTGATGCATTTGGCTCAGTACAGCGTAGCCTTGGTGAAAAGACTGCAGCGGCAGGAAAGGACTTGCAACTCACCATTGATCTTGATTTGCAATTGGCAGCAGAAAATGCACTTTCAGGTATCACTTCAGGAGCAATAGTTGCCTTAGACCCAAGGGATGGTGCTATCCGCGCAATAGTTAGTAAGCCATCTTACGATCCTAATTTCTTTTCAAGAATTTTTACATCTCAAAAAGAATATGATCACCTCTTCTTTTCATCTATAAAGCCTTTATTTAGCAGGGCGATCAATGCTTATGACCCTGGAAGTACTTGGAAAGTTGTTACTGGTATGGCTGGCATGGAGAGCGGTAAATTTCCACCTGATGTTCAATTGAAAACGAGAAAATGTATCACTTATGGAGGACATTGTTTTAGAGAACATAATGGCTTTGGATTTGGACGGATTGGATATGAAGATGCTTTTCGTTTTTCTAGTAATACATTCTTTTATCAGGTCGGTGTAGGTGTTGGTTCTAGTCACCTTTATCAAGCTGCAGAAAGATTGGGATTTAATTCTTTAACAGGAGTAGAGCTTGGCTATGAAGAGAGCAAGGGTTTAGTCGGGAATGAGGAATGGGCCGCATCTGGACGGGGATGGGCCAATGAAGGGACAACTCCATGGATCCCAGAAGATATGGCTAGTGCATCCATTGGTCAGTCAGTTATTCAGATAACGCCTCTCCAACTAGCTCGAGCATATGCAGTTTTTGCAAATGGAGGGTATTTGATTACACCTCACCTTGTGGATCAAGGTATTGATTGGACTTCCAGAAAGCGACGGACAAAAGTAAAAATTAAGCCTTCAACATTAGAGACTATTCGTCGAGGTCTTCGAAAGGTAGTACTTGATGGAACAGGTTATACACTTAATATGCAAGATTTTCCTAGCTCTGCAGGTAAAACTGGAACCGCTGAAGACAGCAGTGGAGGACCAGATCATGCTTGGTTTGTTTGCTTTGCTCCATATGATGAATTAGGAGAAATAGTTGTTGTTGCTTTTGCAGAAAACACACCTGGTGGAGGATCTGTCCATGCATTGCCCATGGCGAAAGATGTCCTTGTTGAGTGGCAAAGAATTCGAACTCAATCAAACTTTTAATCTTGTTTGATTTCTAATTTTCGCGTTAGTTAGGCAACATCTTGTTTTGATTTTTCCAAAACATTTTCGTAGAAGCCTTGAAGTTGTTTAGTTGCACTGGCCCAGCCCCATCTCTCAGCTTCTTCTCTAGCGGCTTTCCGCATATTTAGTCTTTCCAGGTCATTGCCCAGTAGTTTTTGAGTTGCTTCAATAAGACTTTTTGCTCCTTGGTCTTCTCCATCAGGCTCAAAAAGGCAACCATTCTTTCCATCTGTAATTATGTCGGGAATCCCGCCTCTGTTCGCACCTACAACAGGACATCCAGCTGCCATTGCTTCTAGAAGCACTAAACCTAAAGTTTCTGTGCTTGAGGGGAATAGAAATGCATCTCCGCTTGCATAAGCACTGGCTAGTTCTTCACCACTGAGATACCCAACGAAGGTTGTTGCTGTATTTTCAAAGATTTTTTCTAATTGTTGTCTATAGGGTCCATCTCCGACTAAGGCCAAACGAGAGTGAGGAAGAGCTTCTAAAACAGGTTTAATTCTTTCTATTTGTTTTTCAGCTGATAATCGGCCTACATAGATTAAGAGAGACCCTTCATCAGAATGTTCCCCTAAAAGGCGACGACGCATAATTGCATTTTTTAATTCAGGTTTAAAAATTTCTGTATCTACACCTCTTTGCCATAAGGCTGTGTGTTGAATACCTTTTTCACTCAGTTCATTAACCATTGCTGTTGAGGTACAAAGATTCAAATCCGCTTGATTATGAGCGGCTTTGAGCATTTCCCAGAGCAATGGTTCCAACATGCCCATTCCATAGTGCTCTAAGTATTTAGGAAGATGTGTGTGATAACTCGCTACTAAAGGAACACCTATTACTTTTGCACCCATGTAGTTGCTGGGACTTCCTTCAGGACAAAAAAGTAAAACTTCGTTTTTATCCTGAATGAGATGTTGAATTGTTTTAGTAAGACGAGTAACAATTCCGTCTACTTTTGGTAAGAATGTTTCTGTAAAAAAAGTAATTTTCACTTTGAATTCCTTTATTCAACAAATAAAATTAAGTCTATTTGTGTTGAATAGCCTTAGCTTGTTTGTTGGTCCATGCAGATACACATGGAATACGATTTTTATCACATCTATTAGCCCATCTTTTTGCGACATCAACAACCTCTGTTAAAAGCCCATCGTCAAGAGTTGTAGGTTTTAATCCAAGCTCAATAAAGCATCTATTGTCAACTATTAAATCATTTTCCACTGCTTCATTACGTGGATTAGGTAGGTGGTTCAATTCAGCTCCGGTCAAGTTAGCTATTTTCTTAGCGAGCTCCCCTACTTGATGACTTTCTGTCATTTGATTAAAGATTTTTACTCGCTCCCCTTTGGATGGAGGGTTTTCTAAAGCTAGTTGAACGCATTTAACAGAATCACGAATATGAATAAAGGCTCGCGTTTGACCTCCGGTACCATGAACAGTTAGTGGATATCCAATAGCAGCCTGCATAAGGAAGCGATTCAGAACAGTTCCATAATCCCCATCGTAATCAAAGCGATTCGTTAGGCGAGGATCTTGACTGGTTGTTTTTGTGTTGGTACCCCAAACAATTCCTTGATGAAGATCGGTTATTCGTATCTGGTCGTTTTTGTTGTAATAAAGGAACAGCAATTGGTCGAGTGTTTTTGTCATGTGATAAACACTCCCAGGGCTTGCAGGGTGAAGAATTTCTTCTTCAAACCGACTTCCATCTGGTTGAGGGACTTCTACTTTTAGATAACCTTCTGGAATGGTTGCACCACGGTGGGATCCATATCCATAAACGCCCATTGTTCCAAGATGAACGATATGGATATCTAAATCACTTTCAACTATTGCAGCCAATAAGTTATGGGTACCATTTACGTTGTTGTCAACTGTATATCTTTTGGTTGAGCTGCTTTTCATTGAGTAAGGCGCAGCTCTTTGCTCAGCAAAATGAACGATTGAATGAGGTTTCTCTGCAATTAAAAGGTCTAGAAGACGTTGATATTGATGTGCAATGTCCATATGGACAAAACTCATAGGTTTTGGACCTATCTCGTTCCAAGCTTTTAAACGATCGCTAATACTTGCTATAGGAGTTAAAGACTCCACTTCAAGATCGATATCGATTTTTCGCCGACTGAGATTGTCGACGATGATTACATCGTGACCTTCATTGGCCAAGTTCACCGCACAAGGCCATCCACAGAATCCGTCACCACCAAGAACTAGGACTTTCACTCAAGACTCCTATAGAAATGAGAAGTTAACTTGCTTAAGCAAGCTACTACAGGGATTTCACTTAATGCTTAACTTGATGGTAATCAATGCTATAACCAGCAACACTACAAATATAGGTAATTGCTTAATCATCTTGCCAGCACTTAGTTCTGACTCAAGCACCTCCATTTCGGGCTCTTTCGCAAAAGCATTTAGTCTTCCACCTTCTTCTTTTGAGACTGGCATTTGTTTTTAGTCTTTTAGCGGACCTTATGGAAGAAATTGCTAGGAAAATGTATTCCGTTACCTTCCTTTATGAGAAGGCATTATTTTTTCTTTTACTAGACCTAGGCTAGGAGAGCTAGGCGATGCATCAGGCTTT
>CACPJY010000032.1 GCA_902634405.1 uncultured Synechococcaceae cyanobacterium
CCCGCCAACGCAGAGATCACATCGCATCAATTACTTCTCAGAGGCTGTTTTATTAGAAAAGTGGGCTCAGGTATTTACGCCTATCTTCCTCTCATGTGGCGAGTTCTATCCAAAATTAATGCAATTGTCCAGGAAGAGATGAACTCAACTGGGGCCCTTCAAACACTCCTGCCTCAAATCCACCCAGCTGAACTTTGGGAGAGTAGTGGTAGATGGCAAGCCTATACAGCAGGGGAAGGAATAATGTTCCACTTAAAAGATCGACAGGGGCGCGAGCTTGGCTTAGGCCCTACCCATGAAGAGGTAATTACAAGTCTTGGCGGAGAACTCCTTCGTTCTTATAAGCAATTACCTATTACTCTCTACCAAATTCAGAGCAAGTTTCGTGATGAGATCCGTCCAAGGTTCGGACTGATGAGAAGCAGAGAGTTCATCATGAAAGATGCTTATTCTTTTCACTCAGACGAAAACTCTTTAAAGAAAACTTATAAAGATATGGAAAATGCCTACAAAAGAATTTTCAAGCGTTGTGGACTAAGCACAGTACAAGTTCAGGCTGATAGTGGTGCTATAGGAGGAGCTGCTTCTCAAGAGTTTATGGTGACAGCAGAGAGTGGTGAAGATTTCATCTTGACCAGTCCAGATGGTAAATACGCTGCGAATCAAGAAAAGGCAACTTCTTATCCAAAACCAGCAAAGCCTCTTCCAAATTCTAACTTTGCAGAGATTAATACTCCAAATCAAACTACCATTGATGATCTTTGTTCAAACCATGATATTGATCCAACTCAAATAGTCAAAATTATTCTATTTCTTGCCCATCTTGCAGATGGGAAACAACAACCAGTTTTAATTAGTATTCGTGGAGATCAAGAGTTAAATGAAATTAAATTACTTAATTCACTAAGAATTATCTTAAATCAAGAAATATTCCGTTTAAGTCCAATAGATAAAGAAGAAATAAAAGAACAAAACCTATCAAAATGGCCTTTAGGATATATAGGCCCTGACTTAAGCAACTCACTATTAGCAGGAGCTAAAGATTGGGAATCTTCTTTTGTCCGAATAGCAGATCACTCCGCTACAGCATTAGACAACTTTATATGTGGAGCCAATAAAGAAGACACTCATAGGGTTTGTTGCAACTGGGAATTAATAGGTAGTTCACCAACTTCTAGAGACCTCCGGAATGCAAAAGCTGGTGACAAATGTATTCATAACCCAAACCAAAGTCTTGAGGTTTGTCGTGGAATAGAAGTAGGGCATATTTTTCAACTAGGTCAAAAATACTCAAAATCAATGCAAAAAACATTCACAGATGAGAATGGTTCTTTACAACCATTCTGGATGGGGTGTTATGGAATTGGAATTTCAAGGCTTGCACAAGCAGCAGTAGAGCAAAATAATGATGATGTTGGAATAAAATGGCCATTATCAATAGCCCCTTTTGAAGTAATAATAGTTATCGCTAATAATCAAGATTTGATCCAAAAAGATCTCGGCGAAAAGCTCTATAAAGATTTTCAAAAAGAAGGGCTAGACACCCTCTTAGATGACAGAGCAGATCGTGCTGGGGTCAAGTTCAAAGACGCTGACCTAATTGGCATACCTTTCAGAGTTGTTATCGGAAGAGAATCTGCTTTGGGGAACGTAGAACTCTTTGAGAGATCAACTCTTGAATCAAAAAAACTTACCGTATCAGAGATAACAAAAGTACTCTCCTCCAAGATTTCTTCTATCAAGAAGCAAGGTGTCTTATAAAGTCGAGTTGAATCGACCTAACGAAATGACCTCTGTTTTAAATAGACTCCCAATGAAAATCCTTCAAGGTTGCTTGGCAATATGCCTAAGCCTCTGCCTGGTCATGACTTCTTTTGCGCAAACCGCAGAAGCTCGTCGATCCTGGATTTCAGGGAAATATGAAGACGACACTATCTTTGTTATTCATAAGCTACAAGAAACTATTGAGATACCCAATGATGCTGAAGGACATTCACAAGTAGAAAATGAAGCAATAGATCTAATAACTGATTACATGTCGGTATATAGGAATCGACAAGGAGCAACAAGCCTTAACTCATTCACAACAATGCAAACCGCCCTAAATTCTCTTGCCGGGCATTACAAAAATTATTCCAATCGCCCACTACCAGAAAAGCTCAAAGATCGACTTAATAAAGAGCTGACCAAAGCAGAGAAGAGCGTCCAAAGAGGGAATTAAAGATACTTTTCAAGTAGATGCTTTGACTCAGGGCAGGGAGATCTGCGATCCTGTGAAATTGTGCAGATTGGCGGCTTCGAGCCGCGTATTCATTGGCCAACGTTGTCGTCATAGGAGCTCAATGGGGAGACGAGGGGAAAGGGAAAATCACCGACCTTCTTAGTCGCTCAGCTGATGTAGTTGTCCGCTATCAAGGGGGGGTCAACGCAGGACATACCATCGTTGTGGATGGGAAGGTCCTTAAGCTCCACCTAATACCCTCAGGAATCCTTTATTCAGATACCATCTGCCTTGTCGGTTCAGGGACCGTGATTGATCCCAAGATCTTGCTGAGTGAGATGAATATGCTTAAAGAGAATGAAATAGACATCTCAGGGCTAAAACTTGCTTCCACAGCCCATGTAACAATGCCCTACCACCGTCTTCTTGATGAAGCGATAGAACTCAGGAGGGGAGATAAACGCATTGGGACAACAGGAAGAGGTATCGGACCCACTTACGCTGACAAAGCCGAACGTACTGGAATTAGAATTATTGACTTATTAGATGAAAAAAGACTTAGAGCAAGAATTTCCGGCCCTTTACAAGAGAAAAATCAATTATTAGAAAAAATCTATGGAGTACTTCCCGTTTCAGAAGAAGAAGTGGTCAAAGAATATCTTGAATATGGTGCAAGATTATCCACTCATGTGGTTGACTGCACAAGAACTATCAATAAAGCAGCAAAAGAACGTAAAAACATTCTTTTCGAAGGAGCGCAGGGAACTCTGCTCGATCTAGATCATGGAACATATCCATACGTAACTTCTTCAAATCCAGTTTCAGGAGGTGCTTGCATTGGAGCGGGGGTTGGGCCAACTCTTATAGATCGAGTAATTGGAGTTGCAAAGGCTTATTCAACAAGAGTTGGAGAAGGCCCTTTTCCAACAGAACTAAAAGGGAGCATTAATGACCAACTGTGTGATCGAGGAGGTGAATTTGGCACCACAACTGGTAGAAGAAGGAGATGCGGATGGTTTGATGGTGTTATCGGTAGGTACTCAGTAGAGGTTAACGGCCTCGACTGCTTAGCTATTACAAAATTAGACGTGCTAGACGAACTAGACGAGATAAAAATCTGTGTGGCTTATGAGTTGGATGGGGTCCAAATAAAATATTTCCCTAGCAGTGCTGAAGATTTTGCAAGGTGTAAGCCTATCTTTAAATCCCTTCCCGGTTGGCAAACCTCAACCGCATCTTGTCGCCAGCTTAAGGATCTCCCTTCCAGAGCTATGGATTACCTCAGATTTTTAGCTGACCTTATGGAAGTTCCTATCGCAATTGTCTCTCTAGGAGCGAGCAGAGATCAAACAATTGTTGTAGAGGATCCAATACATGGGCCAAAACGAGCATTACTAAGTTCTTAAATACAGCTTCTTAACTAATAGAAAATTGTTAATTTGAAAAAGATGGAACCTACCAAAAGATTTCCGGAAAAACCTATAGATGTTGTAGGCATAGGAAATGCCATTGTTGATGTATTGGTTCAAAAAGAAGAGTCTTTTCTTGATGAACTTGGATTAGATAAAGGGAGTATGAATCTAGTAAATGAAAATCAAGCCAATGAGATATATAAATCAATTGGTCCAGGGATAACAAAATCAGGTGGTTCGGCAGCTAATACACTTGCAGGACTTGCACAATTAGGGAGTAAAGCTGTCTTTATTGGAAGAGTAAAAAAAGATTCATTTGGGCAAAGCTTTATAGATGAAATACGTAGTGTTGGTACTTCTTTCAATACTCCAGCTGCAATTGAAGGCCCTCCAACTGCTCATTGCTTAATAATAGTCACACCTGATGCTCAACGAACAATGTGCACATACCTTGGCGCATCAGTTCAGCTAGAGCCTGACGACCTTGACCTTTCAAGTCTAAGCCAAACAAAAATTGTTTATTTAGAAGGTTATCTCTGGGATAGTCCCCCAGCCAAAAGAGCTTTTATAACAGCAGCAAAAACTTGTAAAGAAGCAAGCGGGCAAGTAGCACTATCCTTATCAGATTCTTTTTGTGTTGATAGGCATCGTGAAAGTTTTCTTGAGTTACTTCATGAAAATGTTGATATTCTTTTTGCAAATGAAAGCGAAATCATTTCACTTTACAAAAGCCCTGATCTTGAACATGCAATAAACAAAACAAAAGGTAATTGTAAAGTAGCTGTTATTACCTGTAGCGAAAGAGGCTCTGTTATTTTGTCGGGGGAGCAAAGATTAGAAGTACCGGCTTATAAATTAGGCAAAGTTATTGATACTACTGGTGCAGGAGATTTATACGCAGGAGGGTTTCTTCATGGTTACACAAAGGGATTGCCACTTTATACTTGTGGAAATATTGGTTCATTATGCGCTGGTCAAGTGATAACTGAAATAGGACCTCGCTCTAATGTCTCTCTTCAAAATCTTATAGAAACACATTTAGGTTAGTAAGATAAACTTAGTTAAGATAAAACACATAGAACTGATTCATATCTATCATGCATGGTGATTAGATTAGCGTAAAGAAAATTATATTTCTCCGTAAACATATCATCTCATTCTTCTCAATCAGCCATAATCTAAAACCAAATAAACTAAAGATCGAATTGAAGAAAATCTTCTATATAAGACTCAGACACATGTTTTATAACATAATCACGAGGGCGACCAAAAACAAGAGAAAAGTCCGGAATATCAATATCCATAACCAAAGTATTTGCAGAAATCAAAACATTGCTACCTACTGAGCAATTACCTAGAACCTTAGACCCTGTAAAAAGAATCACATTAGAACCCAATCTTGGATAAACATCATGATTTCCACCAACATTACATTGTTGACTAAAAGCAAAACCATCCTCATAAGTTGCTCTACCTAGAACAGATCCCAAAGGATGATCCAGAAAGAAAAATTCAGGCATCTTAACTTCGTAATACAAATCGACCGAGTTCAGGGCTCTGTTC
>CACPJY010000033.1 GCA_902634405.1 uncultured Synechococcaceae cyanobacterium
ATATAATTTGGAGATTAATTGGTTTCTATTGTTTTAGCAGATTATCGATTGATTTTGCCATGTCAAAGTCTAGATTGCTTATCCCACCTAAATCATGTGTGGTTAAGTCAATGATGACTTTTGAATAAACATTGCTCCATTCCGGATGATGATTCATGGTCTCTGATAACAGAGCAACTTGTGAGATGAAACCAAAAGCCTTAACAAAGTTGTCAAAGTAGAAAGTTCTATGAATTTTTCCATTTTCTATTGACCATTTAGGGATTCGATTAGCAAAATCAGCTAATTCTTTTTCATTTAAAAGTTTTGAAGTCATCTTTTAATCAGCTTGAGGAGTTTATTCTCTCTGATTTAAGTATTTATGAGGTTATCTATTTCTAAATCAAAACATTCTCAATCCTCACCAGGGAAATATAATCTTAAATATTTAGCATTTCATAGCATGTATTTTCGAGTTAATTTTTTAGCTATTCGAATATAGATCACCAATAGCATGTACCAAGATTTTTCTTAAGTTGTTTTGGTGTCTGTGTTCCCATAGATAAATGGCTTGCCATTGTCCAAGCTCTAATTGACCGTGGTTAATGCTAAAACTTAGAGAGCTGCAGGTTAGAGCAGTACGAATATGTGCAGGCATGTCATCAAGACCTTCATCTTGGTGCAGGTACGGCTTGTACTTTTCTTTATCATTTATTGAGCAAATCCCTTGTTCAGGAACTATTGCTCGAAAATAGGAAGATAAGTCCTTTAATACACGTGGATCTGCATTTTCGTTGACAGTAAGACTGCAACTTGTGTGTTGAGTGGTTACAACCAGAATTCCTTGTTTGAGCTTGTTGGTTTGAATCCATTCTCCTAAAGAGCTTGTGATGTTTATGAATCCCTCTCCAGCTGTTTGAAATGTAAGTTCAGCAAGCTTTTGTTCCACAATTAAATCGGACACTCACAAATCCTTTTTTAGGTTCCCTTGTACTGGTTAAAAGAGCAAGCCTTACAAGCTTTTTCGAAATCAATGAAATGAAAGCTTCGATGAGCTCTCTTTTAGGTTGACTTTTGTGGGGTTATGAGCATTCTGCCTTCGAACTGGTAGAGCCTAGCGGCCATTTTGACTATGGTTTAGTTAGCTATGGACTTTACTTTTGCCTGCGGAAGCTTGGCAGCGCTTAGGTGATTACCTACGAGAGACCCAATTGCTTGGCTCTATACAGAGCACTCTTTATTGGGATCAGAACACCAGCATGCCTATTGCTGGTTCCACATGGCGTGGTGAACAGCTTAGTTTGATTGCTCGGAAGTTACATTCTCGTCGGAGTAGTAAGGAATACGGGCAAATCCTTAGTGATGCGAAGTCGGAATTTCAACAGAATCGAGACTTAAAAGGAATCGACTGCCTTGATGAATCAGCTATTCAGAGAAATTTTGACCTTTTAGACCAAGATTTTTCGAGACAACAGAGATTGGACCCCACGCTTGTAGGTCATTTGGCTAAAGCGAAATCTGAGGGTTATAACCAATGGCAATATGCTCGGTCAAAATCTGATTTCTCCTCTTTTGCACCTTCCTTGAAAAAATTGATTGCTCTTAGGCAGGAAGAGGCCAAGCAACTAAATGAACCGAGAAGTTGTTGGGAGACTCTTGCACAGCCATTTGAACCTGACCTTACTTATAAGCGATTGCAAGAGTTGTTTTTTCCTCTTAGACAACGTCTCCCGATTTTGGTTGAGAATGTTCGAAGTATGTCTCCTAAGAAGAGAGAACGTTGGGATCTCTCAATTGATGTTCAACAACAATTTTCTGAGCAATTACTTAATGATTGGGGCAGTGACCCATCAGTTTCTTGTGTAGCACAATCTCCTCATCCTTTTTCAATAACGCTTGGGCCTAATGATTATCGTCTTACAACACGTGTAGTTCCAGGGCAACCATTCTCTTGCTTACTTGCGACAGCTCATGAATGGGGGCATTCGCTTTATGAACAGGGTTTACCAAGAGAACAACATCAATGGTTTGGTTGGCCGTTAGGGAATGCAACATCAATGGGAGTTCATGAAAGCCAATCTCTTTTTTGGGAAAACAGAGTTGCTCGTAGCAAGGCTTTTTCCAATCGTTGGTATTCGCGTTTTGTTGCCGCAGGGGCACCAATTAGAAGTACCGAAGAGCTTTGGCGGTTAATGAATCCATTGACCCCTGGATTAAATAGAGTTGAGGCAGATGAACTTAGTTATGGATTGCATATTCTTATTCGAACTGATCTAGAGATTGCTTTATTGGAGGAAGGCTTAGAGGTTGAAGCTTTGCCCTATGAATGGAATCATCGCTATACAGAGCTTTTAGGTGCGACTCCTTCAAATGCACGAGAAGGATGCTTGCAGGATGTTCATTGGAGTGAAGGCCTTTTTGGATATTTCCCTTCCTATTTGATTGGACATCTGATAAGTGCTCAACTAACTCATTCAATGCTTAAAGATCTTGGAAAACTTGGTATACAAGGGGATGATCCTTTGGGTGCCGTTGTCTCTTTGGGTAAAGAGTCCATGCTCCTACAGTGGTTGCGTGAGAATGTTCACGTTTTTGGACGGAAGGTTAATGCTGAACAGCTGGTTAAAAAGGTTACGGGAGAAAGTTTGTCCAGCTCCTTTTTTCTCACTTATTTAGAGCAAAAGATAGAGGAGTTGGAGGCTTGTACGTAGGATGCAACGCTGACATGATTTATCAGTATGGCCAACCTCAATAGTTCACCTAGCAGGAGCATGCCAAATCTTTTGCACGTTTTGCCGGCGTTTGCAGATGAAGCTGAATTACGGCTAAATGCAATTGTTGAGCTTAACTCAAATACAATAAATAAGTATGAGCTCATAACTGAAACAGGCCATCTCAAGCTTGATAGGGTTGGATACTCATCTTTGGCATATCCTTTTGCATATGGATGTATCCCACGCACTTGGGACGAGGATGGAGATCCATTGGATATCGAAATTGTTGGTGTAACTGAGCCGCTCATTCCTGGATCAATAGTTGAAGCTAGAATTATTGGAATAATGGCTTTTGATGATGGAGGAGAAGTTGATGACAAAGTGATTGCTGTTTTAGCCGACGATAAACGGATGGACCATATTAAAAACTTTGAACATTTAGGTGATCACTGGAAGAAAGAAACTCAGTATTATTGGGAACATTATAAAGATTTGAAGAAGCCAGGTAGCTGTAGGGTAAACGGCTTCTACGGTATAGAGAAATCAATCGAAATCATCAAGTCCTGTGAGAAGCGTTATTTAAAAGAAATAGAGCCAACACTCGTTAACTGATTTTTAATTTCATCAATCAAGAGGAGGATTCCTCTTGATTGATATTTATACTTCAGGCCTTACTTCTGCAAAAATCTTTGCAAGTATTTCAGAGGCACCCTGATCTTTCAATGCATCTGCGAGCTTGATTCCTATCAACTCGGGATTAGAAATTGACCCTTTCCTTTCATCACGTATTAATTGCTTCCCATCCAAGCTGGCGACCATTCCAGTAAGGGTTAGTTCATTCTTTTCTATTTGGGTGGATACTCCTATCGGAACTTGGCAACCTCCTTCTAGTTCTCTAAGGAACGCTCTTTCCGCTAAACAACAGATACTTGTGGAATTATCTTCCAAGGCCTTAATTATTTCTATTACATCTGGATTATTTTCAATACATTCGATCCCTAATGCTCCTTGACCAACTGCATGAAGTGAAATTTCTTTTGGAATGATTTGATGGATTCTGTCACTGAACCCTAGGCGACTTAATCCTGCAGCAGCCAAAATAAGACAATCGTATTCTCCAGAATCTAATTTTTCTAGTCTTGTAATAACGTTTCCTCTCACATCTTTGAAGACAAGATTAGGATAGTGATGACGGAGTTGGGCCAGTCTTCTTAAGGAGCTTGTCCCGACAACTGACCCTCCTGGAAGAGTCTCTAGTGAGTGGTCTTTGTACTTCCTATTTACAACCAGGGCATCTGCCGGGTCTTCCCTTTTAGTGATGCAGCCAAGCATTAATCCTTTTGGGAGATTGGTAGGCAGGTCTTTTAAAGAATGAACCGCGATTTCTGCTCTGCCTACAAGCATCTGTGCTTCTAGTTCTTTGGTGAATAGACCTTTGTCGCCAATTTTTGCAAGTGCCACGTCAAGGATCTTGTCACCCTGAGTAGCCATAGCCTCTACAGAGATTTTAAGGTTTGGATGAGCAAGCTCTAGCTCAGCCTTGACCCAGTTGGTTTGGACCATGGCCAGCTGGCTCCTGCGGGAGGCGATACGCAGTTGGTCAAGAGCCATTCAAATATCCATGAATCTATTCACATTAAGCAGTCAAGGACCTTTATTTTCGATTGATTGACCAATTGTTAGCCTACTGCTCGAAAACCTAGTGTAGGAAAGTCAACTTCTTCTTAATCTGATTTTTTCTTGTTTGCATTTTTTTTTAAGAATAAATATTCCTGA
>CACPJY010000034.1 GCA_902634405.1 uncultured Synechococcaceae cyanobacterium
TCGTCTGCAAATTGGTCAACCAGTTAATGATCTTAATTGGTTGAGATTAAGAAGTTGGAGAGAAACACTTGCTATGGTTTTTGATTCTCCAGATAGACGTGATGCACTAAATACTGTTGTTCAGTTAGATATTGACATAGAAGGTAATCACCCTGTACAAGGACTGCTACTTGTTTCATGGATAGCAGATCGCCTTGGTTGGAATTTAAACAGGTCATCTGGCAATGAATCTGGCCTATTAACTGCTGATTTCTTAAGAGAAGATGGTGTGAAAGTTGATTTTAATTTAACCCCTTTACCTATTGGTAATCCAAGTATTAATCCTGGTCAAATAATTGGCTTGAGGATGATTTGCAAGTCAAAATTACGTGGTGGAAAGCAAGTTTGTGTGATTTTAGGAGCCGAATCAGGTGAATGCATGAGATTAGAAGCAGGTGGTATGGCGAGTATGGAGCTTTTAGAAGAGATGGTTCCAGCTCAGGGGACTTCTGTAGAAGATGATGTAGCACGTTTACTTGGTAGTTGCAGAGGATCAACCAGTCCTCTCCTTTTATCTGCTGTTCCAATTGCAATTAAACTACTTAAGCAGTTTAATGAGCGTAAGTAGAAAGTTAATTTTAATTTTGTTAATCTAATGGCATGCGTTATAGCTGCTCCTAATAGTGATAGTGGAAAAACTATTCTTAGCTTGATCTTATCAGCATGGGCAGTTGATAGAGGCCTAAGCATTCAAACATTTAAAATAGGCCCTGACTACCTTGACCCACAACAACTATCACAAATTTCTAGAATCCCTTGTCGTAATTTAGATACAGTCTTATGTGGACATAATTGGGTCCAAGATTGTTTTACTTTTTTTAGCCAATCTACAGATTTTTCTTTAGTTGAAGGTGTTATGGGCTTATACGATGGTATTGGACCAACTCAACAAGGAAGCACAGCTGAAGTTGCTCGTATTCTTAAACTTCCAGTTGTACTTTTAGTAGACGGATCCAAGCAAGCATCTTCTATTGCAGCTCTTGTGAATGGTTTTATTAATTATGACCGTAAAATTAAATTTGCTGGAGTAGTTCTTAACCGAGTTAGTTCAAAACGTCATAAAAAATTATTAGTAGAAGTACTAGAGAATATGAATATTAAGGTTCTTGGATGTTTACCTGTTTTAAATCAGCTTACTTTGCCTTATAGGCATCTTGGTCTTGCACCTGCTCATGAGCAGCCTCTCGAATTAAGAAGAAATGAATGGTCTAACTTTGCAGAATCCTATCTCGATATTCAATCTTTTAGATCCCTTTTATCTTCTCCATGTTTTCATAAAACGTCCATTAAACCTCTTTTTCAAGTTTCTAATAATGAAGACTATTCATGTAGCAAATTTAATATTGCTATTGCTAATGATCAGGCATTTCATTTTCTTTACCCTGAAACAAAAGAGTTTTTAGAGTCTCTGGGAATGGTTTTATTTGATTGGAGTCCCCTAGAAGATAAACCTCTACCCAATGGTATGAACGGTTTAATTATCCCAGGAGGTTTCCCAGAACAATATTCAGCTGAACTTTCTTCGAATAAAAGAGCTCTTTCTTCAATTAAAAATGCCATAGGGAGAATTCCTATTTATGCAGAATGTGGAGGTATGCTTTTATTTGGAAATTCTCTTCAAGACTTAAACGGAAATTTACACCCTATGGCTGGTGTTTTGCCATTTCAGGCTAAGAAGTCTTCTTTAAGTATAGGCTATAGGAAATTAAAGGGTATACAAGACTCGCTTTTAATTAAGAAACAAGAGTCTTACACAGGTCATGAATTTCATAGATGGAATTTAACTCCAATATGTGAGAATATCGAGAGAAATCTAGTTTCAACTGTTAATAATAAAAATTTCTATTTTACTAATCCTTGGACTTCATCTGGTTGGGCAATTGATCATAAGAAAGAAGGTTGGGCTACTAATCTTTTCCATGCCAGCTGGATTCATTTACATTGGCCTAGTAATCCTAAAATCGCACTGAGATGGCGGAATGCTATTTCCTTGCATTCCAATTAAATATTTTCTCATGATAACTTCTTCTTATATTTATAAAATTCTCAACTATTAACTTATCGTTCTCTCAATCTTGATTCCCAAATTTTTGTTATATATCCATCATTTTTTTTGCTAATTAGCCAAACTCCTTCTTTCGCTCGACTCACAGCAACGTAGATCAATTTCTTGCGAAGATTTTCATCTTTAGCTTGGAAAACATCTGATGCTATAAAAACTTCTTTAAATGTACTTCCTTGACTCCTGTGAATAGTTAGTACAGCAGCAGGTCCTAGTTCAGCAAAGGAATCTCTTATCAAAAAATATTTTTTCCAAGTAGATCTTGCTTTATTTTTCTCTAGACTTTTTGCTTTGAATCTTAATCTATCTAGTGTTTCATGAATTAGTTTTCTAGGTTCGGAATTGGCTGGTGGGAGAATTCTGATCTTTAGTTTTAATTCGTCTGATCGAGCATTAATTATATAAGTATCAATTATTGGAATTGACCAATTTTCATCTTTTTCTAAATTAAACTCTGAAAGATCTAATCTGGTCGGCTTCGTATCCTCAACTATTAACTCTCTATTAGAGTTCAATAATATATCAGGCTCTTCTCCATCAGCTCCGTCAATAGAGGCCGCAGACATAACTATTTTGCGACTCATTAGTACTTCACCGGGCAGTACAGGTAGATGGTCTGCCATGTCGCCATGTAGGGCTCTCCTCGCATAAGGAACCAAGTTTTCTAGTGTTTTATTTGTGTAACAAAGTATCCTCACTAGATTTGGGTTGTTACTTGTTGAACATGATTGAAGTGCCTCTTGAACTTTCTTTAACCACTTATCCCTTTCTAAAAAACCGACATGACCTTGATTTGTCTTTATTAGTGGTAAGCAGGGTGGTGTTTCGCAAGGCAATGTACCTTCTCTGAAATGATTCGCTAAGAGTAAAACAGGTCCTCTATGTCTTACTACTTGATTAAGCTCAGCTGTGACAACATTTTTCATAGTAAATATAGGACTTTTACTTTCACCTATTGGTGGAAGTTGTGCTGAATCTCCTACAAAAACTAATCTAGTGCCTGATTTATTTGCACAGGACAAAGTGATCGACAGTAGATTACTATCTATCATTGAGGCTTCATCTACTAAAACAAGATCTAGTTGATCAAGAGCTTGTGATGTTAGATCTGTCTCCTTACATTCTTCAATATCACCTTTCCTTTTCACTTTCAATCTTAGTAATCGATGAATTGTAGATGGATGCCATGTTGGTCTTATATTCTCTGTGTACAGAAAATTTCTAATTACACCAACTGCTTTGTGCGTTGGTGCGACTGCTGTCCAACATAGTGATAGCTCGTCTACTATTTCAAGTAGCCTAGTTGATAGATAGGTTTTACCACTGCCTGCATAGCCACTTAATAAGAAGGTAGTTCTTTTTTTATTGTCTGTAAGCCAATTCTTAAAAACTTCTTCGGCTTTTTTTTGGTCAGATGTTAACTCTCTACTCACTTGATTGATATCCCCCTAATTCAAATTAGTGGTAATAATGTTTAATAGGTTAAGAGGTGAGCCTATGAAAACTATACCTGGAAGAGCTATTGCTGGCCCTATCAGACTTCCTATTAAGACTTGAATTCTTGTGTGCCCTAAATTTTCCTTTAATGGTTTTGAAGGTGGTAATTCCCAGATTTTTTCTGGTATTTTATTTACTTGAGAGGCTGTAATTCCAGCTTCTCTTCTTATGCCACTGGCGTCGTACATAACGACAAAAGCAATTGTTGCGGACATTGCAAAAACTGGATCGTTAAAACCTATTTCCCATCCAATCCCAGCGGCAGTTCCTGTCATCAACGCTGCATGACTGGATGGCATTCCTCCTGTTTCAATTAGAACACTTGGTCTCCATCTTTTGAATTGAATTATCTCTACAACAAGTTTTGAAAGCTGTGCGAATCCACAAGCCGCTAGGCCCCATGCTAAAACTGCATTATCTAGTAACTCGATTGATTTACTCACTTCAGAGGCTGTTAAATTCATCTATCTCGATTAGTGATGTAGTCAGCAAGAGAAAGAAGTGGTGCAGATCTTTCTTTCCAGGGATCTAGAGCAGACTTTGCTAATTTAATTAATTGGTTAGCTTTCTCTCGAGACTTTTCTAAACCTAAGAGTTTTGGATATGTTGTCTTGTCTGCTACAAGATCCTTACCAGCAGTTTTTCCTAGAACTTCACTACTAGCAGTTACATCTAATATATCGTCAAT
>CACPJY010000035.1 GCA_902634405.1 uncultured Synechococcaceae cyanobacterium
CAAATCACCAATTGGGGAAAATCCCCATCGAAGCAATTCAGGTCATAAGAAAAAAAGCAAATTTTGACCCTCAAAGAATTCTCCAAATCGAGTCAGAAGTAAAGCACGATGTGATCGCTTTTCTGACCAACCTGAATGAGAATGTTGGAGATGCTGGACGATTTATTCACGTAGGCATGACCAGCAGTGATGTTCTAGATACTGGCCTTGCACTGCAATTAAAAGCATCGATTGAATTGTTATGCAAGGAGATCAATAACCTTGAAAAGACTATTCATTCTTTAGCGAAGAGGCACAAATCAACAGTAATGATTGGTCGTTCTCATGCAATACATGGGGAACCAATTACCTTGGGCTTTAAGCTTGCAGGCTGGTTAGCAGAAACAATTAGGAATAAAAAGCGCCTAAATAGACTTCAACAAGATATTTCTGTCGGGCAGATCAGTGGGGCAATGGGAACATACGCCAATACTGATCCAGAGGTTGAAAAGCTTACATGCCAAATTCTGGGTCTTACTCCTGACACTGCAAGTACCCAAGTCATTTCAAGAGATAGACACGCAGATTATGTGCAGACACTCGCTTTAGTAGGCGCCTCATTAGATAGGTTTGCCACGGAAATCCGCAATCTCCAAAGGACTGATGTGCTTGAAGTTGAAGAAAGTTTTTTGAAAGGACAAAAAGGCAGTTCTGCAATGCCTCATAAAAGAAACCCAATACGAAGCGAGCGCATAAGTGGACTTTCAAGAGTACTGCGAAGTTATGTAGTGGCCGCCTTAGAGAATGTCGTCCTTTGGCATGAAAGAGATATCAGCCACAGTTCGATTGAGCGAATGATGCTCCCAGATTGCTCATCAACTCTCCATTTCATGCTCAGAGAAATGACTGAAGTGATAGAAGGGTTAGGGGTTTACCCAGCTAACATGCTCAGGAATATGAACATATATGGTGGAGTAGTTTTTAGCCAAAGAGTTCTTTTATCACTGGTTGAAAGTGGCATGACTAGAGAAGATGCCTACCAAGTTGTTCAACACAATGCTCACGCGGCGTGGAACTCAGAGGGAGGAAACTTCCGTAAAAATATAGAAAATGACCTTCAGGTTCAAAAAATGCTAACGGCTGAAGAGATCGGTAAATGCTTCAGTACAGAGATTCATGAGCAAAATTTGAACGAAATATGGGAACGCTTAGACCTCTAAAGTTATAGGACACATTGCTTTAAATAAAAATACGATACAAACTAAGTCAGATTTCTCCTTTGGCTAACTCATGAATTCATGAAAGAACTCATGCGCATTGAACAAGATACTCTTGGAACGATCGAGGTTCCAGAAGGTGTTCTATGGGGTGCTCAAACCCAAAGATCACTAGAGAATTTTGCCATTGGTCAAGACAGAGTCCCCCTTGAATTAATTTATGCATTAGCTCTTATCAAGATTGCCTCTGCAAAAGTCAACTATCAACTTGGTGCCCTAGATAAAAGTAAAAGAGATGTAATAGTAAAGGCTGCTATTGAAATCACAGAGGGTATTCATGATGATCAATTTCCATTGAGAGTGTGGCAAACAGGTAGTGGAACACATACAAACATGAATGTCAACGAAGTAATAAGCAATATCGCATCAAAATTGAATGGGGAGTACCTAGGTAGTCATAAACCAGTTCACCCAAATGATGATGTCAATCGTTCTCAATCAACAAATGACATATTCCCATCAGCTATACATATCGCAGCAATCCAAAAAATTAAAAAAGATCTTCTTCCAGAGATGGGAAGACTAGTTAAAACTCTTACTCAGAAGAGCAACGATTGGAGTGAAGTTATCAAAATTGGAAGGACTCATCTTCAGGATGCCGTTCCAATGACCCTTGGACAAGAAGTATCTGCTTGGAAAGATCAACTCTTAATGGCGCAAGATCGGATTGAAGCAAGCCTTGAAGAACTATATCCACTTCCTTTAGGAGGAACTGCAATAGGAACTGGTCAAAACGCACCTAAATCATTTAGTAAAAAAGCAGCTTTAGAGATTGCACATTTAACACACCTTCCTTTTACATCTGCTCCAAATAAGTTTGCAATTATGGCCAGTCATGATGGTTTAGTGAATACAATGTCTCAGCTAAAAATGCTGTCCGTTTCTCTTCTTAAAATAGTCAATGATATTCGTCTACTTTCATGCGGACCCAGAGCAGGGATAGCAGAACTGTACCTTCCAGCAAATGAGCCTGGAAGCTCAATAATGCCTGGGAAGATTAACCCCTCTCAATGTGAAGCAATGGCAATGGTTTGCACACAGGTGATCGGGCTCGATACAGCAGTTTCTATTGCCGGCTCTGGAGGGCATCTACAAATGAATTCTTATAAGCCTCTTATTGGGTTTAATCTTCTCTACAGCATCCAATTACTTCATGATGCAATTAATAGTTGCAGGACTCTAATGATTAAGGACATGCAACCTAACCTCAAGAAAATAAAGAAACATGTTGAAAACTCGCTAATGCTTGTAACGGCATTAACACCTGTGATTGGGTATGAGAAAGCAAGTAGGATTGCCAAACTCGCATACCAAAATGGAATAACACTTAGAGAAGCAAATTTAGAACTTAAATATATAAGTGAAGAACAGTTTGATCAACTTATAGATCCCAGCTTGATACTGACTAAAAAGGCAAACAATTAGACTAAATTTCTAGCTCTCCTCAAGTCAAGCGCTCTGTTGCTGGATTGGATCCTCGCTCAAATTCATTCACAGCTTTCAATAAATCTTCAGCCTCACATATAGGAAAACGATTTATAGCCTTCAAAGCCAATCTTGCATTTACTCTCAACTGT
>CACPJY010000036.1 GCA_902634405.1 uncultured Synechococcaceae cyanobacterium
AGATGATTAAATATGGAAAAAGCAGATTACCTAATACTAGATTCGACCTCTCTACTAATGGTTCACTCCTATCTAAAGAAAAGTATGAACAGGTATGTGAATCTGGACTGGATCTCCTTAGAATCTCTATTTTTGGCCATAATAATGAGACCCAATTAGCTAATACACAAAGAAATTTTACGCTCGAAACTATCCGTTCTAATATTAAAGGACTTGTACAATTTAGAGACTGTAATGGTTACAATACACCTTATGTATTTGCCAAAACAATAGAATCGCCACAAGAGGCTCATAACAAAGAATTTACCCGTATGTTTCAAGGCGTAGCTGACAATACGGTTATAGACCCCCTACAAAATTGGAACGATAAAGGTGATACTTTCAGCTCTGCTTCTGGAGTATCCAAGGAAAATCTTTTACAAACAAAATTTTACTCCAACAAAAAATATGTATGCCCATTACCTTTTTATCACTTTATTGTTCACTCTGATCTTTCTGTTTCCGCCTGCTGTATAGATTGGAATCAAAAAGTAAAAATTGGAACCTTGAGAACTCAGACAATTGAAGAAATTTGGTGGGGAGACGAACTATTTAATATCCAAATGCATCATTTAAATAGAACAAAGCATCAAATTGAAGCCTGTAAGCATTGTACTTATTATTTAACCGCTAAGGATGACATGGATAGTTTAAATCCCGACGAATATACTCTAAGATGGAATTCAGCTAAACCCTCAATTTTAACCTAATTATATCGACTTTTTCCTTAATCATAATTACCAATCTACTAATAATCTCCTCAACTCCTGATATTTAACTTTCTACGTTAAACCTAGTATGGAGTGATGCCCAAGTCCAGAACTCAATTTCATTATCATCTATTGTTTCATTCTGCCTTTTACAACAAATAGATCCATTCTGAAGTGTAAGTATCCCCATCTTGTAATCTCCTCTTACCAGACGTTGGATTCTGCATGCGTCTACAACTATTTCTAGATCATATTTTCTTAGCTTTGAACAATTTCTTACCATCCTATCTGGCAAATTGTGAATTAAATTAATTTGCCCTAGTTTTATACTTTCTATTCGCCAGTTAACGATGTATTCATCACCATTCCATTTCTTTGATGCAATATTAAATTTTTCGATAAACTTGTCTATATCATTATCAAGCTCGTTTTCCATATACATTCTCTCTATTGCAGAATATCTTTTAACTTTATGTCGGTTTTGATATGCATAGAGAGCTAAATCTTTCCCATTAAAATCATGATCATGGCTAATTTCATATCGTATTTCTCCTTCCCCAACACCTATGATATCTCCTGGTCCCATTAAATAAGGATAAGAATCAAGACCTTTAGTAAGGTAGTAGTCTACGAAATCCCTTTTAGATCTTCTGTGAAATTCATTAATATAATACAAATCTCCTAAGTAACACAAGTCACAAGCGTAAGGGATTACATGCTTGGCTTTCAATTGCTTGATTAAATCTATTGCCATGTCATAGGATCTATATGATTTTTCTTTCGCTAGGCGCAGTAGAACTTCTGGATCATAATCGTAAAAGCCAGGAAATACTCCCGTACGAGTAGTCATTATAAATGCTAAATCTATTTTACACTTTTGACTAATATCTTTAGCCAGATTTTTAGACATCAAATTATCTGACTGCAGAAATATATTTTCTTTTTCTGTCTCTATTAGTAACGATGAATCATCATCTCCTAGATCATTAATATACATGGTTAAGTGTAGATTTTCATGAATTTGTATTTCCTCTCCATTTTTGAGTGACTTGATGTTATTTAATCCATTTGCCAATAACGATTTAATAAAGTATGATTTTTCAAATTTAGGAACTATCGTTATGGCAGTAGATTTTACATTTGAATCTATAGAATCTAATGTTTCAGCATGCAGATGATCTTCATGAGCATGTGATATATAAATATAGTCTATATTATTAATTTCTTTAGGCGATATCTTAGGTGGTGGATACAACCAGAGATTACCACCCCAGCATGGACCTATCATCCATGGGTCAGTAAGTATAGTAACTCCTCCTATATCGATAAGCAAACAAGCATGAGAAATATATGTGATATTGATTTTACTCATACAAATATTTTATCACAAAAATCAAGCAATATATCTATTTTAGAGAGAGTTTGCTAAAATTTAATTCCATTTCTGTATGTTCTATAATGTAAAGCGTTTAATCACCCTTAGTATCAATTTTAATTCTATTTAGTCTTCCAACGATTAATGCTATAACTTATCTTTCTTATGCTTTTTTCAAATAACGTTAGTTCACTATTATCAAATCTATGGTCTGATCTCAATATAGATCCGTCCGATACAATTTTAATCCACTCTAATATACGACCTATTATACGATATTGCTTAAAAAATAATATCAATATTACCCCTTCAGAAATTCTAGATTCATTACTACTATATATGAATCCTGATGGCAACTTAATTTTCCCTACTTTTAATTTTGATGTAATTAAAGAGGGCTATTTTTCTTTAGAAGATACCCAATCTAAGATGGGCCTTTTGTCGGAAACAGCTAGATTACATATCGATTCTAAGAGGTCTCAACATCCAGTTTACTCTTTCAGTTCTTTTGGTAGGATATCCAACGAGTTACTATCTCTTACTAATTTTACGTCCTATGGCTCCGATTCTCCTTTCCAA
>CACPJY010000037.1 GCA_902634405.1 uncultured Synechococcaceae cyanobacterium
GCTCTAGAACTGCTTGTTCCTTGATCGAGGGCCAGAATAAGAGGGTGCTTAACCATTTGACTGTAGTTTTCCTAGTGCTAGCCGTGAAAATGATTTATGCAAACAGGGATGCTTAAAACAAATAACCTTTGCAAACCACCTGAGTGGGTTTCTAGTGCGTTTATTTATCAAATCTTTCCTGACCGGTTTCACTCAAGTGGTCTTGTTGATATTGCTCGGCAATTGCGATTAAAGCCTTGGGAGAGTGCTCCAGAACAGCAAGGCTTTCATGGCGGAGACCTTTATGGAGTCATTGAAAAGCTCGATTACCTTCAAAACATGGGGGTTGACTGTATTTATTTGACGCCCATTTTCACTTCTCCTGCTAATCATAGGTACCACACATTTGATTATTTCAGAGTTGACCCAATTCTTGGAGGAGATGCTTCATTGGAAGCGCTCATTGAGGCTTTGCATAGTAGAGGAATGCGTATAGTTTTAGATGGTGTTTTCAATCATTGCGGTAGGGGTTTCTGGCCATTTCATAATCTTTTGGAAAATGGAAAAGATTCTCCTTACCTTGATTGGTTTAAGGTTTACAAATGGCCTTTAAGGCCTTACTCAAGAGTTGGTACTGATTGTGGTTATGAGTGTTGGTGGAATGACCCAGCACTCCCAAAGTTCAACCATTCTCATAGACCAGTCAGGGAATATTTACTTTCGGTAGCAAGTTATTGGCTTGAGAAAGGAATTGATGGGTGGCGACTAGATGTTCCTGAAGAGGTCCCGAGTGATTTTTGGCTGGAATTCAGGCAGGTTGTCAAAAAGCAAAACCCTCAGGCTTGGATTTTGGGGGAGGTTTGGGGTTGTGCAAAGTCTTGGTTAGAGGGAGATCAATTTGATGGAGTCATGAACTATCGCATTGGTTGGAGCACACTTAGCTGGGTAGGGGGTAGCCGACTTCGAAGTGGAAACTCCAACCCTCTTTATCCCATTAAGAAAATTGACTCAGATGGCTTTATTGATGTCCTTCAATCGACATTTAGTTGGTATCGATCAGAGATAAATAAGAGTCAAATGAATTTATTAGATAGTCATGATGTTCCTAGAGCGTTATATACACTTTGCGAAGATATTAATGCGCTTAAGTTAGCTCTTTTCCTTTTATTTCTGCAACCAGGTGCACCTTGTATTTATTATGGAACTGAGGTTGGGCTTTGTGGTGGGAAGGACCCCCTTTGTAGAGAGACTTTCCCTTGGAAAGAAAAAAACTTTCCAGATTTAGAGCTATTTATTAAGTCCTTAGCTGATTTGCGAAATGTTTACTTAGAAGTTTTTCAGAAAGGGTTAAGTTGGGAGCCAATTGGGAAAGATGTCTTGCATGCATCTTTTTCGGGTTTTCATGAGGGGGTTCATGAAGACAAAATATTAATTAATATTTGGATTAATCGTAGTAGAAGATCTTCTTTTAAGATCAAGAAATCTACTAGAGAATGTTTTTGGAAAGTTGGCAGGTTCGAATCAACCTTAATGTATTTAGGCCCTCAATCTGCTGTTGTTATGGATTAAGCTCCCTAAATTGATTAATTAATAGTTGTTTTTCCAGAGGTCTTTATTTGTTCTTAAACTTGCAAATTCTTCAATAGATTTAGCTCTAAGGAATAGATTTGTGGATTGTTCGATTGCTAAATTGGTTGGCAATGTAAGCTCTCCATTCTTTTTTCTCTCTTTCACCTGCTTAAGTCGTTCTTGGATATTTGCATCACCTGGTTTAATACTAGCGGCCCAAGTTAGATTGGCTTCTGTGTATTCATGGGCACAAAATATCTCTGTTTCTTTGGGAAGGGTGGAAATTCGATTTAAGGCTGAAAACATATCTTGTGCAGAGCCTTCGAATATCCTTCCACACCCTCCCGCAAATAAAGCGTCTCCACAAAAAAGATAAGAGCTGTCCTCGAATGAAGCGCCTTTAGGGAGATAATAGGCTAGGTGAGCACTGGTATGGCCTGAAACATCAATTACTTGGATTTTCCTATTTAGAAGATTAATTTCATCGCCTGGTCTTACTGAGATTGTTTGGAAGGGGATTCTATCTATATCCTTTTCTGAAGCAATGACTTCGGCTTTAGGCCAATGTTTTAAAAGCTCTTGTGTTCCCCCGATATGATCAGAGTGATGATGGGTCTGTAGAACTGAATTTAACTTTAAAGCTCTATCCTTTAGCCAAGCTTCAACGGGTTCGCATAACCCAGGGTCAATTACCACAGCTTCTTTACCCAGTGTCCAGACCCAGATAATGTTGTCTTGAAGGACAGGTATAGCCCAAACTTTATGCTTGGCACTATCTGAAATATGCAATGTCATCGTTAAAGTCTAAGCTGAATAATAATTCCATGATTACAGTCGCCCTTGCTAAGGGAGCTTTACTAAAGGACTCTGTGGCTCGTTTTGCAGCTGCAGGCCTTGATTTTTCTGCGGTTCTCGATCCTGATAACAGGCAGCTTATGGTGCCTTCAAATTGTGGTCGTGCAAGAGCTCTTTTGGTTCGGAATGGAGATGTACCAGTTTATGTGGCTTTTGGGCAAGCTCAATTGGGGGTAGTTGGCTACGACGTACTTATGGAGCAAAAAATGCCTGTAGCACATCTTGTTGAT
>CACPJY010000038.1 GCA_902634405.1 uncultured Synechococcaceae cyanobacterium
TTAAATGAAGCTTTTACAAGGTTCAAAGAATTAGCCGATAGAAAAAGAGATATTACTGATAGAGACCTAGAAGCAATAGTTAGCGAACAGGTCCAACAACCAGAAGCAAAATATCAACTACGACAAGTACAAGTGAGCTGCGGCAGCAGTCTCAAGCCAACAGCAACAGTGACATTAGCTGATCAAGATGGAATAGATCGAACCTATGCATCTGTAGGTACTGGACCGGTAGATGCAGTATGCAGAGCGCTTAATCATCTAGCCGAAGAACCAAATGAACTCATCGAATTTTCTGTTAAATCGGTTACCGAAGGGATTGATGCTATGGGTGAAGTTACTATTCGACTTCGGAGAGATGGAAAACTATATTCGGGTCATTCGGCAGATACAGATGTTGTAGTAGCGGCAGCACAAGCATTTATAAACGCCTTGAATCGTTTAATTGCAGGTCAAAAAAACAAATCAATACACCCTCAGAAAGACCTTATAAATCAAGCGAATCAACCAATCCTATAGTCCTTTTTACCTATAGCCAAAGTCATAATTGGGTTATTTTTCTGATTGGCAAGACAGCCCAGACGTGAGATGATTACAGACAGTTAGAGAATCGGACATAGATGGATCTGCACAAAAAAATTTATCGGTTGGCAGCACTAGATGGTTCGCCGCATCCAGTTTTAGACGCACCTTATGAATCTATAGAAGCAGCACTAATGGCAGCACAAAGCTGGTGCAATGGCCAAGGCCTGGGTTGTTCCCTATCCGAAAGGGCAATAGGTGTAGAAGTTATGACCCACAGTGGATCCTGGAGAACAGTTCGGTACCCAGCGAACTGTCTGGATCTTGAACAAAGGTATTAACACTTAAAGCTAATCAGCAAAAAAACACATGTGGGTAACCATAGACTTATGTATTATTCCAATTGGTGTAGGTGTTTCACTCTCACCGTATATAGCAATATGTCAAGAGATAATTGAAGAAACAGGCCTTAAACATCAACTTCTTCCTAATGGAACTGCAATTGAAGGAGACTGGGACGAGGTTCTCACATGCATTAAAAGATGTCATGAACAAATTCATAGCAAAGGGGTTCTAAGAATTTTCTCGACAGTAAAACTGAATACTAGAACTGATCGGCAGCAATCCTTTGAAGAAAAAGTGCCTAAAGTTCTTAAGGCTTTATCTGATCAAAAAGATAAAAAATTCGTGTAAAATCACAATTTTAAAGTTGATATCTGCTAAAAGTATGCCTATAGAAAAAGCTTTTAATAGCTTAAGAATCAACTGCTAATTACTTCTAATGATCCATGCGCGGTCTTCCTAAACCAACCTACCTAAAAATATGACCAAAAGAGTTCAAGGCTATTGGTTGATGACTTGGCTTGGATTACTTGCCAACGTCTCCTCGCTCCCGATTATTGGCATTGTTGCTTTCGGAGGGGCACCTCTGCAAACATTAAATGTAAGTCTTGCCTTTAGCATCGCTTGGCCTGCAGCAATAGTAGGAATTGTCGCTTCAGCAGGGTTACTTGCTGACAAAAAGTGGGGAGTAATACTTGCCATTATTTCTATTTCAATGGTCGTTTCTTCATCGTTATCATATGCAATTATAAGATCAATCGTTCTTAAAGAAAATGAATTTATTTCGAACCTTTCATTAATGATGGGATTAAGTAATCTCGTTGCTTTGATTTACTGGTGTAGACCATCACATAGGAAAAACAGAAGATTATAAAGAACATATCTATCATTTATCTAGTACTAAAAAGCAAGCTATATTATAAAACCCTAGGAAATTCGGTAAAGGATTTTATGCAGAAAATGTACTTCTAAAATTTATTGGGTAAGGGATTCTTCTATGCCTAATCCGTTTCCATACTTTTACAAAAGCATCAGCAACTAGTTCTGCTTCTGATCTAGAAAGAGTGCTATTGGAAAGTTGTCCATCTTTCTGTCTAGATCTAATTATACTGACAACTGCTTGCCGTGCTTGATTATCATTTGTTGAAGGATCAAGAGCCCTTAGACAAGCTTCACAACCATCTGCAAGCATTAAAATAGCTGTTTCCTTTGATCTAGGTTTCGGTCCTTTGTAGCGAAATCTTTCTTCTGGTATTAATTCATCTTTTTCTCTAGCCTTATGTAAGAAATAGCCCATTTTTAATGTGCCTTGATGTTCAGGAATAAAGTCTGCAATTAGAGATGGCAGACGGTATTTCTTTGCCAGTTTCAACCCTTCATCTACGTGAGCCTGTAAGATATTTGCACTAGAAAAGGGATCATTAAGTTGATCATGAGGGTTAACACCTTTCGTTTGATTTTCTA
>CACPJY010000039.1 GCA_902634405.1 uncultured Synechococcaceae cyanobacterium
GTATGGAGGAATTCTCTTAGTACATGAACAAGCGTTGGCGAGTTATTGCTCTTTGGTTAGTTCCTATAGGAATGGTTGCTTTTCTTACTTGGCAAGTGCTTGGTACAGGCAATAGTCAGCTGAATAACCTCGAATCAAGCAGTTCGAGGACAGCAATCATCTCGCCCAGGAATACAGCTGTATCACGAATGAGTTATGGAAGATTCCTGGATTATATTAATTCTGGAAGAGTAACCGCGGTAGACATCTATTCAGGTGGCAGGAGTGCAGTTGTAGAAGCAATAGATCCTGATCTCGACAACCGTGTTGAAAGGCTACGTGTTGATTTACCTGGATTAACTCCAGAACTGATTGATTCACTAAAGGATGAAGGGATTAGCTTCGATGTTCATCCATCTAAAACTGCACCTCCAGGATTAGGAGTATTAGGAAATCTCCTATTTCCCCTCATTTTAATCGGTGGATTAATTCTTTTAGCAAGAAGATCTAGTGGTATGCCAGGTGGACCTGGTCAGGCAATGCAGTTTGGCAAAACAAAAGCAAGGTTTGCCATGGAGGCAGAAACAGGAGTGAAGTTTGACGATGTTGCAGGAGTAGAAGAAGCAAAACAAGATCTAGAAGAAGTAGTTACATTCCTAAAACAGCCAGAAAGGTTCACATCAGTAGGAGCTCAAATACCTAAAGGAGTTCTTCTAGTTGGACCTCCTGGCACAGGGAAAACTCTTCTTGCCAAAGCAATTGCAGGCGAAGCTGGGGTACCCTTCTTTTCACTTTCTGGTTCGGAATTTGTAGAAATGTTCGTGGGAGTCGGAGCAAGTAGAGTAAGAGATTTATTTAAAAGAGCAAAAGAAAACAATCCTTGTTTAATTTTTATAGATGAAATTGACGCAGTTGGTAGGCAGAGAGGTGCAGGAATAGGTGGGGGTAATGATGAGAGGGAGCAAACGTTGAATCAATTACTAACCGAAATGGATGGCTTTGAAGAAAATAGTGGAATAATTATAATTGCAGCAACAAACAGACCAGATGTTCTTGACTCAGCATTAATGAGGCCTGGCAGATTTGATAGACAAGTAACAGTAGATGCACCAGATATAAAAGGAAGATTATCAATTCTTAAAGTTCACTCCCGAAATAAGAAATTAGAGTCAAATCTTTCTCTAGAAAACATTGCTAGAAGAACTCCTGGATTTACAGGTGCAGATTTAGCAAATCTACTAAATGAGGCTGCGATTCTTACAGCAAGAAGAAGAAAAAATGCAATTTCGATAACAGAAATCGATGATGCAGTTGACAGAATTATTGCTGGTATGGAAGGTCAACCCTTAACTGATGGACGCAGCAAAAGGCTGATTGCCTATCATGAAGTTGGTCATGCAATCATTGGATCAGTAGTAAAAGCTCATGACCCTGTTCAGAAAGTCACACTAATCCCAAGAGGTCAAGCAAAAGGCCTTACATGGTTTTCCCCAGATGACGATCAAACCCTCATCACCCGTTCACAACTAAAAGCAAGAATCATGGGTGCACTTGGTGGAAGAGCTGCAGAAGATGTCGTATTTGGACATGCAGAGGTAACCACTGGAGCAGGTGGAGATATACAACAAGTCGCCTCAATGGCAAGGCAAATGGTCACAAGATTCGGAATGAGCAATTTGGGGCCAATGTCACTGGAAAACGGTAACCAAGAAGTTTTTCTTGGTAGAGATTGGATGACAAGAAGTGATATATCCGACGCAATCTCAAGACAAATAGATGAAGCAGTAAGAGAGATGGTAAAGAGTTGTTATGCAGAAACTGTTGAAATCATCAAACAACATAGAGATGCAATTGATATTCTTGTAGAGGTCCTAGTAGAGAAGGAAAACTTAGATGGAGATGAATTTAGAAAAATATTGTCTAAATTTACAGAAATACCAGAAAAAGATAGAACAATATCAGCTATTTAACTAATAAATTATATATGTAGATTAATTTGTAAACAGATTACTTATTGCCAAGTGATCTTATTGGTCGCTTATCTAAAACACTATCAATCAGACCATATGAAACAGCTTCAGATGGAGACATGAAAAAGTCCCTA
>CACPJY010000040.1 GCA_902634405.1 uncultured Synechococcaceae cyanobacterium
TGAGAGCAAGATCCCTCCAGAAGACTTAAGTTCCATAGCAAGTTGTGGCATAACCAATCAAAGAGAAACAACAATTTTGTGGGAAAGGAGCACGGGAGAGCCTTGCGGGCCTGCATTGGTTTGGCAAGACGGTCGTACTAGTCAGATATGTTCTCAATGGAAACGTCAAGGGCTTGAAGAAAACTGGAAATCTCGCACAGGACTGCTTCTAGACCCTTATTTCAGCGCAAGTAAGATTAAATGGCTACTAGAGAATGAACCTTCTGCTAAATCAGCTCTTGCTAAAAATGATCTTTGTTTTGGCACAGTAGAAAGTTGGCTCTTATGGAACCTAACTTCCACTCAGAATCATTACTCAGACATGAGCAATGCAAGTCGAACTCTGCTTATGGATCTTGAAGAGCGGCAATGGGTTGAGCCCTTCTGCGAAACAGTAGGGATTCCTTTAAGTTCACTACCAGAGCTGGTCCCTTGTCGCGGTAATTTTGGTTCAATTAAAGCAAACTGTCCTTTTGCAGGGGTTGAAATCCAAGCAATGCTTGGAGATCAACAAGCTGCAACATTAGGTCAACTTTGCCTAAACCCCGGGCAAGCCAAATGTACTTATGGCACTGGAGCATTTTTAGTAGTCAATACTGGTAGCGAAATAAAGCGATCAGATGCAGGGTTATTGAGCACACTTGGCTGGACTGACGAGAAAGGTCATCCTACGTATTGCCTAGAAGGAAGCCTTTTCAATGCGGGTACAGTTGTCCAGTGGTTACGAGACGGGTTAGGGATCATCAAAGACTCCAACGAAATAAATCTGCTTGCAGAAGGTGTACAAGACTCTGGAGGCATAATGCTTGTGCCAGCTTTTACTGGATGGGGGACTCCTCACTGGGATCCAAATTCTAGAGGATTAATAATTGGGATAACTCGAGATAGTCAGCGTGGACACATTGCGAGAGCAGCCTTAAATGGAATTGCTCTATCTGTAGCCACTTTGGTTGAACTCGCAGAAGATTCTCTAGGACACAAACTTAATGTTTTAGCCGTAGACGGTGGAGCATCAGCATCGACCCCATTACTCCAAGCGCAAGCAAATAGCACAGGGTTGAATGTTAGACGTCCGAAGAATCTAGAGAGTACTGCAAGGGGTGTTGCTTTATTAGCCAGTCTACAAGCCGAAATTATTCAAGATCTAAAAGAACTATTGCCCAACGACTCTAATAATGCGGCTATTTTCAACCCTACCATCGACGAGGAGGAGCGGCTACATTGGCGAACTAAATGGAACGATGCAGTTAAAAGGAGTCTTAATTGGTATGAGCCAAAATAATGTTGACCTGTTAATTATTGGGGCTGGCGCTACAGGTGCAAGTGTGGCATACGAAGCAACACGGCGAGGCCTTCGAGTTGCGCTTTTGGAATCTGGTGATTTTGGATGCGCAACTAGTAGTCGAAGTACAAAGCTACTTCATGGAGGAGTCAGGTACTTAGAACTTGCATTTAAGAATCTTGACCTGGCCCAACTTAAACTTGTACGTGAAGCTTTATTAGAACGAGCTTTTTGGCTTGAACAAGTGCCTTTTCTTGCCCATCGTCTTGAATTGGCACTCCCAACAAAGGGGTGTTTTGAGCAAAGCTATTACCGTCTTGGCCTTGGTCTTTATGACACACTTTCTGGAAGTAAAACTATAGGAAGTAGTCGAAAACTTTCAAAGATAGAATTGAGTGAGATATTGCCCCAATTAAGTAGCAAGTTTAATAGTGGAGTGGCCTATAGCGATGGTCAGTTCAATGATGCCAGACTTAATCTATTACTAGCTCTTACAGCTGAGCAGAGTGGCGCCATTATAAAAAATCATACTAAAGTTGTCGACCTTAAGAAAGGAATTAACGGGAAGCTTTGTGGAGCAGTTAGCCAAGATTATTCTGGGCATCAGGAGTACTGGTCTGCAAAAGTCATAGTAAATGCTACCGGCATTAAGGCAGATAAGATTCGACAAATGGTAGACCCTAATGTTGAGTCGCGTCTCCTAGTAAGTAGAGGGTCCCATATTGTATTGGGA